>DNUZ01000020.1:138129-138413 GCA_003507655.1 Lachnospiraceae bacterium | reverse complement strand
GTACCACGACCTGTGATTGTGAATACGTCCTCAACTGGCATTAAGAAAGGTTTATCTGTATCACGCTGTGGATCTGGGATGTACTCATCAACAGTATCCATTAACTCCATGATCTTGTCGCCCCACTCGCCGTTTGGATCTTCAAGAGCTTTTAAAGCAGAACCTTTGATGATCGGGCATCCTTCGAAGCCGTACTCTTCAAGCTGCTCTGTAACTTCCATCTCTACTAACTCGATTAACTCCGGATCGTCTACCATATCGCATTTGTTTAAGAAAACAACGAT
>DNUZ01000020.1:136176-137815 GCA_003507655.1 Lachnospiraceae bacterium | reverse complement strand
GTCTGAGCCATAACACCGTCAGTTGCAGCTACTACTAAGATAGCTCCGTCCATCTGTGCAGCACCAGTGATCATGTTCTTTACATAGTCAGCATGGCCTGGGCAGTCAACGTGTGCATAGTGACGTCTCTCTGTCTCGTACTCAACGTGAGCTGTAGAGATTGTGATACCTCTTTCTCTTTCTTCCGGAGCTTTATCGATGTTCTCGAAATCTGTAGCTTCGTTTCCGGCAACTCTTGCAGCAAGTACTTTTGTGATAGCTGCTGTTAAAGTTGTTTTACCATGGTCTACATGACCGATGGTACCAATATTACAATGTGGTTTCGTTCTTTCAAATTTAGCTTTAGCCATTTTGAATATCCTCCTTAATTTGATGCCCTTCGGGCTATTGTTTTTATTTTTAACTCACCTGATTCTGATTATATAAAATAGAACAGGTTTTTTCAAGGTTTATTTGCCTTTTTCAGAAATAATTTTCTCCTGAATATTCTTTGGTACCTGCTCGTATTTCTCGAAGAACATAGAGTAGTTACCACGTCCCTGTGTTTTGGAACGTAAGTCTGTGGAGTAACCGAACATTTCTGCTAAAGGTACATATCCGCGAACGATTTTTCCGCCGCCAAGATCATCCATACCTTCGATACGTCCACGACGTGAGTTGATATCA
The DNA here is from genome assembly GCA_003507655.1 of Lachnospiraceae bacterium. GTDB lineage: Bacteria > Bacillota > Clostridia > Lachnospirales > Lachnospiraceae > Maccoyibacter > Maccoyibacter intestinihominis. Next base: position 137,149 of record DNUZ01000020.1, on the reverse strand, counting down.
CCGATAACATCACCCATGTATTCTTCCGGCATAGTTACCTCAACCTTCATGATAGGTTCAAGTAATACAGGGTTTGCTTTCTGCATAGCTTCCTTGAATGCCATAGATCCGGCAATATGGAATGCCATCTCGGATGAATCGACTTCATGGTAAGAACCATCATATACTGTTGCATGAACACCAACTACAGGGAATCCTGCTAAAATACCAGCCTGTGTTGCTTCTTCGATACCTTCGCCGACTGCCGGGATATACTCTTTCGGGATTGCACCACCGACAACAGTAGAATCGAATTTGAATAATTCTTCTCCGTTGGCATCCATTGGCTCGAATTTAACTTTACAGTGACCGTACTGTCCACGACCACCGGACTGTTTTGCATATTTGTATTCCTGATCAACCGGTTTTGTAAAGGTTTCTTTGTAAGCAACCTGTGGTGCACCTACATTTGCCTCTACGTTGAACTCACGAAGAAGTCTGTCTACGATGATCTCTAAGTGAAGCTCACCCATACCAGCGATGATCGTCTGTCCTGTTTCTGTATTTGTATGAGCACGGAATGTCGGGTCTTCCTCTGCAAGTTTTGCAAGAGCCTCACCCATTTTTCCCTGTCCGGCTTTTGTCTTAGGCTCGATAGCAAGCTCGATAACCGGTTCCGGGAATTCCATGGACTCTAAGATAACCGGAGCTTTTTCATCACAGATGGTATCACCTGTGGTTGTCAGCTTAAATCCTACTGCTGCTGCAATATCACCGGAGTAAACTTTGTCAAGCTCTTCTCTCTTGTTTGCATGCATCTGTAAGATACGTCCAACACGCTCTTTTTTACCTTTTGTTGCATTCAGTACATAAGAACCGGAGTTCAATGTTCCGGAGTAAACACGGAAGAATGCTAATTTTCCTACGAATGGGTCTGTCATGATCTTGAATGCAAGAGCGGAGAACGGCTCATCATCAGATGAATGTCTCTCAA
>DNUZ01000020.1:135341-135913 GCA_003507655.1 Lachnospiraceae bacterium | reverse complement strand
TTGTTTCTGTAAGCAGAACCACAGCAAACAGGGATTGCTAAACATTCACAGGTTGCTTTTCTTAAAGCTTTTTTCATTGCTTCTGCAGAAGGCTCTTCACCCTCTAAATATTCCATCATTAAGTCATCATCTAACTCGCAGACTTTTTCTACTAACTCTGTGTGGTAAAGCTCTGCATCTTCCTTCATGTCATCAGGGATGTCCACAATGGAGATATCCTCACCTTTGTCATCGTTGTAGATGTATGCTTTCATTTCAAATAAATCGATGATTCCCTGGAATTCATCTTCTTTTCCGATTGGAAGCTGAAGACAGATTGCATTTTTTCCTAAACGGGTTTTGATCTGCTCTACAGCGCCATAGAAATCTGCACCTAAAATGTCCATCTTGTTGATGAATGCCATTCTCGGTACGTTGTAAGTGTCAGCCTGACGCCATACGTTTTCAGACTGTGGCTCAACACCGCCCTTTGCACAGAACACACCGACAGCTCCATCTAATACACGCAGGGAACGCTCAACTTCAACAGTGAAGTCAACGTGTCCAGGAGTATCAATGATGTTGATACGATG
>DNUZ01000020.1:134383-135148 GCA_003507655.1 Lachnospiraceae bacterium | reverse complement strand
TATCAATGATGTTGATACGATGCTCTAATGCACCAGCCTTTGGTTTGCAGTTTTCCTGCTCTGTCCAGTGGCATGTTGTAGCGGCTGAAGTGATTGTGATACCTCTTTCCTGTTCCTGCTCCATCCAGTCCATGGTTGCAGTTCCTTCATGAGTATCACCAATTTTATAGTTAACACCGGTATAGTATAAAATACGCTCTGTTAATGTCGTTTTACCGGCATCAATATGAGCCATAATACCAATGTTTCTGGTTCTCTCTAATGGATATTCTCTTCCAGCCAAGGGATTTTCCTCCTTAATTTCTTCTGCACTAAGTTCCTCCTTCAACTTTGTTCCGGATTCACTAAGCTGCTTTCAAACTAGAATCTGTAATGTGCAAAAGCTTTGTTTGCCTCTGCCATTTTGTGCATATCTTCTTTTTTCTTTACAGATGCGCCTGTATTGTTTGCTGCATCCATAATCTCATTTGCCAGTCTCTCCTGCATTGTTTTCTCGCCTCTGTTGCGGGAATACAGGGTCAGCCAACGAAGTGCTAATGCCTGACGTCTGTCCGGTCTTACTTCGATTGGTACCTGGTATGTTGCACCACCGATACGTCTTGCCTTTACCTCTAATACAGGCATAACGTTGTTCATTGCTTCCTCGAATACTTCAAGGGCAGGTCTCTCGGTCTTTTCTGCAACTCTTTCAAATGCTCCGTATACAATCTTCTGTGCGATACCTTTTTTACCATCTAACATGATGTTGTTGATAAGCTTAGTAAC
>DNUZ01000020.1:123151-134133 GCA_003507655.1 Lachnospiraceae bacterium | reverse complement strand
TGAGTATGTCCTTTACGTGGCACGGTACTTCCCTCCTTAATCATCTTTTTTTGATTTCGATTAATTCAACGGTACTCACATGTGTCGTTCTCTGTGTTCGTGCGGGAAAAGTTCTCATACGAATTTATCCGTAATAGGTGAACTTACATTCCAACACTTTTACCAAGTTCTGTTTGTGATACATTGTTGATGGCTAAGTCTTATTTCTTAGCGTCTTTTGGCTTCTTAGCGCCATATTTGGAACGAGCCTGTTTTCTGTTTGCTACACCTGCTGTATCCAGTGTACCACGGATGATATGGTATCTTGTACCCGGTAAGTCTTTTACTCTTCCTCCGCGGATTAAAACAACGCTATGCTCCTGTAAGTTGTGACCTTCACCCGGAATGTAGCTTGTTACTTCGATTCCGTTAGAAAGACGAACTCTGGCAATTTTTCTAAGAGCTGAGTTAGGTTTTTTAGGAGTTGCAGTCTTAACTGCTGTGCAGACACCTCTCTTCTGCGGTGAAGCAGAATCTGTAGGTTTTTTCTTTAAAGAGTTAAAACCTTTCTGGAGAGCTGGTGCTGTAGACTTCTTTACAGATGTCTGACGTCCTTTTCTTACTAACTGGTTAAATGTTGGCATGTTTTTCACCTCCTGTAGTTTAATTTCAATTTATGCATTTGTATGCACGCTAAATAATTATATAAGCAGAATGGCGGATTGTCAAGATTTTTTTCTTTCCAAATGCGTTTCAGGGGCATGAAAGCTCGCATAAATCCGAAAAGAGGCAGCTCTCATCTAATGAGATTCTGCCTCTTCTTTCTATATAATATACCCAATAAAATTCTTTTGCATTGTTCTATGAAGAACTTCTGTGAAAAATGAACAAGTTTATGCAGTCTGCTCTTCTTCTTTTCTGCTGCTGATGATCAGATATACGCCGACAAAGAATACTGCCATACAGAGAATTACTTTTGCGTTTGTCTCCGGACCTGTCTTTGGTGTGGAGTCTAATACATGCTCCTTTGCCGTAAACTTACTTGCTGATCTTACACCGCCTGCTGCAAGGTTTCTTCCCGTTACACTGCCGGATGTGCTGGTCACACTTGTTCCACTGCCCTGTGTATTATTAGAGGATGCATTCGTTGTACCATTTTCAGCCGGAGTTGCCGGATCATCTGTAGTTCCCGGATCACTCGGTTCCGGATCTTCCTTTACACCAGGATCATCTGTTCCATTCGGGTCTGCCGGGCTTTCCGGTGAATCCAGTAACTCATATGTATAGTTATTGTTTACTGCAAATTCCTCTCCTGCACTGTTAGAATAGGTATAGATCATCTGTGGTGTCCAGGATGACTGTGAACCGATATCCGTAACACTGGATGGAATGGTAATGGTCTGTACGCCGCTGTTTGAAAAAGCATTCTGCTCGATCACGGTTACACTTGCCGGAAGTGTTACCTCTGTAATTCCGTAGCAGCCATTTAATGCTGCATAAGACAATGTGGATGTCTTATCTGAGATTTTTACACTGTACTTTCCTTCCGGGCAGTACAATAATTTTGTCTGTGTCTTATTATAGATACATCCGTCATAAGAAGAATAGGTAGCGTTTCCGCCATCTACTTCTACGCTGCTTAAATTGCTGCAGCCTGCAAATGCGGTATCAGAAATCGTATCTACCGCTGCCGGAATGGTCACACTTCCCAATAAAGTACAATTTTCAAACGCACTTGCTCCAATACTTGTGACCGTACCCGGAATGGTCACGGATGATAAACTTGCACAGCCATAAAATGCCATGTCCGGGATCACTCCCACGTTTGCGGAAAATGTCAGATCGGACAGACTGCTGCAGCCTGCAAATACACTGTTTCCAATGTTCACTACACTGGCCGGTACCACTGCACGGTACAGATTGGTACAACCGGAAAATGCTCCCGAACCAATGCTGATCACGGAACCCGGTATCGTTACACTTGTAAGGGATGTATTGCCGCTGAATACATTATCACTGATCCCTGTAACGGTATCCGGTATCGTAATGTCACCGCCGCTTCCGGTATATGCTGTCAGCTCGCCGTTTTCAATGATAAATCCTGCACTCTCTTCTTCTGCTGTTGTAGAAAATGCCGGATAGATCATGACCGCAAGCATAGCTACTACCAGAAAAATTCCCACTCTTCTCTTTGTCTTTCTTTTCATGTTCATCGCCCTGCCTTCATCCTTGAAATTTTATTGTTCTATTTTTTTTGCTACTATATATAATCTTCCGTTCTCCACATACTGATTGCAAGTGGATAATGTCAGAAGTTTATCTCCATATTTGATCGGCTCTTTGTCCGCTAATACCGCACTCTTTTCCACATTTTTCTTAAATACATTAAATTCCTTTTTACTTTCTGCATTTAAAAAATCGTAGTATCGGAACACATCATCGTCCTGATATTCTACTTTTCCAAGACATATGGCTGTTACAATATAAGTTCCTTTTTCATAGATCGTGTCAAACTGTATCGTCTTATGCGACTGCCAGTATTCTTCGTCCAGATATTTTTTTAAAGAACCAAACATGGCACTGCTCTTCATATTATGTCCGTATATGATTATATTTGTACTGCGGTGGACAATGTCATTTCTGCTGTCTATAAACAGCGTACCGTTTTTGTCCTCTTCGCCGCTAAACGTATGGTCCAGATAGTAATCGGTATCGTTCTTCGGCTTCATCACCGGATAATCTACAATGCTGTCCGGTATTGTCAGCCAGCCTGCAAACTCCGGATTTTCCTGATATATTGCCTGATATTCCGGCAGAATGTCCGGCAGTTCTTCCTGTTCACCCTCTGCATTTTCCTGCTTTTTAGAAATGTCACCCTTTTTTTCAAGTGTGGTTGTCGGTGCATTCACGGAAGTCTGCTTTAAATCCTGCAAATGTTGTATTTCTTTTTTCCCTTTATAATTACTATATTCTATTCCGAAGTAAATTGCAAAACAAATTACTGCGGCTATGACACAGATGATCCCTCCGTATTTCCGAAGTCTGTCTGTCGTCTCTTTTTTGTCCTCGATCTTTTTCTCTGCATCTAACTGCTGCTGGGACTGCGTCGCAACCCGCTCCACAATATCTGCAAAAAATGCCTCTCCTATCGGACTTTTAAAAACCAGTTTTTCCTGCTTCATCCAATCGTACAGATGTAATAGTACATCCATATCATCCATGTCGACATTGTCGACGATGTAACGTATCGTATTTACATCGTCGAGTCCGTCGCTATATTCCTCATATGTCTGAAAAACGTATGCACCAATCTTGTACTCTCTGTTCATAAATCTTTACTTCACTTTTATTTTCTTTGCAGAGGAGTAACTTCCATAGGTCTTTACACCCTTGCTGCTCTTAAATGCACGCACTTTGTAGTAGTAGGTCTTGTTACTCTTTAATTTTTTGTTCACATATGTGACTGTCGAGCGTTTATTGATGGTCTTTACTAAGGTATATTTGCCGTTTTTAGATGTACTGCGGTATACCTCATATCCTGATGCAGAAGCAAGTCCTTTCCACTTTACTTTTACCTGTTTTGCCTTTGGCGAAGTAACTGTTACCTTCGGCGTTGCCGGTGTCGTCTTAGCGATCACCACACTGGTAAATTTACCATATACTGTTCCCGTACTATTCTTTACATATGCTCTTACTTTATATTTGTAAGAAGTTGACGGCGCCAGTTTTTTATTGGTATATGTGGTCTTTTTCGTTGTTGCTATCTTCTTGTATTTTCCATCGCTCTGCTTGCGGTAGATCTCATATCCGGTTGCTTTTCCGCTAAAACTCCATACCAGTTTCACGCTGTTTGCCTTACTGGATTCCATACGCAGACCGGTCGGCTGCAATACGTTGATGTTAAAGTAACGGATGACTGTTCCCGAGTAGTTGCCTGCTCCGGAAATGATCACCTGACCAACACCTGCATTTTTATTGTTCTTGTACTGAAGCGTATAGTCTGTTCCGCGTGACAATGTCCGTGTTCCGTTCTTGATGGTTACAGTCGGTGTCTTTTCCGTACCATCATAATCAAATCCGGATACAGAAGAATATGTACAGTTTGCCAGATTTTTCTTTACGATCTTGAAACTTCTGCTCACACTTCCCGTATATTTTCCAATTCCGGTAATTGTGATCTTTACAGTTCCCACATTCGTATTCTGGCTGTAAGTCAGGATATAATCTGTGCCTGCTGTCATTGCCTGACCACTGTAAGAAACCTGTGTGATCGGTGCGATCGCACTTCCCTGATAAGTATACTCATCAGCGATCGAATTGGTTTCTACCTTATTTCCACCGTTTGCTGCAAGGTCATATGCAATGTTGAAGGTTCCGGTGATCGTTCCTTTGTAAACTCCTGTTCCTGTAATTGTTACGGTTGCAGTTCCTACTTCAATGTTATTGTTCCAATCAATGTTGTAATCCGTTCCCTGTATCAGCTTGGAACCTCCAAAAGTTACGGTTGCCGCAGGTTTTACCGTTGTTCCGGTATATGCCTGTGGTGCAATGGTTTCAATACGTCCATTGGACTCCAGATTTCCGATGATCTTGAAGTCTTTTGTGACCTGTCCGCCATAGTTTCCGATACCTTTGATGACCACGGTTGCAGTTCCCGGTTTTACGGTATTTGTTCCCGCTTCACACTGATAATCTACACCTTTTTTCAGTACTGTGGTTCCATAAGTTACTGTTACATCCGGTACTACATTACTTCCGGTATAATCCTGATTATCGATGGCAGCTACCTGGATATCTGCTGAATCTAAGGACTTCGGCGTGATCTGATAGGTTGTTGTTCTTGTGTTCTTAAAGTTGTTAATTCCGGTTACTGTGATCGTTACCGTTCCACTGTCCGTATGGTTTTCACTGTACTCCAGTGTGTAGTCCACGCCTTTTACTAATGTTGTTGCGCCAAACGTAATGACCGGTTCCGGTTCCTTTGGATTTTTATCATACTCCTGATCGTCTATTGACTCAATGATGATGTTCTCATCTGCAATGTCTCGTGGTACGATCTGGAAGGTCTTCTGATAGCTGTTGTAATAGGTATCTTTGATCGCATCATAGTAACCTGTATAGTTGCCACAGAATGTAATAACTGCTGTAGCTGTACCTGCATTTGTATTAGACTGGTAAGCTATTGTATAATCTCTTCCTTCCTCTAACTGTACCTCAGCATCATTGATGGTATCAAATATTCCAATACCCGGTGTGATCTCTGCTCCGGTATAGGTCTGCTCCGCAATCTCTTCCATATGGCTTCCCTCTACCATGGCAGCATCTGCTCCCGAACCGGTAAACAGGCTCTTCGGAATGATCTTATAGGTCAGTTCTATCTCCTCACCGTAGTTTCCGATTCCGGTGATCCGGACTGTATTTGTTCCGGCATTCACTGTTTCTTCATATACTACGGTATAATCGATTCCTTCTACTAACGGTTCTGTACCTTTAAATGTATCTCTGATAACAACTTCCGGTTTATGCTCTTTTCCATCATATACATAGGATGGGAATGCTTCTACCGTAAGTTCTCCGCTCTCATAAGTTCTCTTTATGGATCTTGGAACGATCTTAAAGATCGGATCATCTACCGTGAATGTTCTGGTGCCGATATAGTTTCCGGTTCCCTCGATGGTTCCGTAAACCGGTCCTACATCCCGGTTCGTATCTACCTGGATCGGATTGCCTTCTTCATCTGTATCTGCTACCTGATAGCTTACCTGATAATCTGTTCCTTCTACTAAATCATGACCATTATATTTCAGCGGCAGTACCGGTGTTAACAATTCTCCCGTGTACTCTACTTCTAAAATCTCTGTCAGACCAACATCGTATACACTGTCTGTCTTATCATTGATGTTCTTCGGCAGAATCACAAACTCTGTTGTAAGGGTTCCGGTATAGTTGCCTTTTCCTTCAATGGTCAGCTCTGCTTTCTGTATATCTGATGTTACATCAATGTTGTTTGTACCCGTTACATTGTAATCATCTTCTCCGAGCACTGCATTTTCGTTAGATTTATCATCCGGAGCAGATGCATCATAAGCATATTCAAATACTTTCAGTTCTTCCGGTATGATGGCATCCCCTGTGTATGTCTGATCTGAGATCGGTTCAATGGCAAATCGGTAATCCTCGGCATCTTCATTGAGGTTTCTCTGCTGAATCGTATAGCTCAGATCAAAACTTCCACTGTAGTTTCCTTTTCCGGTAACTCTGATCTTATAGTTACCGGCATCTTTACATTCATCTACTTCTGTATAAGTACCTGCTGAACTTCCGGTTGTCACTTCTTTCAGATAGGTAATGGTCATGTCTTTATCTGACAATGTTTCGATTCCATCCGCTGTGACTGTTACCTCAGGATTCTGCACTTCCCGATTATAAACGGTTGTGTTACCTCCTGTGATACTTGCATGGATATCATCTGCGATACTTCCATCACTCTTTATTAATGACTTCGGAATGATCCGATATACAATGGTTCTTGTTCCGGTATAATTGCCTTTTGCTTCTAAAGTGATCGTAACTGTTCCGGCATTAATACATTCGCTGTCTTCTTCATCCGGGTCATCTCCGGTGTTCTTCCATGAAGTAACCGTATAATCTGCACTGGTTAAGCTCAGCGGTGTTGAGTTGTATCTGTTATAAACTGCTGTGATCTGGTCTGCTGTCAGTTTGTGTGGCTGTCCATCGTACACGATATCTGCCATCTGTGTTACTTCAATATCACTATCTTCAATGCTCTTTTGTGCGATATATCTGGTCACTTCTCTGGTTCCCTGATAGTTACCGACACCTTCTACCGTAATGGTAATGGTTCCTGCATTGATACAGTCACTGTTTGTATTGCTCGGGTCATTGTCTCCTGAATCCACATATTTTGTCAGGTTGTAATCGGTTCCTAACTCCAATGCCTGTCGGAAATAGATGGTCAGATTGTTGATCTTATGCCTTTCTCCATCATAAACCGGTGTGTTGATCGCATCTGCTACTAAGATATCTTCCGAATCAATATATTTTGGAATAACAGTAAAGTTCAGAGTCAATGTACCTTTGTACAATCCTCTTCCCTCTAATGTAACAGAAGCTCCATTCTCTGCGCCCGCATTGATATTGCCACTATAGCCTGTGACTACATAATCACTGCTTGAAAGTTCATTGGAGATCTGGTTTGCCAGATCATCATAAGTCAGCTTCATGGTCGGGCGGATCTGCTGTCCACCGTCATACTCAAATTCTGTCTCTTCCTGACCATCTAACATGGTCTTTCCTGTTACCTTGCTGAAATCATATTTGATGTCAAAACTCTCCTGGATCATTCCGGTGTAGTTACCTTTTCCGGTAATGTACACATTTGCGGTTCCTGCATTTGTGTTGTTTCCATATGTAATGACATAATCTGTGATCTCTGTCAGTTCTGCTGCATTTCTAAGAACTTTGATTCCGCTGACGGTGATCGGAGAACCTGTATAAAGTTCTTCTAAACCATCCAAGCCTTGTACTTCTATATCTGATGCTGCCTTTCCTGCCGCATCGGCTATCGGACGCGGTGCAATTGTATAGGTGATCTCTTTCGTTCCTGTATAGTTACTTCCTGATTTTGCTACGATCTTTAAGCGTTTGCCTTCACCTGCTTTGATATATTCATCGGCTGCAGCATCTGTAACTTCTTCAATCTCGTAATCAATTCCTTCGCTCAGTGTTACATCACCGTTCTTAACGGTTACTTCCGGTTTCACAGTACTTCCCGTATATACCGGTGAAGTTGCTGTATAGGTAATGTCACTTGCTGTCAAAGGTTTCGGTGTAACCTTATAGGCACAGGTAGTTTCTCCTGCATACTCGCCCATTCCATAAATAGTTATGGTCTTGTTACCGGCATTAACCGTATCCTGATTATAGCTTACGGTATAATCAACGCCTGCCTTCAAGGTCTTGCCTGAAGTGGTCTTGATCGTAGGTGCCGGCTCAATGTCTTTTCCGGTATAGAGATACTCTGCTTTTACATCACTTGCCAAGGTGTCGGCAATATCATAACAGATCCAGAAATCTTTGGATGTGATTCCTTCATATACACTGTCTGCCGTGGCTGTAATTCTGACTACTCCGGTCATTCCTTTTGCCGCATTGGTCAGTGCTTTTCCGCTCTCATCCACATACTCTATGGTATAATCTGTTCCACGGCGGAGGGTTACATTATTATAAGTAACGGTTACTGCCGGATTTGGTGCTGTTCCTAATTTTGTCCAGTTGTCAATGTCACTGATCGTCACATTGTCCATCGGGACTTTTACGATATTGTATTCTGCGGATATTTCATCCTTGTAATTTCCTTTTCCGTAAACGGTAACTTTTGCTTTGCTGCTATCCGTACTTACGGTTGTATTATTGTAGTATTGAACCGTATAATCTGTTCCAAGTTTCAGTTCTTCGCCTTCCCGCTGTACTGTGATGGTCGGCTTTACCTGTTCATTTTTACCAAGGTAATACTGATCCGGTATCGCCTGGATCATAAACTCACTTGCATACTGTGAGTCACTCATGCTTCTTGCCGAAATGGTAAATGTTTTCTCACAGGTTCCGGTGTAGTTGCCTTTTCCTTTTACAACGACGCTTGCTTCTCCTGCATTGGTGTTGTCTTTGTATTCAATACTGTAATCGGTTCCAAGACGCAGGGTCTTTTCTTTTCCCTTATCATCTGTCAGCTTTACGGTTGCGCCCGGTTTTTTCGGATTTCCGTCATATACATAACTGTCGGTATCAAGCGTAATGGATGCCGAAGCGATATCACTGCTGGAAATCGTAAATACCTTATTTACTTTTCCTTTGAAATTTCCTGTTCCGGTGATGGTGATCGCCGCACTTGAAGATGCTGCAATGTTGTTAGAATATGTAATCTTATAGTCCCTATCTTTTACCATCAGCTCGCCATTATACATCAGTGTTACTTCCGGGGTAACGGCTGAACCCGTATAACTCTGTACGGAATCATAGCTGATGCTGACATCCGTATCTGCTACATTCTTTTTGTCGATCGTAAAGTCAAAAATTCTCGTGCCTGTGTAGTTATTTTTTCCGGTCAGGGTCATTCTTGCACTGACTCCTGCCTCTACACGCTGAGCCGCATCTTTATCAAATGTGATCGTATAATCCACATCACTGTAAAGTACGGTAGATTTGTCTTTTAATGTAACAACCGGTGTAACCGGCTTTCCTGTATATACAACGTTTGTCAGAACGGTTGGACTTGCTGTAATGGAGGAATCATTCAGATTCTTTGTCTTAATTGTAAAATTCTTTGTCAGGCTTCCTGTATAATTGGTAAGACCTACGATTGTCAGGCTTGCGGTTCCTGCATTGACATGATCTGCATAGGTCAGAAGGAAATCTGTATTCTGTGTCAGTCTGACACCGTTACATACTACGGTAACGGTTGGTTTTTTCTCTGTTCCATCATATGTATAAGTAGACGCACTCAGAACGATCGCTGTATTTGCGTCTGTCAGCTCTGTGACTCCATCCGGTGCACCCAGTACCGGGACTTCCTGTTCCTCTACTAATGGCGCTATATATGTTGAAACAGACTGCTCCTCTTCCTGGTTTACAGCCTCTGTCTGCACTTCACTTTTCTGTGCATCCTCTGTTGTTTCATCCGTTATTTCCGGTTGTTCAGTCTTCTCTGCCTCAACCTTTTCTTCTGTTGCTGTCTGTTCCTGTGCATGAACCGTAAATGCGGTTAAATCTACCGATGTACCTGCCATGCACGCACATAAGAATAATGCAGCTGCTTTTTTCCAAACGTCCTTGTACATATATTGACCATCCTTCCCTAGTATCCGTTCTAAAAACGCACTTATCCTGTAAATACATTTTCTCAAGGTAATTATATGCTATTTTTCGCTTTTTTTCAAGCGATTTTCTACGCTAAAGCGGATGCTGCTTTTCGCATATATTATATCGGCATTATGGGTATTTTTACTTTATAGGTTTTACAAAGTATTTTTTAAAAACAGAGTCAAAAAAAGCGGCGGGATTTCTCCCACCGCCTTGAATATCGGTTCTTATTCCTCTTCTTCTGTTTCCGGAGCACTCATGGATGCTATCTTCTCTTCCGGAGATTCTAACATTTCTGCAGTTTCCTCTTCGCCAAACTCGCCATATTCATCTGTAAAATCAATATCTGCGAACCGGTTTAAATCGGAATCCAGTTTAATGTCGCGATAACGCTTCATTCCTGTTCCTACCGGTAAGAGTTTACCGATCAGGACATTTTCTTTTAATCCGATCAGCGGATCTTTCTTGCCCTTGATCGCAGCCTCGGTCAATACCTTGGTTGTCTCCTGGAAGGATGCTGCGGATAAGAAGGAGTTCGTTGCAAGTGCCGCCTTGGTAATACCAAGAAGTACCTGTTTTCCTTCTGCCGGCTCTTTGCCTTCCTCTTCGAGTCTCTCGTTTACATCATCAAAATCTAATGCGTCTACGAGTGTTCCCGGTAACAGCTCGGAATCTCCGTTGTTCTCAACGCGGACTTTCTTTAACATCTGACGTACGATAACCTCGATATGCTTATCGTTGATCTCTACACCCTGAAGACGATATACCCGCTGTACTTCCTGAAGCATGTAATCCTGTACTGCACGGACACCTTTGATCTTTAAGATATCGTGTGGATTTACACTACCTTCGGTCAGCTCATCTCCTGCCTCTAAAACAGCTCCATCCATAATCTTGATCCTGGAACCGTATGGGATCAGGTATGTCTTTGTTTCTCCGGTTTCCGGATTTGTTACGATGATCTCGCGTTTTTTCTTTGTATCTTTAATGGTTGCAACACCACCGAATTCGGTAATGATCGCAAGTCCCTTCGGCTTTCTTGCCTCGAAAAGCTCCTCGACACGAGGAAGACCCTGTGTGATATCGTCACCGGCAACTCCTCCGGTATGGAACGTACGCATGGT
>DNUZ01000020.1:119488-122899 GCA_003507655.1 Lachnospiraceae bacterium | reverse complement strand
CCGATTGACTGTGCTGCGATGATACCGATTGCCTCACCGACCTGTACTGCCTGACCGGTTGCCATGTTCGCACCGTAACATTTTGCACAGATACCGATGTGGGAACGACAGGTTAAGATCGTACGGATCTTGACCTGTGTCAGTGGTTCGCCGTCTGCATCCACACCTTTGCTTACAACTGCTGCCGCACGTTTCGGTGTGATCATGTGGTTTGCTTTTACTAATACGTTTCCGTCTTTATCACAAATTGTCTCGCAGGAGAAACGTCCTGTAATACGATCCTGCAGACTCTCGATCTCTTCTTTTCCATCCATGAATGCTTTGACATACATTCCGGGAATCTCTTTGCCTGATTCTAATGCACAGTCAGACTCACGGATACTCAGTTCCTGAGATACGTCTACTAAACGTCTTGTCAGGTAACCGGAATCGGCTGTACGAAGAGCTGTATCGGAAAGTCCTTTACGGGCTCCATGTGCAGACATGAAGTATTCCAGTACATCAAGTCCTTCACGGAAGTTTGACTTGATCGGCAGCTCAATGGTCCTACCGGTTGTATCTGCCATCAATCCACGCATACCGGCTAACTGTTTGATCTGCTTATCGGAACCACGGGCTCCGGAATCAGCCATCATGAAGATGTTATTATATTTATCCAGACCGGAAAGCAGTGCTTCTGTTAACTCATCGTCTGTCTCTTTCCATGTCTCTACAACTTCTTTGTAACGCTCTTCCTCTGTTACAAGACCTCGTTTGTAATTCTTTGTGATCAGGTCTACGGTATCCTGTGCCTGTTTGATCAGCTCCGGTTTCTTCGCAGGAACGGTCATATCGGATACGGATACGGTCATGGCAGCTCTGGTGGAATATTTATATCCCATTGCCTTGATATCATCAAGTACCTCTGCTGTCTTGGTTGCACCGTGGATATTGATCACTTTTTCAAGGATCTGTTTTAATCCTTTTTTACCTACATGGAAATCAATTTCCGGCACTAACAGGTTTTCCGGCTTGCTTCTGTCTACAAAACCTAAATCCTGTGGCAGGATCTCATTGAAGATCAAACGGCCAAGTGTCGTCTCGATCATGCCTGTTACTTTTTCTCCGTCTGCATTGACTGCTTCTCTTCTGACACGGATCTTCTGGTGAAGTGTGATATCACCATTCTCGTATGCAAGAAGCGCATGGTTTGTGCTGGTGAAGTTGTGTCCCATCAGATCATGTGGTGTACAGATGACAACATGGTTTCCGTCTCCGGCACTGAAACGGATATTGGTATACTCTGTGATCTCTTCTGCTTCTACCGCTTTTCTGACTTCTTCTTTATCTGCATAATTTTTTTCTGCTACGGTATCTAAATCAACCTCATTGGTACGATCGATCATCTTACCCATGGTCAGATAATAAATTCCAAGTACCATATCCTGTGAAGGTACTGCCACAGGACCACCATCGGATGGTTTTAACAGGTTGTTTGGTGATAACAGCATAAAGCGGCACTCTGCCTGTGCCTCTACGGATAGCGGAAGATGGACAGCCATCTGGTCACCGTCGAAATCGGCATTGTATGCGGTACATACTAAAGGATGCAGCTTAATTGCCTTACCTTCTACTAAGATCGGCTCAAACGCCTGGATTCCAAGTCTGTGCAGTGTAGGAGCACGGTTTAACATAACCGGGTGCTCTTTGATAACGTCTTCTAAGACATCCCAAACTTCCGGCTGAAGTCTCTCAACCATTTTCTTTGCACTCTTGATATTGTGTGCGGTTCCGTTTGCTACAAGCTCTTTCATTACGAACGGCTTGAACAGCTCGATCGCCATTTCTTTTGGCAGACCGCACTGATAGATCTTCAGTTCCGGTCCTACGACGATAACGGAACGTCCGGAATAGTCAACACGTTTTCCGAGTAAGTTCTGACGGAAACGTCCGGATTTACCTTTTAACATGTCGGAAAGGGATTTCAGGGCACGGTTACCAGGTCCGGTAACAGGTCTTCCTCTTCTTCCGTTGTCGATCAGGGCATCTACTGCTTCCTGTAACATTCTCTTTTCGTTTCGCACGATGATATCCGGTGCGCCAAGCTCTAAGAGTCTTCTCAAACGGTTATTTCTATTGATGATCCTTCTGTACAGATCATTTAAATCGGATGTTGCAAAACGTCCTCCGTCTAACTGTACCATCGGACGTAAGTCTGGCGGGATAACCGGGATCACGTCCATGATCATCCACTCCGGTTTGTTTCCAGACTCACGGAATGCTTCTACTACTTCAAGTCTCTTGATGATACGGGCACGTCTCTGTCCTGTTGCATCCTTTAAGCCTGCCTTTAACTCAGCAGCATCTTTCTCTAAGTCAATGGCCTCTAACAGCTCTTTGATCGCCTCAGCACCCATGCCCACACGGAAGCTGCTTCCATATTTTTCTCTTGCTTCCTGATATTCGTTCTCGGTCAATACCTGTTTGTATAAAAGCTCAGTATCGCCGGAATCCAATACGATGTAGGATGCAAAATATAATACTTTTTCAAGGGTTCTCGGAGATAGATCAAGGATCAATCCCATACGGCTCGGGATTCCCTTGAAATACCAGATATGGGAAACCGGAGCTGCAAGCTCTATATGTCCCATACGTTCTCTACGAACGGCTGCCTTCGTAATCTCTACGCCGCATCGGTCGCAGACAACACCCTTATAACGGATTTTCTTGTATTTTCCACAGTGACATTCCCAGTCTTTGCTCGGTCCGAAAATTCTTTCGCAGAACAGACCGTCTTTTTCCGGTTTCAGGGTTCTGTAGTTAATGGTTTCCGGTTTTTTTACTTCACCGCGGGACCATTCTCTGATTTTTTCCGGAGAGGCCAGACCAATCTTGATCGCATCAAATGTAATTGGCTGATACCCTTCGTTTGTCTTATTCTCTGGCATTTACGATACTCCCTTCCGTCTATTCTTCATCGAAATCCTCTGCTGATTCGCCAGCAAATACCGGCTCCTCCTCAGAAGGTTCTTCTTCAACATCTACAAGTTCCTCGCTCTCAGCATCGAACTCCTGCTTTGTGAATCCCATTTTTTCAAAGGACTCGCTGTCCTCAAATGCAAAATTCTTATCATTTCCGATAATCGCATTCAGATCCGTCTCACCGTACTCACTGGTCTCCATGATCTCAACTTCACTGTCATCATCACGAAGCACGCGTACGTCCAGTCCTAAGGACTGAAGCTCTTTTAAGAGTACCTTGAAGGACTCAGGAATTCCCGGCTCAGGAATATTAGTTCCCTTGATGATCGCTTCGTAGGTCTTCACACGTCCGATCACATCATCTGATTTTACAGTTAAAATCTCCTGTAAGGTGTATGCTGCACCATAAGCCTCGAGTGCCCATACCTCCATCTCTCCGAAACGCTGTCC
>DNUZ01000020.1:57175-119292 GCA_003507655.1 Lachnospiraceae bacterium | reverse complement strand
TCTCCGAAACGCTGTCCACCGAACTGTGCTTTACCACCGAGCGGCTGCTGTGTTACTAAAGAGTAAGGACCGGTAGAACGTGCATGGATCTTATCATCTACCAGATGGTGGAGTTTCAGGTAATGCATGTGTCCGATGGTTACCGGGCTGTCGAAGAATTCTCCGGTACGTCCGTCACGCAGTCTTACTTTTCCATCGCGTGAAAGCGGTACGCCTTTCCAAAGTTCTCTGTGGTCTCTGTTTTCATACAGATAGTCTAAAACTTCCGGTAACAACTCTTCTTCATGTTTTGCCTTGAACTCTTCCCATTCCAAGTTTACATAATCATTTGCCAAATCCAGTGTATCCATGATGTCTGTCTCTTTTGCACCATCGAATACCGGAGTTGCAATGTTAAATCCTAATGCTTTTGCCGCAAGACTTAAGTGAATCTCAAGCACCTGTCCGATATTCATACGGGAAGGTACACCCAACGGATTCAGTACGATGTCTAACGGACGTCCGTTTGGCAGATATGGCATATCCTCTACCGGTAATACACGGGAAACAACACCCTTGTTACCATGACGACCAGCCATCTTATCTCCTACGGAAATCTTTCTCTTCTGTGCGATGTAAATACGCACAGACTGGTTTACTCCCGGTGAAAGCTCATCACCGTTTTCTCTTGTGAATACTTTTGTATCTACAACAATACCATACTCGCCGTGTGGTACTTTTAATGAGGTATCTCTTACCTCTCTTGCTTTTTCACCAAAGATCGCACGAAGCAGTCTCTCTTCTGCCGTCAGCTCTGTTTCTCCCTTTGGAGTTACTTTTCCGACTAAGATATCACCGGCACGGACTTCTGCACCGATACGGATGATTCCGCGCTCATCCAATGCCTTTAATGCATCATCACCAACTCCCGGAACGTCTCTTGTGATCTCTTCCGGTCCTAATTTGGTGTCACGCGCTTCTGCTTCATATTCTTCCATATGGATGGATGTATACACATCATCCTGTACTAAACGCTCGGATAATAATACAGCATCCTCGTAGTTATAACCTTCCCATGTCATAAATCCGATCAATGGATTCTTTCCAAGTGCTAATTCTCCATTAGATGTAGACGGACCGTCTGCAATGACTTCGCCCTCTTCTACACGGTCGCCCTTGAATACGATCGGACGCTGGTTGTAGCAGTTGGACTGGTTACTTCTTTTGAATTTCTGTAATTTATAGGTGTCTTTTGCTCCGTCATCTGTCTTGATGATGATCTTGTCAGATTCGGAACGTTCTACTACACCTGCATGTTTTGCTACTACGCAGACTCCGGAGTCTACGGCTGCTTTTGGCTCAATTCCTGTTCCAACTACCGGTGCCTCTGTATTTAAAAGCGGCACTGCCTGACGCTGCATGTTAGATCCCATCAGCGCACGGTTCGCATCGTCGTTCTGTAAGAACGGAATCAATGCTGTAGCGACAGAGAATACCATCTTCGGAGATACGTCCATGTAATCAAACATGGTCTTTTCGTATTCCTGTGTCTCATCTAAGTAACGTCCTGATACGGAGTTACGCACGAAATGTCCCTCTTCATCGAGAGCCTCATTCGCCTGTGCTACATGGTAGTTGTCCTCTTCATCTGCTGTCATGTATACTACTTCATCTGTGACACGCGGATTCTGAGGATCTGTTTTATCAATTTTACGGTATGGTGCTTCAATAAATCCATACTCGTTGATCCTTGCATAAGTTGCCAAAGAGTTGATCAATCCGATGTTCGGACCTTCAGGTGTCTCGATCGGGCACATTCTTCCGTAATGGGAATAATGAACGTCTCGTACCTCGAATCCCGCACGGTCTCTGGAAAGACCACCAGGTCCTAATGCGGATAAACGTCTCTTATGTGTCAGCTCACCCAATGGGTTGTTCTGATCCATGAACTGTGATAACTGGGATGAACCAAAGAACTCTTTGACTGCCGCAGTTACCGGTTTGATATTGATTAAGCTCTGCGGAGAAATTCCCTCTAAATCCTGTGTGGTCATTCTCTCACGGACTACTCTCTCTAAACGGGAAAGACCGATACGATACTGGTTCTGTAATAATTCACCTACAGAACGGATACGTCTGTTACCCAAATGGTCGATATCGTCATCGTGTCCTACACCGTACTCTAAATGCATATTATAGTTAATAGAAGCAAAAATATCTTCTTTTGTAATATGCTTTGGTATTAATTCGGAGATATTTCTGCGAATTTCCTGCTTAATATCTTCGATATCTTCATTTTCTTCTAAGATTTTTGCAAGTACCGGATAATATACGGCCTCTGTCACGCCAAGCTCTTTGGCATCAATACCCTCGATCTGTGCATTGATATCTACCATTAAGTTTGATAAAATCTTAACATTGCGTTCTTCTGTCTGAATCCACACAAAAGGAACACCTGCATTCTGGATAGCATCTGCTAACTCTCTGGTTACAGTGGTGCCTTTTTCTGCAATGATCTCACCTGTTGTAACATCTACAACATCTTCAGCGAGAACCTGTCCGTTGATGCGGTTTCTTAACGCTAATTTTTTATTGAATTTATAACGTCCGACTTTTGCAAGATCATATCTTCTTGGGTCGAAGAACATCGCTGTGATGAGGCTCTGTGCACTCTCTACGGTCAGCGGTTCACCCGGACGGATTTTCTTATATAATTCTAAAAGACCTTCTTCGTAGCTGTTTGCAACGTCTTTTCCAAAACTTGCCACGATCTTTGGCTCTTCACCAAAGTAGTCGATAATCTCCTGATTTGTTCCTATTCCAAGTGCACGGATCAATACGGTGATCGGCACTTTTCTGGTTCTGTCCACACGGACATAGAACACATCATTAGAGTCTGTCTCATATTCTAACCATGCACCACGGTTCGGGATTACGGTACAGGAAAATAATTCCTTGCCTACTTTATCGTGATCTATGCCATAATAGATACCAGGGGAACGTACTAACTGGCTTACGATAACACGCTCCGCACCATTAATAACGAAGGTTCCCGTCTCTGTCATAAGCGGAAGGTCGCCCATGAAGATTTCGTGCTCGTTAATTTCATCGTTTTCTTTGTTATAGAGTCTTACTTTTACTTTTAACGGTGCTGCATATGTGGCATCCCGCTCCTTGCATTCTGAAATGGAATACTTTACATCATCTTCGCACAATGTAAAATCCACGAATTCCAGGCTCAGATGTCCGCTGTAATCAGCAATTGGAGAGATATCATCAAATACTTCTTTCAGACCTTCGTCCAAAAACCACTTATAGGATTCCTTCTGAACCTCTATAAGATTTGGCATTTCCAATACCTCTTTTTGTCTCGAGTAACTCATACGCATGCTTTTACCGGCTTTGACCGGACGTATTCTGTTTTTCTCCATTGACGTTTCACCTCTCGTTTTTTATATTTAACTTCACCTATTATGCAGAATTATTCACTAACTTTTCCCACCTATTTCCGGGTAGCACAAATAAGCCTACGGCACCACAATAGTGCACCGTATATGATAGCACAAGATGGCGGAAATAGTCAAGGATTTTTTTGTGTTTCTCTGTTTCAATTGTCAGATTTGGATGGGCGGGAGGACCACAACGCCAGTTCGGGAGTTTTAGGGGTTGGGTCTGTCGGCTAATTTCATTCCTACAAATGGAAAACTCGCTACGCTCAGACAGTTCCATTTGCAGGAATAACGCCGCCCGCCCCAATCCCAAAACTCCTCGACCTGTGTTGTATGTCCTCCCACCCATCCAAATCTGACAGTCGTAGCTGCCGGAAACAAATATTTCATATTTGTTTCTTCGCATGGTGTTCAGTTTGTAGGATTTATGTTATGAGTTCTGATGCGAAAGATACGAAAGCATGTTACACGAAGGCCGGCGTCAGGGCTGCACCAATCAAATATGGAGCGTTTCTTTTTCTGCTTTTCGGAGGTTCATCGGAATGTTCTGCACAAGGAAACGCGGAATATTTGATTGGCGCAGTCCGTCCCCCCTTCCCAAAACATTCCTCATAACACAAAAGAACCCATCCGGCACTTCTTCCGGACAGGTTCTTCTCTTTATCTGCACTCTACCAAGTACAGCCTGGTTACTTTTTAATAAACAATTATTTAAGAGTAACTTTAGCGCCTTCAGCCTCAAGTTTTGTCTTGATGTCTTCAGCTTCTGCTTTCTCAGCAGCTTCTTTGATTACCTTAGGAGCTCCATCAACTAACTCTTTTGCTTCTTTTAAGCCTAAGCCTGTTGCTTCACGAACTACTTTGATAACTTTAACTTTGTTTGGTCCAACTTCTGTTAACTCTACGTCGAACTCAGATTTTTCTTCTCCTGCTGCGCCGCCTTCAGCTCCTGCTGCTGCAACTACTACGCCTGCTGCTGCAGATACACCAAATTCCTCTTCGCATGCTTTTACTAATTCATTTAACTCTAATACGCTTAACTCTTTGATAGCGTCGATCATTTCAGCTGTTGTTAATTTTGCCATTCTGATTTCCCTCCATTTTTATGGTTTATTTTTGTTTCTGTCTTTGCTTTTCGGCTTATTCTGCCGGTGCTTCTTCTGCTGCCGGAGCTTCCTCAACAGGAGCTTCTTCAGCCGGAGCAGCTTCTACGCTTTCACCTGCACCGCCCTGCTCTGCAATCTGATTGATAACACGAGCAAAGTTTGTGATAGGAGACTGCATACTTCCAAGTAATTTGGAAAGTAATTCTTCTCTTGATGGTACAGCAGCGATTGCTTTCATTCCTTCTGCATCATAGAAAGTTCCTTCTACAACACCGCCTTTGATCTCTAATGCCGGAGCAGTCTTTGCAAATTTGCTTAAGATTCTTGCCGGAGCAGTAGCATCTGTTGTAGAAATAGCGATTGCATTTGGTCCGTCTAACATTGGAGCAAGGCTCTCAAAGTCAGTTCCTTTAAATGCAAAATTCATCAATGTGTTCTTATATACTTTATAAGTAACACCTGCTTCTCTTAACTGTTTACGCAACTGAGTATCTTCTGCTACGCTAAGTCCAAGATAGTCAACGAGAACTACGGACTGTGCATCTTTAATGTTTGCAGAAATCTCCTCTACGATAGGCTGTTTCAGTTCTACTTTTGCCACGAATCGTGCACCTCCTTTTATTTTTCTTTGTATTCCTCAGACATAAAAGGTTCAAAAAACCTCTCCGCCAAATGACAGAGAGGTCTAAAATTCATTGTGATATTACATCAATAAATTCCCTCGGCAGGCTCTGCGATTACGCCTTTCGGCACCTGCTGTCTTCGGCAATATGCTTTTGCATTATATCATTATCTATTTTCGATGTCAACTAATAATTACTGTGCAACTTTTGCTACGCTTAATTTTACACCAGGTCCCATTGTCGGAGCTAATGTAATGCTCTTGATGTACTGACCCTTTAAGCTGCTTGGTTTTGCTTTATTAATTGCATCCATAAGCGTCTGGAAGTTGTCCGCTAACTGTTCTTCTGTAAAAGATGCTTTTCCAACTGGCACATGGATAATATTTGTTTTGTCCAATCTGTACTCAATCTTACCGGCTTTAATCTCGTTTACCGCTTTTGTAACATCCATTGTTACAGTTCCGGCTTTCGGGTTTGGCATTAAACCTTTTGGTCCAAGTACACGACCTAAACGTCCAACAACACCCATCATATCCGGTGTAGCAACAACAACATCAAAATCTAACCATCCGTCGTTCTGGATCTTTGGAATTAATTCCTCTCCACCAACGAAGTCAGCGCCTGCTGCTTTTGCTTCATCAATTTTTTCACCTTTTGCGATAACTAATACTTTTACAGCTTTACCGGTTCCGTGTGGCAGTACAACTGCTCCACGAATCTGCTGCTCTGCATGACGGCCATCACAGCCTGTTCTGATATGAGCTTCGATTGTCTCATCAAATTTTGCAACTGCTGCTTTTTTTACAAGGCTAACTGCTTCTGCAACGTCGTACTGAGCAGTTCTGTCAATGTTCTTAGCAGCCTCTACATATTTCTTTCCTCTTTTCATTAAAAAACCTCCTAGTGGTAATATCGGGAGTGTTCCCTCCCACGATTGTTTCGTTTTCAGTCTTTTTTGCGATTGTCTTAAGGTAGTTACTTTCGACCTATTCTTCTACTGTAACTCCCATACTTCTGCATGTTCCAGCGATCATACTCATTGCTGCTTCTAAAGAACCTGCATTTAAGTCTGGCATTTTTAACTCTGCAATTTCCTGTAATTTTGCCTTGGAAATGGTTGCTACTTTATCCTTCTGAGGTACTGCAGAACCGGATTTGATGTTGCATGCCTTCTTAATCAATACCGGTGCCGGCGGAGTCTTTGTTACGAAGCTGAAGCTTCTGTCCGCATATACGGTAATTACTACAGGGATGATTAAATCTCCCTGATCGGCTGTTCTTGCATTGAACTGTTTTGTGAACTCTACGATGTTAACACCGTGCTGTCCAAGTGCAGGTCCAACAGGTGGTGCAGGTGTTGCCTTACCAGCTGGAATCTGCAATTTGATATATCCTTCTACTTTCTTTGCCATTTGGATAAGTCCTCCTTTTTAGTTTGTCTTTCTTACATCTGCGAAACTTATTTCTACTGGCGTCTCGCGGCCAAATAACTCTACATTGATTGTGACGATCTGCTTGCCGGAATTCATGCTCTGGATCACTCCGACGGTATCTTTCCAGACACCTCCGGTTACAACCACGCTGTCTCCTTCCGCAAAATCTACAACGATATTTTCTGATTCGATTCCCAACGGTCTCATTTCAGCTTCAGTGAGTGGTACCGGCTTAGACCCCGGACCAACAAATCCGGTAACGCCTCTGGTATTTCTGACAACGTACCATGTGTCATCATTCATTACCATATTAATAAGTACATAACCGGGAAACATTTTTTTCTGAACCTGTTTCTTAGCACCGTTCTTCAATTCCACCACATCCTGCATCGGGACACGGACTTCTAAAATCTGGTCCTCAAGATGTCTGTTCTCAATTGTTTTATCAATGTTTGCCTTAACCTTATTCTCATATCCTGAGTAGGTATGAACTACATACCAGTGTGCCTCTGCCATAAAATCACCTTTGCCTCCATTACAATTTTACAAGGAAATCTACACCATACTGAATGATATAATCAATCAGTGCAATAATCAGACCCAGAATAACGGATGCAATCACAACTGCTGTTGTCTGTTTTGTGACTGAATCTTTATCAGGCCAGACAATTTTGTTGAATTCAGCCTTCAGACCAGCGTATCTGCTCTCTTTCGGGGCACTTTCATTGTTTGTGGTTTCTCCCATCTTAGTCACTCCCTTTGTCTGGTCACAATTACTTAGTCTCTTTGTGTAATGTGTGTGTCTTGCAGAATCTGCAATACTTCTTTGTTTCCATTCTGTCCGGATGAGCTTTCTTATCTTTGGTCGTATCATAATTACGCCGCTTACATTCCGTACATGCCAATGTTATTTTCGTGCGCACAACTTCCACCTCCACTTTAATTCTTTCTGTTTTTAGGCATAAAAAAAAGACCTACTTCCATCGCTAGTCTAATATAGCACAATCCCAGATAGGTGTCAATGTTAATTTTTCTCCCAATTACTGTTAATTTTTTGTCCCTTTTTCCGATATAATTAATGAAGCAGAAGCAAAAAATACTTTTTTCTGCTATTTTTAGATGACAAATATGTAATTACCTATTATAATATAGTTATATAAATGGATTTATTCTACCCTGATGCATTCTGCATATTTCATGGACGAAAGGAGGGGGTTTATTATGGCTGCAATTGATACAGTATATCATTATTATCTAAGTACATATGCTAATTCGACCGTATCGCGTTATGACTCACACAAGAAAAGCGAATTGCGTGACATTTATAACCGTATGGTCAAGACCAACAAAGAATCCCCTCTGTATAAGATTAAGGAAACAAAGAATGCCGCACGGTTTGCAATTGACATTAAGGAGAGTGCCAGGCAGATCCAGAATGTAATTTCTTCCCTGTCCGGCGGCGGCAAGGGCATCGAAGCCGCTTTTTCGAAAAAAGTTGCATCTTCTACCGATGATGAAATGGTAGAAGCAAAATATATCGGTGCAAATGATGAATCCGAAGCAACGGAAAGCTTTGACATTGAAGTCCGTTCTTTAGCGGAACCACAGGTAAACCAGAGTAATTTTTTATACAGCGGTGTGCGTGACATCCCTGTCGGAAATTATTCGTTTGACTTGAATACCCCTTCTGCATCGTATGAATTTCAATTCAGTGTAAACGACGGAGAAACTAACCGGGATATTCTGAATAAACTGGCACGTCTGATCAACAGTGCCAATCTTGGATTAAAAACAGAAATCCTTGAAAACGACAACCGACAGTCTGCTTTACGTTTAGAATCGTCACAGACCGGACTGCCTGAGGGCGAGCAGTATCTTTTTAATATTGTTCCGGAAGGCACAACGGACTCCCGTACAGCGATGGGAATTTTAGGGATCAGTGAGATTACTTCTCCTGCGAAAAATGCTTCTTTCTTATTAAATGGAAAAGAACATGTTTCCCGTTCCAATACGATTACGGTAGATAAGACTTTTGAATTAAAATTAAAGGGTATTCACAATGAAGGCGAATCCGAAACGATCGGTTATAAGCCAAGTGTGGATGCAGTTGCAGATAATTTACAGGAATTAGTGGACTCTTATAACTCTATCATTGATATTGCAACGAATCCTGTAGGCGAGGAACAGCAGGGCAACCGCCTCTTGAACGATATGCGGAGTGTTACCCTGAATTACAACAGTGAATTGGAAGCTATCGGTCTTTGTTCGCAGGATGACGGACGGATCAAAGTAGACCGTGCGCTCTTAGCAGATGCGATCTCATCCGTTGATGCTAAGGAGAGTTTTTCCGTACTGAATGCATTTAAGGATGCTTTAAATGATAAGGCTTCTAATGCCTCTATCAATCCTATGAATTATGTAAACAAAATAATTGTGGCCTATAAGAATCCGGGACACAATTTTGCAGCACCATATATTTCTTCGATTTATGCCGGTATGATGTTAGACCGGCGATGCTAACGCCAATCTGTTCTTTTTTTGAATTATCTATATTATAAAACAAATACCATTAGCCTCGTGCTAATGGTATTTGTTTTCTCAACCTTTTATACTTTTGGCAAATTCCCAAACATTTGAAACTACAAAATCCGGCTGCTCGCTGCATTTCCGTCCTTTGACAAAAACGGTTTTCGTTCCTGCCTCTTTGCCTGTTTGGATATCACTTTCCCTGTCTCCTTTTGAAGATAGGCATTCAGCTTTTGTAACATTTCTTCTGGCAGATAACCTCTTGCTACTCCGGACTGGTTTGTTACGACGATCACAAGGTAGCCTTTTTTATGGATCTGCTCTACGGCTTTTTTTGCAAATGGATAGATATGCAGTTTTTCAAAGGAGGTGATGTAGTCTGTGTCCTCACACAAAACACCGTCCCGGTCTAAAAAAACTGCTTTGTTTAAGGCGCTCATTACAGACACTCTCCATCGCGTTCTAAGATCACATCTACGATCTGCTGTAATATCAGATTATGTATGGATTCTACCATTCCATAGTGGCAGACAGGCACATAGAGATTATAGGTTCCCATCTGCTTAATACGGTTGTCCTCTTTGAAACCGGAAAGGGTCAGCACCTTCATGTTTTTTTCTTTTGCTACTTCTATAGAAAAATTGAAAAGCCGGATACTCGTAATGTTATGAATATCCAGCCTTTCTGCTACACTCTATTTTACATTATTAATACTCTATTTTCATATCTTTCTCTTTTGCTAATGATTCTAACGCATTGTTATAATCATCTAAGAGCTTGATTCCTTCATCAATCTTTTCGGTAGCTTCTGTGACAGTCTGCTCATCATTTGTGTCACAGGCTTCAAGCATCTTTGTATAACCCTCTTTGTATGCTTCCATTACTTTTACATATTTTTCTTTGATAGCTTTCACTTCATCTGTTTCCGGTTTGATCTTAGAAAGTTTATCCAGTGAATCATCAATGTTTGGCATGATTCCATTGTTGATGCTGTCTTTGATCTCTTCGTTTGTCTCTAAGTCGCCCCATTTTGCAGACTCTTCTTTGATCTTGTCATAGTTTGCATTGACATCTACCATGTCTGTGTTTAAGAACTTTTCAAAATCATCTGCAACCGGGTCTCCGCCACATCCTGTCAGCATTCCGATTACCATAATACCCATTAACATTCCTGCCATTACTTTTTTAAAACTTTTCATTGCTGTATTCTCCTTTTTTATGATTATTTTTTATTATTGTTATAAAATCAATGACATCCAAACGCATCACCAACTTTCTCAAAGGAATCCTCTCGTGGTGGCTGTAAGCAGTTACCTTGAACCGCCTCCAGTACCTCCACCGGAAAAGCCTCCGCCTCCGCCTATCGACGCAAAACCTCCCTGACCACTGGTTCTCTCTTCCTGCATTGCCCTCTCTGCAGATCTGTGCATGCTGTGACAATAGCTGTGTGCTATGATCACATTTCTATTGTAATTTTCAAACTCAGGCACCCTGTCAGGATAGACTTTTTCAAATTGTTTGATTACCTTGTCGGCTATGCCAAACAATGTGGCATATACCATATAATCCTGCCAGATGATCGTTTCGCTGATTTCTCTTTCTGATATCAGTGAAAAATCTTCCAGATACTTCTTCAGTCCCATTACCTCGGCAAGTTCTTCTTTGCCCTTTGCGGTCAGATCACTGATCTTTCTTCCCGAATGACCGGTAAAACCTTTATTCTCTGCAAAAATTCCTCTTCCTTCATCTAAGGCATTCTCTAACAGATTGCTTACAGACTTCGGATGTTTGTATGCGTATTTCTCAAGCTCTTTTTCCTGTAAAATACCATCTTCGCCCGCTGCTTTGACCAAAACCTTATACAATTTCTTTTCGATATCGGTATCCGGTTTTTTTATCAGCTTTAAGTTGACGGATTTTTTCGACTTTCCAAAAGCTCCAACACTTTCTTCTGTCTGTGTCTCAATACATCCTTTGTTGATCATGGAAAGGATCAATGCTCCGATGAGCAAACTCTCCTCTTTTGCCACATCAAAGGTCTGTGCCAAGAAATGCGAAACCCGGATCTCTCCGCCGTTTGGCACTTCTCTGTAATAATTCGCCTGTTCGTAGAACGCTTTAATGGCTTTCTTTCTCTTTACAACACTGCGGATCAGCCATACGACTACTACCACAATTCCGATCAGAACTACAAACCCTATGATGGTCTCTAATAATCCGCCTTCCTCATCTCCGTAGTCACTGCCTTCAAAAGCAGTGTCCTTCACCTCTTCAAAAGATTTTGAAACGGATTTCGTCGGGGATAGGATCCCCTTATCCAACCGGAACATCACGATCATGTCATTGTCATCTTCTAAAGCAGAGGTTGTGTATGCCACAATAGAACCCTGTTGAAATTGTACCTCTCCTTCATATCCAAATGCCCAGATTCCTGCATTGTTCTCGTCTAAAGCTGTACCGTTCTCTAAACGAATGCTGACCTTTCCGTCTGTCGGAAACGTAGACATCTGCGGATTGATAAACATAAAATTCGTTCCGTCATAATCGGAATAGCTTTTTATAAAGTCCGTGACCACATATTCGATCGCATATTTTTTTTCACCATAATCGGTTATTCCAAAACACAACTCTACGCCGTCATCGGTTTTGTTGATCCCACATTTTCGCTTTTTGGCATCAAAGTCTGCATCGATGTCCCAATCATCAACAAAAGTATACTCACCTTTTTCATCGGATACTTTCAAATCTGATATGCCAATGTCTTTTGTTGCGATCGGTATATAATTCTCGGTTCCTTCCTCGAAAGTACCCTGCCAGTTCTGAACTACATAAGCACTTCCGTCATCCCTTACGGTAACGGAAATGTCTATTTCCGAGACATTGTTTTTAGCATATGCCGTACCGGAGATCAACAGCAGCATCAACGGTGCCACAAGCAGTAATTTTTTTATCCACTTCATAGGCTGCTCCTTATTTCATATCCGGCATATCTGCTTTCTGCTCACTTGCCTCTAAGTAATCGCGGCTTGTAATATGAAGCATGCCTGCTGCGATTGAAGTTGGGAACATGCGGATCGTACGATTGAGTTTGGTAACGCTGTCATTGTAGATCAGACGTGACTGACGTACCATCTTCTCATACTCGTTTACGCTGTCCATGGTCTTGATATAATTCTCATTTGCTTTCAGCTCCGGATAGCTTTCTGCAACTGCCATGATCTTGCCCATTGCCTCTGTCAGCATGTTTTCCTGCTTATTTACTTCTGCTGCGGAACTGTTTGAATTAATACTGGTACGCATTTTGATCGTATCCGATATGGTTTTGTACTCGTGATCAGCATACCCTTTTGTCAGATCCAACAGTGCCGTTAACGCATCCCAGCGCGAGGATAACTGAACACCGATCTGCCCCATCGCATTGTTGATGTTCTCATCCATTGCTACTAACTTTCTCTGTGCGGAAATAAACCATAAAATGATAATTACCAGCACAACTCCCACAATGATAAGTGCCATATAAACTCCTCCTTATTGTTTTTTCTTACTTGCCATTTTATGTAATCTTATGCTTCTATTCAATGAAAATGTCATAACTTGCATGAAATCGTCATAACTTGCAAAAAAGGAGTCATCGGCACTTTATTTTTCTCAATTTTTTAAGGTTGCAAACACATCAAATACTCCGTCTGTATCTTCGATCTTTAAAAATCCGGAATTGCTTTTTAAAATCGCTTCTACACTTTTTAAGCCCAGTCCGCTGCCCTGTGGTTTGGTGGTAAGATAATTGTTTTCCGCACTCTTTTTTAACCCACCTTCATAATCATTTTTTACATTTAAAGAGAGCTGATGGTTTAAATGCTTGATGCTGATTGCAATATAACTTTTTGCCGCATCCAGACTGTTTTCTAACAGATTCGAGAGCATCACACAGAATTCCGCTTCGTCACAGGCAAGTTCCTTTGGCATCTGTATCCGTGCAGAAAATTCCAGTCCTTCCTGCTCTGCTTTTGTCCGGTATTCACTGAGAACCGCATTGATCAGAGTATTTTCGCAAAACGGTATTTTTGCATTTTTTTCTATTTCCGCCAGTTCTTTTTTTAAAAATTCCTTTGCTCCTTCCACCTCTCCATTTTCAAGATAACTGATCAAAATACTGTCACGGTGCCTTGCATCATGGCGAAAAATCCTCTCTGCCTCTCTTTTTTGCAGATAGAATTCGTACTGCTTTTTCTGCAGCAGGATCTGCTCTTTCATATTCCCGGCAATCCGCTCTCTTTCCATCGCATCGCCTGCCGTTTGAAAGGTATAAAATATCAGAATATAGACTAACAGCATCAGTATGCATATCATCAGCAATACCGGATAGTTGCGTGTGACGCCGTGAAAATCCAAAAAGTAATAGTTGACCAGACAGATCAGCCCGGTAAAGGACATCGGGATAAAGGAAAATATCCACCAGTTGACCTTTAACCGATCCATCAGCATCCGGTGTTTTGCCTTTAAATGTTTGTTATACAGGATAAAATATCCGCCAAAGAGCACAAAACGCAATGCTGTTAAAAAATAAGCGTCTTTTAAAGTATAATCGTTGATGAATGCAGAAAAATTTGCAATGATGTCATAGATATTGATCCAAAGCCAAAAGTTAAACACAGTCTGTGATATTTTATCTTTGGTGATCAACAATATCAACACAAAATACGGCAGTCCGATTGTGAATAAAATAACACTTCGAAGCACCGTACTTCCATAATGAATCGTGATATAAGAATTGAATGCCAGACAGACTGCCGTTACGGCAGCAAAATACCCATAGGCACGTTTTGTCGGCACACGGTAATTCATCATGGAATAACCGTCCAGAGTACATATAAAAAGCGTCACAAACAGCGATACGATATTTCCTGAATGGCTCATGTCTCTCCCTCCGCCGCAAATACATAGTCAAAATATGCCTTTTTTGCACTTTGCAGATATGTTCTTGAGATCTTCATCGTTTTTCCGCTCGTCAAATAAAACACGTCATTGTCTATGCTGTCAATATACTCCATATTTACAAGATAGCTTTTGTGGCAGCGGCAAAATCCATGATGCAGTAAAAATTCCTCGTAGTCTGTCAGTTTTCCGACTACTTCAATCTCTCTGTTTTCCGACAGTGTAAAGATCACTTTTCGCAGATTGCTCTCTAAGCACTGGATATTAGACAACAGGATCTTTGTTTCGGTTCCGGAATAGGTCACTGTAATATAATGTTTTTTGGTCCGCTGTGATAACAGCCTTCTCATACATGCCCGCAGTTGTTCTGTATCGATCGGCTTTAATAAATAATCAAAAGCCAGCACCCGATAGCTCTGTACACCGAATTCTTCACTCGTCGATATAAACACGATTGGTGTCTTTGTATCTTTTTTGCGGATCTGAGCCGCCGTATCCATTCCACTGATCTTTGGCATCAATATGTCTAAAATAATCAAGTCATAAGGTAATACCTCATGACTTTTGATCAGCTCGGCTCCATCATCAAATTCATTAACGGAAAAATTTCTGATGACGGAGTCTAAGGCTTCTATTGTTTTTTGTCGTTCTGTCTGCAAATCATCGCAAATTGCTATTCTCATCTGTACTCGTCCTTTTATTAAATATTCAAAAGCGTGCTTGCATACTTGAGAACATTTACTTTATCTATTGCTTCTTTATGATTTTTTCACTCATTTTGACCCTAATATCACAACAATTGCATTATAACACCTTTCCATATAAAAGCTGAGCAATTTTCTCATAATATTCAACAGATTTTTGTTCTAATTTACGTACCAACAATGCATTCTGCTCCGTAAGTAAATCCCTATTTTCTATAGACCAAATTAATCTTTCATATAGCTTTTCACTAAATGAGTTTTCATTAACATTAAACAATCTGTCATCCATTCCAATATTTCTATATAATTCAACATGCTTTTTTAATGTCACAATTCCGATTGTCGGTGTATGCATTGCAATAGAACAAATATTTGAATGATACCTCATTCCAACTGCTACCGCTGATTTTCTATAAAGATCAACCAAATATTCGCCAGGCGTTGCAATTCCATTTAAATAAGGAGCAATTGTTATATTTCTTCTACAATTATAATCTTGTACGGCATTAAGCACATCTGAAATTGCCTGTAAATCAGATGGGATATGTGGCACAAATACGAAGTGGAGATTAGGATTTCTTGAGATAGCTTTGTCAATGAACAAAGAAAATTCATTACAATATTGATTATAACTT
Organism: Lachnospiraceae bacterium; assembly: GCA_003507655.1. Taxonomy (GTDB): domain Bacteria; phylum Bacillota; class Clostridia; order Lachnospirales; family Lachnospiraceae; genus Maccoyibacter; species Maccoyibacter intestinihominis. The sequence continues at coordinate 103,902 of DNUZ01000020.1, read as the reverse complement.
TCCTTATCTCCCCATCTGTCTTCCATTCTGTCTCTAACAGTATTGATTGCAATAACAGTCTTATCATCAGGAATTTCAGGATGACGGTACTCACCAGCACTGGTAAAGAACCCACCATCTGGAATCTGAATTATATTCTTTAATGATGAACCATCAAAAAATTGATCCAAAAGCATTTTAGAATCATCATTTCTTACAGAAACAAGAAACTTATCTGACCTTGAATCTAAGTATTTGATAAACGAACCAAAACAATCCTTTACTTTTGCCAAACACATATTTGGTGAATAATCAACACCAAGTCCATTAAACACTATTGGAATGTGTATCTTTCTTAAAATTTCATCAGAAATATTAAGAGTAGTTCCAGTGGTTGAATAATCCCACTTAACATCGAAAAAATTCCCTCCACCGATAACAAGCAAATCATATCGATTAACCAAATCGGCAAACGAATCATCAAATTGTCTTAGATTCCATGATTTATAGTATTCTCTAATCTCGAGATATGTAACTTCAACATCATTAGTTACGTATTTTTTGAAAAGATTCCAAAACCCAACATGATTTGCTATATCGCCTATATTACCATTAAAACTTGCTAAATGTAATGCTCTAATCACTTCTTCTTCCCTCTCTATAAATATAATGGGCATTTGTGAAACGTCTCAAGACTCTTTGGCGCCTCCATATAATCTCTCATATGGTATTGTAATGCAGTTGTAAACCAGCTAGCCAAAAGAGTATCTTTTCCATTTCCTTATGTATATTTCTTTAACAGCGTTTCCGCCTGCTCTAAATCAGACGGTTCATCAATATCAACACTATATTTTGCATCCATGATATATGGGATCGGGTTATCATTAAAACTGGTGCTTTCACTTAACGTCTCAATCTGGTTTACATAAACACTTCCATCCACCAGATAATATTGTGGCATATCCTGACGGCGAACCGTGCTCTGCATGGAGAGTACATTCTGCAATTCTCCCTTTTCATCGATAGTCCTCATTAAAATCGGATGTTCCGAGACTTCTTTTACGGAAACAACATCCTGCATATCCCTTTGTATACAAAGTTCGATCGCTCCGTCTATATCTTCTGTCCTTCGCAGTGGCTGCGTCGGTTGGAGCAGCACCAGCAGATCATAGGACTTCTGATGGTCTTCTAACCACTTTACGGCATGAAGCACGGCATCTATCGTCTTTGCCGTATCCGATGCCAGTTCTGCCGGACGCAAAAACGGTACCTCTGCCCCATAAGTCTTCGCTGTTTCTGCAATCCGTTCCGAATCCGTTGTAACGACCACATCATCAATATACCGGCTGTTCTTTGCCGCTAGCACAGAATATGCGATCAATGGCTTTCCGCACAATGGTGTAATATTCTTATCTTTAATGCCTTTACTTCCGCCTCTTGCCGGAATGAGTGCCAACACCCGTTTTCCTTCAATCATGTTATCCCCACCGATCTATGAATACTTTCTGGATTCCATGCTCCCAGATATTTTTATCATGGACAATCTCTAAAAATTGTTTCGTACTGTTGCCTTTTCCAAACAGGGCTCCCTGCTTACGAAAATCTTCAATATGTTCTATTGCCTGCAAAATCTCGTCTTTATCCTCTGACACATGCTGGATATTCTGACTGTATTCCGTACTGTAACGTCCCTTTTGACGCGTTCCGACATCAATTGCCGGAATTCCATAAATGGAAGTTTCCCTGACACCCGCGCTGGAATTTCCGATCATAAAATCCGCATTTTTTAATAAGGTTAAAAAATACTCAAATCTGGTCGATGGGTACAGACGATATCTCGTCTCATCTTCCAAAGTCCGGTAAGCATTTAAAATAACCTCTGAACCGAGATCATTATTCGGATAGATCACGATATAATTTCTTCCCGATTCTTTGACTGCATTGACCAGTTCTTCCACATGCTTTCCAATAATCTCATACTCTGTTGTCACCGGATGATACATCAGGATTCCATACTTTTCAAACGGTATCTCGTATCTCTCTCTTGCCTCTTCAAACGTCGGCAGATGACTCGAAAGCATAATATCAATATCCGGCGAACCGATCACATAAATCTGATGCTCCGATTCCCCAAGCTGCATCAGCCGGCGCTTTGCCTCTTCATTACATACAAAATGTACATGTGCAAATTTAGAGATTGCATGGCGAATTGATTCATCAATCGTTCCGGATAATTCGCCGCCCTCAATGTGAGCAACCCGGATATTATTTAACGCTCCGACCATAGCTCCGGCTAACGCATCAATCCGGTCTCCGTGAATGACAATCATATCCGGCCGGATATTCTGTACATATCCTGTTAACTGGCATACCACATCGCCTAAATCATAGCTCATGTTACCGCTGTTAATCAGTCCGTATGCTACATAGACATTTTTATACCCATCTTTCAAAACTTCCCGATAGGTACTTCCATAAGTATCAAGCAGATGCATTCCTGATACAAATACATATGCTTCCATATCTTTGGATTCTTCGATTCCCTGTATTAATGATTTGATTTTTCCATAGTCTGCTCTTGTTCCGGTAATAAACAGAATTTTTTTCATAATGATTCTACCATACTTTTCTTAATCTGTGTATCTGAGGCGATATCGCAGGTCGCCTTTTTTCCTAATACATTCGGATAATCCTCTGCCGGAATCTCTCCGGTTCCCGGACGTTTTACCCAGATATTCTCTTTCGTAAAACTCTCTCCTTTTTTGATATCCCGAATTGCTACCACAGTAGCAAATGCAAAATCAATGGTAACCTGTTCTTCTGCCGCTGCACATTTGGTTCCACCTAACATCTGCGGTACCTCGTTTGCTGCCTGCAATAATTTTCCAAGTTCCTGCTCATCCATCGAACATACAATATCCGGACCGGTACGTTCCATATAATCGGTAAAATGTCTCTCGACTAACTTTGCTCCCAATGCCATCGCTGCGATACAGGCATTGTTGTTCAGTGTATGATCCGATAAACCAACCGGCACATCCGGAAATTCTCTCATCAGCTCCTGCATCGCTCCTAAACGAACTAATGCCGGGTCTGTAGGATACAGATTTGTCGTATGCATCAGTGCATACTCCACACCATATTTTTCTAATATATTTACTGCCTTTGCAATATTGCGGATATCGTTCATTCCGGTAGATACGATCATCGGTTTTCCATACTCCGCAATATGCTCGATCAACGGATAGTTATTCAGTTCTCCCGAACCGATCTTATACGCTGCCACTCCGAATTTCTCTAATCTTACAGCCGCTGCTCTTGAAAACGGTGTGCTTAAAAATACCATTCCAAGGCTCTGTGTATAGTCCATAAGTTCTTTTTCTTCTTCCTCAGACAAGGCACATCGGTTCATGATCTCATAAATAGAAACATCTGCATTTCCCGGTATAACTTTTTTTGCCGCACCGCTCATTTCATCTTCTACGATATGTGTCTGATGCTTGATGATCCTTGCTCCTGCCCGGTGTGCTGCATCCACCATCTCTTTTGCGGTCTCTAAACTTCCCTCATGGTTGATCCCCATTTCCGGGATCACCAGCGGCCGCTCGGATTCTCCTATTACAATGTCACCAATTTTTACACTCTTCATATATTCACCACAGCCTTACTTATTTTAGCGGTAACAAAGTCTCTTCTGAAAGTCCCTTTAACAGGGTAATACACTCTTCTAATACCTCACAGTAAAGCTTTCCTTTTCTTGCAATCTCTTCTGTCTCTTTTGCAATCGTATCTCCTTCAAAATAATACTCTGAACGAATGATATAATCTGCGATCGGAATACAGGTAAGGATCAGCTGATACTCTTCTGACTCTTCAATCTTTGTTGTGATCTTTTTGATCTTCTTTAACTGCTTTAAGCAGCCTTTTTTCTCAACCGTACCGGACTTTCCGATTTTTCCTAATTTCTGATACGCTTTTTCTAATTCTTTGGCATCTTTTAACATATCCTCAAAATCTTTTGGAACATTTTTCAGATAATCCACTGCCTTTTTATGTTCTTCCTCTGTGAACTCAGATTTTAGTGCTTCGATCCGCTCTGTAAAATTGATCTCTTCCGGTACATTCTTACAAACTTCTTCGATGATATCGTCTAATGCCCGTATCTCGGTACCTTCAATATAAGCTCCTCCTGCCGTTGCATTGACAACACGGATATTTGGATTTGCTTCTTTAATATCATGGATATACTCCTGGAACCAGTTTAAGAATATTCTTAAATCCATTCTGGTCGGGATTTTATCCACATAATTACCCTTGACCATCTCCATGCCTTCGGTATCCATCACTGGCATCTTTTCTTCAAAGGTTCCGTCTGCATGAGATTTATTATCAGTAAATGCCAAATCCTGTCCCACTAAAATAATCGTTTCATATCCTAACTTATGTAACAGTGAAAATCCACTACATGCAACCGATCCACCTGTAGAAACATCCGGAAGCACTTTATCATTGATAAAATAAATGGAATATGGCAGGAAATAACCGTCATAATAAAATATTTTCTTCGCTTTCTGTCTTTCCATGATTTTGTAACCAGCCGTTGGCGGTGCAATAACCGGTATGGTCTCTGCACCATCAATCTTTATTAAATCCGGGCTTTTTTTTGCATCAATGGTAATAAACGCATCCGGCTTAATGCCTGCTTTTATCAATGGCTTTACGGCTGTATCCACCGCTAAGATAAACAGACGGTTCTTTGCCTTTTTTAACATCTGAATATTCTTATTCAGCGAAGGACCTGCTGCTACCAAAATTGCCGCATCTTTATTAGAAACTGCCTTTAACAGCAATTTCGTATGATAACCTTCACATACATATTTCATATTGCGAAGGATATTCTGCGCCATATTCATGGACAGCTTCTTCAGCGTATTAAATTGCACCATCTCTGACTCAACTAACCGCTGTACTTTCTTTACTTTTTCTAAAATGTCTTCTAGAAAAAATCCTCTGTAATTTGGATGGATCTCTTCAATTAAGAAACTCATATTTTCCAAGGTCATAACTCCCCGCATTACCGGTTCATACTCTTCTTCATTCAATCCTTTGACCACAAATGCGATCGGTCTGTCCTCAATTTCTTTCGAGATATCAATATTCTCTAACATTGCCATAAAAATATGGATCGATGGCTCATAAACGACAACATTTGCTTCTTTTGAACTCTTTTCAATGATATCCTTTAAATATGCTGCACTTCCGACACCAAACAGGAATACCGGTGCATATTTATGTATCTCTCCGACTCTCTCGCTCCAGATCTGTATCGGTTCTTTTGCATTTCTCTTGCCACCTAAATAAAGCTGTCGTCCGTCCTGCTCTATTCTGAATATTGTCTCTCCATCCCAGGAAGTCTCTACCATAACATTGGTTGGGTCCTCTGTCTCATGTTCCTCCCGGATCAAATCTGCAAAGGCAGGATACCATTTTTCCATTGCTTCTAAATTTTTTTCTAAAATAGATTTACTCATCCTCTGACTCCTCTGCATCATCATCTATATATAATTCAATTAATTCTCGTAGTCCATAGTCCAATGTGTCTATGATCCAGACCACATCTTCCTGCTCGATTGCTGCCACATAATCTTTTAATACATCTATTACAAAAACCTGTAGGTTCTGATATTCTTCTTCACTGATCCCATAAGAATTTCCCTGTAGGAATCCTGTACAAAACTTTTGTATTGTCGGAATTATTTCCTTTGCTTTTTCTATTACATTTTCATTTTTAAAATAGTGATATTCGATACAAATACCATCAATTTCCCCACGCAATTCTGCTGCTAATGCTCTCATCTTCCATCCATCTCTTTCTTAGTAAAAAAGAGGGACGAATTCTCGTCCCTCTGTAATTCGTCGATTCATTACTGAATGACTGCCAACTTCATACTTACTGTAATAAAGAAAGCACTCCCTGAGTTGACTGGTTGCTCTGTGCCAGCATGGACTGACCAGCCTGACCAAGAATGTTGTTCTTGCTGTATTCAACCATTTCAGAAGCCATATCTGTATCACGGATACGAGATTCAGCTGCCTGAGTATTCTCAGCTACATTGTCTAAGTTTGCAATTGTGTGCTCTAAACGATTCTGTAATGCACCAAGAGCAGATCTCTGTGAAGATACTTTGTTAATTGCATCCTGAATTGCTGTGATGGAGTTGTTTGCCATCTCATAAGTATCAACTCTTGCATTTCCTTTCTGTGTATAGCTGGATAATGCTTTTGCTGTAACAGCACTTGTCTGAAGGTATGTGTTGATGTTTTTCTTAACATCTGCAGACATTGCCTTTTGTGCAGCTGCGATATCACCTGCTACTGCTTTGGATACAGTTGAGTATGTCTTATCATTAACTAATGATTTGTAGAATACTTTACCATTCTCGAACTGTGCTGCATAGTTAGCCTTTGTATACTTACCACTAAGTTGTTTCTTGAAAGAAGAGATTGCGTTAGTAGTGTTCTTATCTAATGAACTTTTTGGTTTATATGTGTAGCTCATTCCCTGATACATGATCTTAGTAGGGTTTACACCTTCCTGTGCAGTTTTTTCAATAGTACCGGAAACATCTTTTAATCCTAATGTCTTAGCATTCATGCTACCGATGCTGATTTCGATGTTCTGATCAGCGTTAGCACCAACCTGAAGTTTTTTGTTCTTGAAAGAACCATCCAGTAAGTTCTGCTTATTGAACTGAGTTGTAGAAGAAATTCTGTCTAACTCTGTTGTTAAAGCATCTAACTCTTCGTTGATCGCTTCACGGTCAATAGACTCGTTTGTATCATTAGCACCCTGTACTGCTAACTCATTCATTCTCTGTAAGATAGAGTGAGCTTCATTTAAAGCACCTTCAGCTGTCTGAATTAAGGAAACGCCGTCCTGAGCATTTGTAGATGCACGGTTCAATCCACGAACCTGGCTTCTCATTTTTTCAGAAATCTTTAATCCTGCTGCGTCATCGCCTGCACGGTTGATTCTGTAACCGGATGATAATTTCTCTGCTGATTTTGACTGTGCGCTTGTTGTAACTCCTAACTGACGGTTAGCGTTCATTGCTGTAAGATTGTGTTGTACTACCATTGCCATAATGTTTTCCTCCTTGAATTTGAATTTAATCAGGCTTCCTTGCCTGTGTCAATGCTTGCAGTCTGTTCCAGCCTCTGTGAGCAGTCCTCCCGCCGCGCGCTCGTTCTTACCATTCAACATTAGTCTTCACATTCTGCTAAGTAATGTTCTTACTCTATAGTAAAAGAATCTCTGATTCTCTTTACTCGTATGTGTTTGTTTTTTCCTTTGTACCTTATATATCGGTTAGGTTTGGATTTACTTTATAGCCTTTTTGAAATTTTTTTACTTTTATCAGATTAACGTGCAGACATCCTCTGAAGTTCCCTGCTATGCTCCTGCAAAATGCCTTTTACCAGTTCCATATCACCTTTCAGGTTCTCTATGTCTTCTGCACCGTCTTTATACCTTTCATAAGTATCCAGATAACAGCTTTCAATTGTCTGTAATCTTGGGACAACGTCTACATCCAGACGCATGTTAGTATGATGTACTGCTGTTTTCAACTCCTGAATATCCTGTCGGATCGGTCCAAGCTCTTCTTTGAATTTTGCATCAAGCTTCTCGTCCAGCTTTTTATCCAGTTTCTCGTCTAACTTCTCATCAAGCATTCTGTCTAATTTTTCTTCCAGCTTCACCTCTAACTGTTGATCGAGCTTTTCTTCTAACTTCCTGTCGAGCAGCTTTTCAATCTCAACTAATAATTCCGCGTTGTTCATAATCGCATTTCCCCTTTGATTTTCCTACTTTTTCTTGTCCAGAAACTGCGGAGGGATTGCGTCCATCTGCTGCATATTCTTATAATACTGTGTGGCAGCTTTGTTGCCGGCTTTGACCTGACGTATCTTTTTCCGTGCCTTTGAGAACTGCATTCCTGCAAGCTCTTTGTTGCGCTGCTCCTGAACCTGGATCTTCATGCTGCGTTCTGTGATCATGGAGATCAGATCTTTCATCTTCTGGATCTCTTCCGTATATGCAGCTCTGTTTCCATCCAGTTCTTCTTTGACTCTTGTATAGATTTCTTCGAAGCCATCATCTAAAAATACGATTTTATCAATATACTGGCTTTTTTCATCTATATTCTTTTCAAAGGCATCCATATCAGCTTCTTCCGCGGATAAGATTTCATACTGCTCTTTATTTTTTTCTATAATGCTGTCTAAAGCCTCCACTTTTTGGTGAAGGCTTTGTATCAGCACTTGAATATAACTATTCTCCTGCATAAAATATTCTCCTAGTTGGCTCTTGCAAGCTTATTCAGCCGCATAACTTCTTTCCATGTATCACGCATGGTACGAAGATGTGTCAGGATTTCTTCCAGAATCTCTTTATCTTTTTTCATATTCGCTTCTGCAAGGCGTTCCTGTAGGTATTTATAGACATTATCAAAATCTTCTGCAATTGCATATTTATGATCCAGTGTTGCCTGAAATTCTTCGATGATGCGCTCCACCTTCATAATGTTGGTGTGTGCTTTCTCAACATTTTTCTCTTCAACACCCATGATCGCAATGTTGCAGAACTTGATAGCCCCTTCATAGAGCATCAATGTCAGCTCCGCCGGCGATGCAGTCATAATCTTACTGTTGTTGTATGCCTGGTATGCATTATTTGGTGCCATAGCGCAACCTCCTTGTCGTATTATGAACCGAGCAATCCAGATAACTGTGTCTGCTGTGAATTCAGCTTGGACAACGCTATTTCCATTGAACTGAACTTTTTGTAATAATAATCCTCCATATCACTCAGCTTTGTCTCCCAGTTCTTAATCTGCTCTGTATAATCATCATACTCGCTCTTGAGCTGTTTGTCATTATACACTTTGTAAGCACTGCTTAAGGTGGTAGTCTTCATTCTGCTGTCTAATTCGGAGTATACTCCCTTTGCAAGCTCATTGAAGAAGGTTGCAACGGTATCCGGATCAGAAGCGATTGCTGCTTTCAAACGATCCGTATTGGATTTTGCGGATTCATCTTTGGAATTACCATCAATGTGGTATGCGTTTTTTTCATTATCTGCGGATACGAAATATCCCAGTGTATTGATTCCGAAAGATGACAGACTGTAACTCTTTCCATTTATGGTATAAGATTTTGCCATTGCCACTTTCATGGAACTTGCAATACTATTTAAGGTAGAATCTCTTCTGAGCAGGGAATCTTTGATCTTCTGTTCCCATTTTTCTACTTCCTTATCACTCATGGACTCTTTTTCGTCATCTGTTAATGGCTCATAGCCTTTTGATGAATCAGCATTGTATGCAGAATCCATGGCATTGATCACTTCATTATATTGTGAGATAAAATCTACAATTTTGTCATAGACAGCATCTACATCTGTCTCTGTTACCAGACTTAACGTTGAATCGCTGACTTCTTTCGCTGTAATGGTTAGTCCGTTGATGGTAAATGTATTGCTGCTTCCTTCAAAAATTGCTCCGTTTAATTCAATCTCTGCATTGGATGCATCCTGCTTTACTGCGTACTCTTTTTTCAGACTTTCATATTTATCTGTGCCTTTTAAATCTTCAATATACTGATCTGTTACAGCTTCACGGAAGTTGTTCAAACGTGCTTCCACATATGCTTTATTGGTATAATCTCTTCCCGTTGTAATACCGTTATCTGTATCATATGCCTTTACGATAGCTGCATCTAAATATTCCTTCTGTGCAGTCTCGTCAAGTGCATCAAATTCATCCTCGGTAATTCCTGCTATCTGTACGGCAGAAGCTTTGATCGTTGCATTTTCACGCAATGCCTGAATATCATCATCTGCTGCTTTTTTTGCGGTCTTCTCTACCATGTAGTCAGCACTCAGCATTCCAAGTTTACGAAGTGCTACTTCCTGGTCTTCTCCCTTGACATTGAATTTGAAATCAAACTCCTCACCGCTTTCCTGGGAGTTGATAAAGAATCTCTGCTGCGTCTCATCAAAGGATGCTGTTACGCCCTGATCACTCAGTGCTTTTGTAAGATCCTTGATGGTCATATCACCATTTACACTAATGGTAGATTTTTTATCACCCACCTGAAATTCTAACTCGGTATCGGCGATTCCAAGCTCTGATAACTTAGAAGATGATTTCAGTTTATCGTTGCTCTTTATTTTAGAACCTGTTAAATATGCTGCTTTTGCAAGTTTGTTAATTTTCAGACTCTGTGTTCCGTTTACTACGGATGCTCCGGCTGTTACTGTTGCCTTGGAAGAATCTGACAATGTTGTCTTTTTCATGCCGTTAAAACTTGTCATGAATTTGAACTCTGTCAATGATTTACTGTAAAAACCGTAAATTTTTGTATTCATTTCCTTCCACGCATCCTGTGTCCAGGAAAGCTTTGTCTGCTTCTTTTCGATATTTTCTTTCTTGGTGGAATATGCTGATACCAGTTCCTGTACGATAGAGTCTGTGTCCAGTCCTGATGTTAAACCACTGATCCGAATTGCCATATCGTCTTCCCCCTATCTTTTTTCGTCGACCAAAATTCCTGCTAATTCCCATGCCTTTGCAATCATATCCAAGGTTTCCTCCGGCGGGAACTCGCGGATCACTTCTTTGGTCTTCTTGTCTACGATTTTGATTGTAATACGATTTGTCTTCTCATGAATTCCAAACACTGCTTCTGAGTCAGACATTTTCTGGTTAATCTGTTCTACTGCTTTTTTCAGATTCTCTGATTCTGCTTTTCCCTGAGACTCCTGACCACTTCCCTGCTGTTCATTTGTCTCTTTGGCATTCACTTTTACTGCATCCGCTGCCATTGCTGCCGCTCCTGTCTGGATGTCAATAATCTGTGTCTTTGGCTGTGATGTTTCCTTCGCTACTTCCGGTGTAGAGGATGCCTGATAGACTGCTCCTACACTCTTTAATGCTTCGATTGCCATGTATGTCACCTCCATGTGAACCTATACTCATTGTTATCTAATGTTTATATCGGAACTTCTTTTAAATAAATTAGGACTTTAGAATAAATTTTTCAGTGCTTCTGCGTTATTTGTCTCTAATGCCGCCTTATTCTCTTCCTGTATCTGCAAGTATACTTCTTTTCGATAGATGGATACATCTCTTGGAGCAGAGATTCCTAATTTTATCTGATCGCCACGGATTTCCAATATCGTTACTTCAATGTTATTATTGATTACTAAAGATTCACCTTTTTTTCTTGTAAGTGCCAGCATCTCTACTCACCTGCCTTTTCCATTCCTGATTTGATCATTTCATAAATCGGATATTTCACCTCACCGCCCTCTACGATGATCTGCGCTGCTTTGCGTTCTGCAACATTGATCACGATCGGCGCTTTTAAATTCACGGTGATCTTTTTAATATCCTCCGGCACGGTAACTGTCACTAACACAAAGGTGTTCTCCGGTGTCATTTCTCCCAGTGGTTTGAGCAGTTCATCTTCTACCATCGGGTTATAATCTTCTTTGATCGCAAGCGGATTCATGACCGGCAGTGCAACCACCGGTTCATCCAGTGACTGCATCCAGGAAATTCCTCCCTTTTTTTCTTCATTAAATATTAATGTAAATCTCTTTAAGTCCGGGAAACCGATGATCCCATTTTCAAATGTGATGATCTTTTCATCATCTATATCAATTTCTCCGAATACTCTGGTTTTTAACTTCATCTGTTACCTCCGTTTAAATGTAATCCAGCAAAGTCTGCTTGATCGCTTTTGATGCTGCCTGCATGGATGCCTGGTATGCATTGTAAGCTGCCGTATAGTCTATGATAATATCGGAAAGCTCTTTGTCTTCGTTTGTGGATTTCAGTTTTTTAAATGTCATCTGCTGTTCGGACATTCTGGATTTTGTCAATGCCAGACGGCTTCCTTTACTTCCGACATCTGTTTTTGCGAGTACAACATCGGAAAGATAACTCTGAAAACTTGAAATTCCTTCTGAATAAAGATTTTTCATATTATCATCTGCATAAGATGCTTCTTTTTCTGCTGCATCTAACCACTGTTGAAGCAATGCCTGATCTTCTTCACCGGCATATTTTTCTTCTTTCATCAGATTTTCGATATCTGACACTTTTTTGTGTGCCGTGATCGCCATCTGCACCGCATCGGTCAGTTCATCAATGTCTCTTCCGATACTGGAATCAAAAACATCGGATGCCTGTGTATTGACTGCTAAAGTCTGGCCAAATGCGATCGTATAGTTGATCTCCTGATCTTCTTTTGTATAGGTAATGTGATTTGCCGGATTGGCATTTGTCGTATCGATACAGTCAAAATAGTGTTCCGGACGAACCTCACCTTTCTTAAATCCGGTCTTGTCATAACTGACTACCATATCCGGTTTCTCGGAGTTCATGTAAGCTGCTACATTTTTTCCTAAGATCAGTTCTCCGGTTTCTTTTACAAAAATCACTTCGTTATCGCCAACATTCAGATTCTGTGCATTCTGCCAGTCCGTATAATTATGGACATTATAGGATACCGTTGCTGTCTGGGTGTTTCCATCCGCATCCAGATAGGTAATCTCCATTCCCTCTATATCCTGCAGATTGCCATTTGCATCTTTGTACTGCAACTGTGTAATATTATCGATGTTGTCATATGCCAGACGAACTCTGCTGTAAGTATGGTCTTCTACATTTCCTGCCGGAAGATTGCCTGCTGTCAGGTCATCTGTGGTCGGAACGGAAGACAATCCGGAATAATATGTCTTCTGGGTAATATCTTCAAATTTCAGCTTCTGGGTAATATTATAACTGGTGTCTGATGTATCCTCGCCAAATGTAAGGGATTTATTTGTCTTATATCCGGTAAAAACGGTTCTTCCCGCATCATCGGCATTTCCCTCGGCATATACCTGCTCACGAAGTTTCTGCAGATTGGTTAAAATCGTATTTCTGTCCGATTCGTTCAAATGATCTGTCGCACCATTGACACACTGTCTGTATACATCGGTCAGGATGCTTTCCATATTTTTTAATGCTGTCTCTGTTACCTCAAGCCATGATTCTGCATCCGGTATATTTTTCTCATAATACTGGTTTATCTCGCTCAAACTGCTGCGGAGACGCAATGCACGGATCGCAATAACCGGGTCATCCGATGGACGGTCAATCTTTTTCTGTGTTGACATCTGTGTATTCAAGGTATCCACATAACCTTTATTCGTACTCATGTTATTGGATGTATTATTTCTTATCATACTGTTTGTAATACGCATTCTGTCTGCCCCCTTATACTGCTGTATTTAATATTAACTGATCGTACATTTCTGCCATGGTAGAGATCATTTTTGATGCTAAATTGTATGCATTCTGGAATTTTACCAGATCAAGCGCTTCATCATCTTCATCTACACCTGAAATGGATAATCTCTGGTTTGTAATCGTGTGTGAGATATTTTTGTGGTTCTCATAAAACAGTTTTGCTTCATTGGTATCTACACTGATATCTGATAACATACACTGCAAAAATCCGTTTGCACCACTTCCACGATATAATTTTTCCTGTTCTTTTAATGGCTTTAACAGTTCTAATATTTCTGCCTTATCCGGTCCATTGACAATATCTGCTGTGGTACTGAAGATGTTTGGATCTTTCACACTTGCTTTTGCCACTTCAAAACTTCCCGCCGTCAGCTTATAATAACTGGACATTGCAGATGTGATCTGTGTATAGGTATCGGATTTATTTAAATCTTCCTGCTCTCCTGTAACCAGATCTCTTGCCACAAAGAATGCTTTCATAGGATCTCCATTCAAATCCTGTCCCTGCATCTCTATATCGTTAAACTTCATACAGAATGCTCTTAAAAACTCATTCATCTGTGCCTGATAATACGGAACTCCCATTGCATCAATGCTGGTTCCGATCTGTGCCTGATGTCCTGCAAGCAGATCCGCTCCGTCACCTGCCGGCTCTTTTAATGCAAAGGTATAGGTTGCATTGCCTGCCGCATCATAGTCTACGGTAAAGTTGCTGTATTCAAATTTCTTATTATCGATCGTGATGACTCCTTCTTCTGCCATGGTCATTTTTTCCACGCTGTTCTGTGTCGTGTTCGTAATCACCAGCTTCGTTCCATAGAGGTAGTCCACGGTTCCCTTAAAGTTCTCCTCGTTATTTCCGTCACGCGTATCTAACAGTGCTTTCAAGGTTCCTGACATGTACTTTGATGTTGCGTTAAAGGTATTGCCGGTATCTGACCAGACAATATCATAAAGCCCATCCACATCTGACTGATTTACTTTTGTATCTCTTGTCTTACATTCCAGTGTACGGTATTCTCTGGTGTCTACTAAAAGCTGTCCGTTGATCTTTACTCTGAATTCGGTACAACCTGTATAATACTCGTCATTGGTGTTCATTACTTCTGTTTCCTGTGTTTCCGTAGGAACGATATTGGACAACTCATCGATCAACAGTGCACGTTCATCGCGCAGCTCATTTGCATGACCACCCTGCATCTCGATCACATTGATCTGATTGTTCAGGAGTGCGATTTTTTGTGCGATCGCATTGATATTATCCACTGTGCTCTTAACTTCTAAGTTTGCATCGGTCTGAATCTGATTCAATCCGATGGATACACTATTGAAGTAGGTTGCAAAATCCTGGCAACTGCTGATAAAGGTTTTTCTTCTGTCTAAATCTCCCGGTGCACCTGCAAGAGACTCTAAATTATTAAACATACTGTTTAAAATCGTTGTAAAACCTTTCGAGCTGTCATCATCTTTAAAATATTCCTCTACCTGGTTCATGTAATATAACTTTTTCTCATACAGACCAAGGCTGGAATTATTTTCCCAATATTTCACATCGTAATAAGCATCTCTGATCTGTGTTATGGAAGTTGTGGTAACACCACTTCCGGTTGTTCCATATCGTGCATATACACGGAGAGATTCTGCCTGTTTACGATTTGCTACCTGACGGGTATATCCTTCCGTCTGCACATTTGCGATATTATTTGCGGTTGTATTCACTGCGGTCTGAAAGGAATTCAATCCCGAACCTGCAATGGTCAATCCATAAAATGTAGATGGCATTTCTTATCCCTCCTTAACCATTTCCTAATCTGGTAACGATATGTTCTATCATGTCACTGATCACTGTCATAAAACGACTGGATGCATTGTATGCATTCTGGAATTTTATCATGTTCTGAAGCTCCTCATCGGAAGACACTCCGATGACCTGCTGACGGTTATTTTCTATTGTCAGAACACTTCCTGCAAGGTTTTCTGCTTTCTTCTGGTAAACATTTCCTACCGTTGCAAGACCTCCTATCATTTTCTGATAGTATTCTTCTATGTTACATTCATCCGGATCTGTCGGATCAAGTCCGACTAAGTCCTTATTCCAAAGTGCCTCTAACCTTTCTCCAAGCTGCTGGTCTACTTCTCCGTTCTGTTTCAAATGAGGGAATAACGTTTCGATTTTTTTCAGCTCTTCATTTACTCCGCAACTCGTCAGGCTATACATATAGGAAGTATCACTGGTATCTTCCTCATTATATACATAATAGGTTTTACCATCACTTCCGGTCACTTCTGTATAGCGCTCGATCCCTGCTCTGACAAACAGTTCACGCGGTGGAAGTTCTCCATCACTTCCCCTTGCACAGTTCTCTGTATCAAGTACTTTTGCATCACTGAGGTTTGCGGTATTGCCGTTGGCATCCTGATAGGTAACGCCGACTGGACCTGTCACATTCGGGCAAAGCTGATCGTTGATCGCTGTGATCATGTTATGAACCATCTGGTCTAACTTTGCCTGCATATCAATAATAACGGAAAGGTTCGTTGTATCCAGATACTCCTGCTCGCCTTTTCCTTCAATATCTGAATAGTCTGCCCAATGGTCACCTCTTGACATGATCAGTGCCTTTAATTCTCCAACATCACTGTTTAATGCTGTACTGATGTCTACATTGAAGTCAAACACGTTCACATAGATATCCCTGTCGGTATCTGAAAGTTGTGGCCAATATGGTGTGATAAAGCCTGTCAGTTTATCTGTCTTTTTACCGATTTCATATGTGTGAAGTTCATCGACAAAGTATTCATCCTCTAACTTTACCGTTACAACGCCCTTGTAATCTTCTTTATATGAAATCTTCGCAAGCGCTCCTAACTGATCAAGCGCTAAATCTCTTTCATCACGCAGATCCATTGCCGTTTCTATACCGCCGGCTTCTATCTTACTGATCTGTTGGTTCAATTCATGTATCTTGTGACCAAGTTTATTTATTTTGTCTATATCCTGGGATACCTTTGTATTGATATTGGACTGATAGGATTTCAAACCTTCATATACACTTTGGGAGCGCGACAGGAATAAACCTGCTTTCTGAACAACCAGATTCTGTCTTACGGAATCTGACGGATCTTTTGCAAGTTCCTGAAATGCTTTTTTGAAATCTTCCAATGCCGACTGGAAGGTCTTTCCTTCCATTTCCTGAAAATAGGTCTGTATCTCGTCTACTGCGGTAAAACAGGATTCATAAAATGCCTGTCTTCCGGACTCTGCACGATATGCCTTATCTAAAAAATAATCTCTGGCATGAACCACGTCGCCAATGTCAAGGCCAAGACCTGCCTGCTGCTTACTGACTGCAGCCGTACCAAATGTATTATATTCTTTGTCTGAAAATAAAACTTGCTGACGTACATACCCTTCCGTATCTACGTTAGCAAGATTATTCGCAGTTGTATTCAACGCATTCTGGCTGTTACGCAGTCCAGATGATGCTATGTATAGCGTACCCATTCCGTTTGCCATTACATGTTCCTCCTGCCATCTTACTGTTTCGCATCAAAACCGCCGCTTCCTAAAAGCTCTCCGGTATTGTATGCCTGTCTGTTATAGTTGGCAGTTTCAGGAGCCTGTCTCATGCTCTTTAACAATGCCATATCAAACTCCACCAGCTCCATTGCCTGGTTCACTAATGTCTGATTCTGTTCATTGATATTCTTCATTTCTGTCAGGGTATCTTTTAACTGTAAGCGGATCTTGGCTAATTGTTCCTGCTCCTTTGGCTGATTCGCTAATATTTCTAACAGGGCATCTACCGTCAAGTCCTCCGGCTTGCGATTTAAAACATTGGCAATATCTTCCATAATGGAAATTCGCTTATTCTCAATGTTCTTGATCTTTCCGGCAATCTCCTGTTCCTCTGCAGTAATTTCTTCCAAAGCTCTGATATCCGCTTTAATAATGACTTCCTTTTTTCTGGTGGATGCCTCTACCAATTCGCGGTAACCCGCTTCTTCATTTTCCAGAACTTCCAAAAGTTCGTTCATCAAACTAGCCAATTTCTGTCCTCACTTACATCATTGCAGCTTTGTATTTCTCTAATAACTTATTTGCGAAGCTATCCGTTTCTACGCTGTAATTACCAGAACTCATACTTGCTTTTAGCTGTGCCACCTTATCTTCCCTAACATCTGAAGCCCCTGCTACTGCCTGTTTTGCGATCTGATAATCACGAGCTGTCTGGGAAATCTGTACTTCATCACGAACAGAAGCTGTATTATTTACCTTATTCGTTCTGACGCTTTTTCCGGTCTTATACAGTTGTGCTATCTGATTATATGCATCTATACGCATAACGGCATCTCCTTTCTTCCTTGAAAATCAGGTGCAAAAACCTTTTTTACTGGTTTCTTATATAAGTTATCGGATGTATTTGGATTTTCTTAAGGGGCTTTTTTAAAAAACTCTCCTTTTTTCTATTATTCTGTTTTTTGTCTTTATACTGCATCCAGCTGGAACTTACCAACTAAATCTTTCAATCCTTCGGACTGTGCGGAAAGCTCTTCGCTTGTTGCTGAGGATTCTTCTGCTGTCGCTGAGTTCGACTGTACGACTTCGGATATCTGATTCAATGCCGCTTCTGCCTGCCGCATTGCTTCTGCCTGAGTCTTTGCCAGCTCTTCTGCCTCTTCTGTTACGTCTGCGATCTGTCCGACTCCCTGTACTACTTCTTCCAGTGTCTCTGCTGTTCTTTGTGCCGTATTTGTTCCGCTCTCTACCTCATTAATGACGGTCATGATCATATTTCTGGTGTTGACTGCTGACTGAGCGCTCTCGTCTGCAAGTTTTCCGATCTGGCTCGCTACAACCGCAAAGCCTTTTCCTGCTTCGCCTGCTCTTGCTGCCTCAATACTTGCATTCAGTGAAAGCAGGTTTGTCTGGGATGCGATCTCTTCTATCTCATCTATGATGCTGCCAATTTTTTGTGATGTCTCACTCATATGTGCCATGACCGCCATCATGTCTTTCATTTCTTCACTGCTCTTTTTCGCATCTTCCGCATACTGGCGTGACATGCTTCCTGCTTCGCCTACATGCTGCACCGTCTTTTCCACGCCGGATGTAATATCACTAAAGGTTGCTAACAATTCTTCTACTGCTCCCGCCTGTTCCGTTGCACCTTCTGCAAGATTCTGTGCCGCCTGTGCTAAATTCTCGGAACCTGCAAGTACCTGAACGGAAGAATCATCTATCTGGTGTAAGGTATCGTTCATATTTCTATGCATCTGACGAATGGATAATAAAAGTGCCTCAAAATCTCCTGTATACTTTTCTTCTGCACTGGTTCTTACGGTATAGTTACCATTTCCCATTTCACCCATACAATATTTGATGTCTTCGATGATCACGTCCAGATTCTGCGCCATCTCACGAGCAACGTTTTCAATATCCGCAACCTCATCCTGTGTATCAATAACCGGGAACTCGCTGCTTAAATCTCCTTTTGCAAATGCTTTCAGCCGCTCTGCAAGCTCCTGCAATGGTGTTGCAATCGCGTTTGATACGGTTCTTGCTAAAACATTAGAAATGCTGATACTGATGATTAATACAACAATTAATATGATCACTGCGATATTGATTGCTTTTAACAATAAACTCTTTAAGGCATTACCTTCTTTTTCCTTAAGGTCTAATAAATCTTTCATATTGTCATACACTTGATCATAAGCAGGGTCTAATTTCTCTGCTGCCATTTTCTGTGCCTGCACACTCTTGCTCAGATCTTTCGTCGTTCCAAGCTCAAGTACTTCTGCTTCTATTGTGTAATATTCTCTCATGGTCGTTTCTATTTTTTCATAAATTGCTTTTTCTTCTTTTGAACTTAAACACTCTTTGATGAGTTTCATGTTTTTAGAACATTCTTCCGCCTGAGCATCATGCTCTTTCACGCTCGCTTCTATCAGTTCTGTATCATCTTCTCCGATGCCAGCTCTGGTCGCACTTCGCATATCCGCAAAGGAAATCATTGCCTTTCCAATATCCCCCTGTGAAAATCCATAGTTTTCCAATGCTGCATTATACTGCCTTGTCGTATAGAACAACGTAATTGCCCCCAATGTTGTTCCTATTGACATCAATACGATGACAACAATAAACGATGTCATAATTTTCTTTCTGATCTTTTCTGTTCTGAAAATTTTCTTTAAATACTTCACCATATGCCTTCTCCCTTCCTTTCAGAAACATTATAGCTTTCCCCCTATAGTTCTGACTATTGTTTTAATTATATCATTTTGTTCTATCTTTTCAATTGTTTTAATTCTTTTTTTATATTTTTCTGGCATATTTTTGTCGTATTTAAAAATAACCCATTGATTTTTGAATTTTCTAAAAACCAATGGGCGTTTTTCTTTCTTTTTTATAACTTTTTCATCTTCTTTACCAGCTCCGGAACCAGACTGCCATTCTCATATTCATCTACGATTTTTTTGGCGGACTTTGGATCATTGGTTATAATCGCATCTACCTGATTACGGCACATTTCCCGGATGTCCACTTCTTTATCTACGGTCCACACATGAATTTTCTGACAGAATTTTTCTGCCTGCCGGTAAAATCCCTCATACCGGGTATTATACAATGCCGGATGCAGTGCATTGGTTCCTATTTCCCGGTAGGCATATTCACATACATTGACGATTCCATCTCTATAGAGCAACCCTGTTTGAATATGTTTATCTTTTTTTCGGATTTCCTGTAAAGTATAGTGGTTAAAGGAAGATAAGATTACTTTTTCCTGATATCCATACTGATAAACCAGCCGCAATACTTCTTCTACAATTTGTTCATAAAATATTTTTCCGGTTTTTAGTTCTATGTTGAGGGTCAGTCCGGACGGTACAACCAGTCGTAGCACTTCTTCCAGTGTTGGTATCTGCACTTTTCCGTATTCTGTAAAACCTTTGCTATAATCAAATTGTCGCAGCTCCTCTAAAGTGCTGTCTTTTACCCAGACAGTTCCATTACTGACACGTTTTATCGTTTCATCGTGGATGACTACGCATTGGTTATCTTTTGTCATCTGAACATCCAGCTCGATTCCATCTGCTCCCATTTCTATTGCCTTTTGGAATGCCGGCAATGTATTTTCCGGTGCGTATTTACCGGCTCCCCTGTGTGCCCATACGAGTGTCTTTTTTCCCTTCATTCTGCTCTCCATTTCACATCTGTCTTTTATTCTTATTTCTAATGTAGCAAATTCATGTTTTTTGTTGCTATCAGATGCTTGTAAAATCTAGGGAAAGTTTTTGTAAAGGGTGGTGTGGGACTTTTCTGAAAGCGAGCTGTGAAATGATTTTCAAGTAAATGCTTGTGAATTTTTGCAATTTTAGTTATTTATACCGCAGGTATAGTTGGATAAAATAGTGTATTATACAATTTATATAATTCTAAGCAACGGTATTTTTTTATTTTGGGGTATGGATAATGATTCCAATATCCCATACCACCCTTGACAGCTGTAGTTCCCTATTATTTCTTGGTATGGTATAATACTAACACATACGAGCCACCACTTGTAGCAGCTGTAGTTCCCTATTATTTCTTGGTATGGTATAATTGGAAAAGTGAAAACGGCGGTATCGGATGTGCTGTAGTTCCCTATTATTTCTTGGTATGGTATAATATGAGCCTTACCCTCAATTTCAGAACGGTAGCTGTAGTTCCCTATTATTTCTTGGTATGGTATAATAAACCCTGATAATGATGCGGATAAAAAAACGCTGTAGTTCCCTATTATTTCTTGGTATGGTATAATTATGAATGGTGCTATGACCTCTGTGCAACGCTGTAGTTCCCTATTATTTCTTGGTATGGTATAATTCACAGGCTGTCACAGAAAACAATTATACGCTGTAGTTCCCTATTATTTCTTGGTATGGTATAATAGTCGGAAAGGCTATTACATCAAGCACTATGCTGTAGTTCCCTATTATTTCTTGGTATGGTATAATTTCCTTCGCTTTTTCCTGTGCATCCATCTTGCTGTAGTTCCCTATTATTTCTTGGTATGGTATAATCATTATAGCGACACCGACAGTGTAAAATATGCTGTAGTTCCCTATTATTTCTTGGTATGGTATAATACACAAAATAAGGAAAGAGAGGATTTAAATGCTGTAGTTCCCTATTATTTCTTGGTATGGTATAATGCTAAAATCAACAATGGACAGTAAACAGATGCTGTAGTTCCCTATTATTTCTTGGTATGGTATAATACTCTAAAAAAGGCAAACTTCCTAAAGAGTGCTGTAGTTCCCTATTATTTCTTGGTATGGTATAATTGGCTGCTGAATGGCGCTGGTGATATGTACGCTGTAGTTCCCTATTATTTCTTGGTATGGTATAATATCGCACACATTCTGATGAATTATCTTTATGCTGTAGTTCCCTATTATTTCTTGGTATGGTATAATATCGTCAGTGTTTTTTACATTAATACCGTGGCTGTAGTTCCCTATTATTTCTTGGTATGGTATAATTCTCTCGCCATGTCTTAATCCTCCTTAATCGCTGTAGTTCCCTATTATTTCTTGGTATGGTATAATTACGGAGCCATTCTTCATTAACATTAAATTGCTGTAGTTCCCTATTATTTCTTGGTATGGTATAATCAAGGGCATTTTATGAGGTGCAGGGACATGGCTGTAGTTCCCTATTATTTCTTGGTATGGTATAATGGTGCAAAGAAATTGTGGGTAAATGTCGATGCTGTAGTTCCCTATTATTTCTTGGTATGGTATAATTTACTGCAAGGAGGTAATTAAAATGGCAAAGCTGTAGTTCCCTATTATTTCTTGGTATGGTATAATATAAAAAAGTTAAAAAATATTGAAAAAGCTGCTGTAGTTCCCTATTATTTCTTGGTATGGTATAATGATGACAAGCCACGGGTCAATCAGTATCCCGCTGTAGTTCCCTATTATTTCTTGGTATGGTATAATCAGCGATGGAACGCTAATCTCGGAAATGGAGCTGTAGTTCCCTATTATTTCTTGGTATGGTATAATAAGATATCTCTATCTCAAAGTATAACTGGAGCTGTAGTTCCCTATTATTTCTTGGTATGGTATAATGAGGTCGTCGTTGTCCTCTGTAACCTTACCGCTGTAGTTCCCTATTATTTCTTGGTATGGTATAATTCCAACCTGTACAATTCCTGAAACTGTAAGGCTGTAGTTCCCTATTATTTCTTGGTATGGTATAATATAAATTAGCAAATGTTTTAAAAGAAAGAAGCTGTAGTTCCCTATTATTTCTTGGTATGGTATAATTTATAAGTCCATTATAGACCTTTTTAGCGGGCTGTAGTTCCCTATTATTTCTTGGTATGGTATAATAGAACACTTCAATGGTCTGTTCCACATCATGCTGTAGTTCCCTATTATTTCTTGGTATGGTATAATATTTATGCAGGACTATAAGATTGATCTATGGCTGTAGTTCCCTATTATTTCTTGGTATGGTATAATTTTTCGTCCCACTTCAAACCCCCAAGAGCTGCTGTAGTTCCCTATTATTTCTTGGTATGGTATAATAGATTATGAGAACCAGTCGGAGAAACTTGCGCTGTAGTTCCCTATTATTTCTTGGTATGGTATAATGATTGCAACTAAATTTTTTTTAGAAAATGAGCTGTAGTTCCCTATTATTTCTTGGTATGGTATAATCGGCACAGGCAGACAGACCGCCGCCGACAGCTGTAGTTCCCTATTATTTCTTGGTATGGTATAATTGGGAGACCGGGAGACAGTCACAGAGGGAGCTGTAGTTCCCTATTATTTCTTGGTATGGTATAATTTGTCTCGTTTTAAGGTTTTCACATTAAAAGCTGTAGTTCCCTATTATTTCTTGGTATGGTATAATAGAAATAGAATTCCTTTTCAGATTAAGCATGCTGTAGTTCCCTATTATTTCTTGGTATGGTATAATAACAACAACGGGAACTCCAACAACTGGAACGCTGTAGTTCCCTATTATTTCTTGGTATGGTATAATAAAGCCGAGGATCCGAAAACGGTCGAGATTGCTGTAGTTCCCTATTATTTCTTGGTATGGTATAATAGGACAGCAACAACCCCGCATAACCATAGGGATTATGCGGGGTTTCTCTTTTAAAAAAATTCCTATTTTTACTACTTTTTTAGAAAATTTCTATCTTTTAAAAAATATTAATCAGCTCTGTCGCTTCGCTTGTATCGTCAAAGACAGCTTCTCCCAACAAAATATGAATAGATTCGTATTGCTTTTCTGTAATAGTTAATAACCGTATAGAACCTCTTGATGGAAGATGCTGTTTTAACCGTGTTTCATGCATTTCAACTGCATCGTTTCCATTACAGATTCTGGAGTATACGGAATACTGAACCATATGATAGCCATCTTTAATCAAAAAATTGCGAAACTTCGTTGCTGCTTTTCGCTCTCTTGCCGTACCAACCGGCAAATCAAAAAATACAATCATCCTCATAAACTTACTCATAACGATGTACCTGTAACTCCATTAATACCGGAAGTTCTAACTCCTCACGGTTTCCTTGCAATGCACTGCTGTAACTTGCAACTGCTTTATCAATGCAATTACTCAGTATATGCTTCTCTCCTCTTACCAACATGTCATAGTTTACAATTCCATATAGTTCTCTTTTTATTTCAGGCGTTAATGCCCGGCTAACCTCTGATATGTCAAAACGATTGGAAACATGCAAATCTACAACCGGACGAAATACTTCGATAAAATCATCTGCCAAGTTATAACTGTTTAACTCGCTGCTATGAAATAAGCCCAAAGAAGGCTCCAATCCATAACAAATGATCGAACGTGCAATCATCCCACGGACAATTGCATAGCCATAATTTAATGCTGAGTTGATGATATGGTCATCACCTCTGGAAAATCCCAATCCATACAGTCTGCGAAAATAAAAAGCTGCTGCTTTCGCCTCGACATTGGTTTTGTCTCCGGACTGTACCTGTTTTGACATTTTTAAAAGCTCTTCGGCACCTTCTAAATTTAGAAACTTCAGGCAGGCTGACTGATTCTCAATTTTTCTAACTACAATCTGTTGCCAAAGCCTCTTCTGCTTCGGCTTTCCAAGATTCATCTGGCACTTTAACAGTTTAAAATGACGGCTATGACGTACCATCGGTAAAAGCACTGCATTTGGCAAATGTTTTTCGTCACAAACATACACTGCAATCCCCATTTCCGCCATCTTCTGCAGAAAATAACTGGATAGCGTCACCGCCTGACTTTCTATGAGAATACTGTTAATATCCTCTAAAGGAATCTGTACCTCACCAGACGAACCTATGAAAAGCTGACGATTCTTAATGCTAAGTTGCTGGGAGGTTTCGATTTTAATATTCCGATATCCCATTTAATGAAATCCTCTTCTCTTTTCCTGACGAACTTCCGTTATATTTCCAAGAACATCCACCTGATATTTCTTTAGTTCTTGTAGAGATTGAATCCCAAAACTTCCAAACTCATATTGATTATCATGCGCCTTACAAGAAATACTCGCTGTATTTATATTTGCACCGACATAGTATACTATTTCATTTGTCAATACAATTTCCTTTCCATCCTTACACTTTACTTTCTTACCTTTTGGATTTTTAAATCCTATCAAATCCCTCGAATACAGACTAAACAAAAAGTTCTCATCCTTCATCTCTTTCCATTCACTATATGGTTTATTTGCCACTGATGCTTTATTGGGCAATCTCTTCTTCAAGGCATCCGCAATGTAGATTGGAACAAAATAATACTTTCCATTTTCCCGGAAAACGTCCACACGAATCATACCGCCATTTGCATTTTCGGCAATTCCGCGTCCAACTCCGGCTTCATCCTTATTGATTTCCACACCAAGAGACATTTTTTTATAGGTTTTCACCTTTTTTACAACAGGGCCTTGGGTTCCGTCTGCTTTTGGTTTATAAAACTTCTCAGCAAACGCTTTTTTTCCATCACCCTCATATTCTGCTAATCGTGCCTTTAATGCTTCATATAGCAGCCTGTCACTGTCTTTATTGTAGTAGTCTTTAATTTCACCATCTTTATCCAGCTTTAAATCTTCAATGTTTGTCCGTGACAATACATAACCACTGTCATCAAAGATTTCACCGCCATCATTATAATGTCTTGGACTTCGTATTGTATCCGCATGTGCCGCACCGGTCACTTTGTGATTTGGCATCCTTGACACAAAAATTGGTCGGATATTGTTATAGACATCTTCCGGATAACGGAATAACTGGTACATATCCGGATGTGTATCCAGATCATTCTTCGGATCACTTCCCATACGGACCTTTAATTCCTCTCTAAAATGATTCCATGGCGGCGGTACCTGTGCTCCGTAACACTTATCCCACTCTTCTCTCGAAAGTTCCTCCAGAGAAATAATCTCACCGGTCTCCACATCCACAATCTCATAATCCGGATGACTCTGTCCTTTGTATAAGACTTCACGATACTGTGTACTTCTGGAAATTTTTTGGATCATACCATCTGTACAGCAGGCTACTACTACAGCATCCATTGCATGATGCGTGTCGGTAGAACGATCTTTAGTTGGTAACCCCCAACGTTTTCTTAAGTAAGAAGTTATGGAACCATTAACAGCAAAGACCTGTTTCTTCCTGTCTTCCCGATTCAAGGGCTCCATCTCTAAATTCTGACGGATCATATTATAGATCACGCGTGTAATATACTTTGTATCATTTAAATTACGCTCTTTGAATTCCCTGCGGTCTTCTTTTGTAAATCCCTGTTTTAACAAATTGCGACGCTTCTTATAGTCCTTGATAAAATGATTGACTCTTGCTTCATAGGCACTCCAACGGACCTCATCCTGACCAAAATACTCATATGGGGTGCGGTTTCCTTTCTCACGGTTTGCCTGTGAAGTAACAAGCACCTTATTCCGGTAGCTGTCATCAAAGGTAATACTATAAGGAAGAATGTGGTCAATATCATATCCCGGCTGAAACAGTTCTTCTAACGGTATCTTTTTACCGGTATAAAGGCATATTCCCTGTTGATCATGCCATAAACGGTATTTCAAAATATCCTGACCGTTCGGCGAAAGTTTGCCCAGTTCCTGAATTTCCTTTTTCGCCATTTCATTCTTTTTACGGTTTTCTTCCATCTGTTTCTCTGCTTTTCTTCGCTCTTCGAAATTCTTAGACATTTCGCGGGCAAGCTCAATACTTACCGCCTGTGGACTTCCGTATTTTAAAATGATCGCATTGATGACTTTTACCGTTTGCGAAACGGAACGCTTTACAACCGGGTTCGTAATCTCATTAATGGTTTCTGTAATATTTTCGCCTTTTAGCAGCTTCATTTTCTTTCCATGATTATCATTTTTAAAATCATAGCCCGCTGCTTCACATGCTTTATCATATACCATACCTTCTTTCATATAAGGCATGATTTTTTTCATTGCTTTTATAGAAAGGTGCTGGAACTTCGCAGGTGTCAGCTCTAACAAAGAATCCGCCAGTTCCTTCGACAGACCTGCCTCCGTCAAACGACTCATACGGCTGTCATCGTTCTTATAACAGGTCAGAATCGTTCCAATTTCATCTAATAGATCCTGTTGTTCTTCTTCCGGCAGGGTATCTAAATAATCGCCAATCCTCTTGCGGTATTCATAACAATTGGACATACTGACAAAAGTTGCCTTTTCCGTTGCAGCAATTATGGCAGCTTCATCAATTTCTTCCTCTTTATTGTCTTTTCCTTTACGCTTCATATTATAATTCAATGTATTGAACTTTTCTTCTAACGGCAGATTCAGCTTTTTACGGACTGCTGCATATTTAATCTCTTTTTTGGACGAAAGCATTTCTAATAAAATGTTCCGCTCCTCTTCCGTAAAAAATCTGGATGTGCCATCCATATGTACCAATTTCATATGTGTGATCTTCTGCAGTGCAACAAATAACTCTGCCGTATAGGTTGCTTTTGCCGCACGACGTTCGCCGGATTCTCTTTCTAATGTACAATATCCGACCTTATTTCCAAATCCCTCCATTGCATAAGGGCTCGGCGTTCCGTCTGCCTGCTGTCCCGGTCCCATATCAAAAGAACGCTGTGACAACATAATTTCTAAATATTCCTGCTCTAATTTTTCAGTCGCCTTTTCATTTCCAAACTTCCTCTGACTGTCAAAAAGGATGTGAACCTCCTCTTCTAACAGCGCCCGGAGCATCGTGTGGGAATAATCATCTGCTTTATTTCTAGGTGTTAACAGATATCCATTGTCTGCCCACGCACACTCAGTATGAAAATAGGCATCTTTATATATCATCTCGCCAACGGTACGGTAGCCATGCTCTTCCATACGTTTGCGGTTCTCTTCTGTTGCTTTTAAGACTTTTCCATTGTCCCCTTCTTTTAACTCCGCCTTTCTTGTCGAGCGGAAACCACGATGTTTTGCAATATGCAACAGTACCTGTGCAAATTCCTCATTGCTGAGCTTTCGTTCTAAACCTTCATAACGAAGTTCATAGACATCCGGCAGATTTGGTGAATGATACCGCTCCATAAAAGAATCTATTTGGATCAGTCCTTCTCTTTCAAACAGCCACTTAATCCTTTCTAAACGATGACGTCTTCTGCGGATCCTTCTTCTGGCAGTTCTGGCATCTCTTCGTTCTGCCGCTAATGCAGCTCCTGTTTTTGGAACCTCTGCTGCCTCAAAAATACGAACTCCCAGATCCAGAATACGGATTGGTTCATCCTGACTGTTATTTTCAAGTACTGCCCATCCTACAGATGCAATACCGATATCCAGTCCGATCCGGTAACTCCTGTGCCTGTCCATGTTTGTCTTACTCATTTCTCCCATAAATTTTTCTCCTCCCAGAACCGCCTGTGCGGAACATTTTGTGTACTAAAAATTTGTCTTTTTTACTATTCCTATAAAATCCATATAAAAGATAATCCCATTCCGAAGAATGGGATTAGAGCTTTTCGGTTTTGCTTACCATACTGCAATAACCGATTATTTCTTGGTATAGTATAATTCGTTTTTTATTATACCGTTTTTCCCATATTTTGTAAACTGATTTTTTAACAATTCTGAGATTTTATAAAAATTTTAGGAAGTTTTCTTCGGAGCAAACCGTTCAAATAACATCATCAGATTTGCCGTCTTATCATCACTGTAATCTGTATCTATTTCTTCTTTCTGAAGTACCAGTCTTTCATACAGTTCTTCCACTCCACCAAGCATATAAGATTCAAACAGTTCATTATAGCGTTTGAACTCTTCTTCTGTTTCAACACCTTTAAACGCCCGCCGGATACACTCTTCATGGATTCCCTGCCCTGCCGGCTCTAATAACAGCATCATCTGCAGGATGAACTCCAAATCTTCTGATGCTTGTCTCATCTGCTCCCCAAATACGGTTCTCTGTTCTACCGGTGCATAATCTCTTTTGGCTTTTCTGTCAATTCTGAATCCCAGAATCGCAGCTACGATATAGATGTCTATCAATCGCTTAAAATAACTATGTTCATAGTCATTTAATGACCATAGTTCGCTTACCATACGGGCATGCTTGCCTGAAAATTTATAAGGGTCGTTAAAAAATTTATAATTTTCCATTAAACTGTCTCCTCCCCTGCCGGTTTGATCGTTGCAAATGATTCTTCCGGTTTTTTATCAATGTAATATCTGCTTCCAACGTAAGGATCTAACTTTGTATACTCCCAGTCTTTTTTCAACATAAAGATAATGACCTGTTCCGAAACCTGTGGCAGCACCTTTGCGATCAATTCGATATTTTCATCTCCCAGCTTAGAAAACGGTCCGTCCAATACGATCGGAAGGGTGTCACTGTCTGCTGTCTCATGCCCGGTCTTTTCCTGTTTCTTTCTTCTGCTGAAATCCATGATCGTTACAATAAACGCAAAGTTCCTTGCTATTTTCTCGCCTTCGGACAGATTTTTCTCTTCCCGATATCCCTGCTGCGTACGGTAAAGCATCTGAATCTCATACTTCGGTGTCAGTTCAATCTTTTTATCCTTTGCGTTAAACATTTTGCTGAAATTCTCCTGTATCTGCCGGTTTAACTCCAGAAAAATCTTATTTTCCTGCTCAGAAAATTCTTTATCCAGCTGCCGGTACAATTCTTCTGCTATCTCTAAGCGTTGCCGCCAGATCCGATTCCGCTCATTTCTTGCTTCTAGGCTTTGCATCTCTTTTTCCGTGGTTTCTATTCTCTTTTTGCAGGCTTCGATCCGTCCTTCTTTTTCTCCCTTTTCCTTAGAAAAACGCTGGATCTCCGATTTATAGAAACGCTGTGTCCTCCGTTTCTCTGCAAAATCAATATGTTCATCTAACTGCTTTTGCAGTTTTTCATAACGGTTACAGGAATCATGATATTCCCGGACATTCTCATCTACTTCTTTTGCATAATCGTCAATCTCTTCTAACAGCTCGTCACCTTTGCGGTACCAGCGGTTTGCAGTTCTCTCAAAGTCCCCTATTATGGAACCGACATCTGCCGGCGGCAGATAATTTCGCTGCTCCATCAGTGCAAAATACTCACTGCTGTCTTTTTTAATCTCATGACCGCAGATACACCGTTTGTTCTTAATGATGTAATCTATCGTTGCCTGACGCATATATGGGATATCACGTCGTTCCATTTTCGCACTTTTTAATAGTTCCATACTTGCACGGAGCATTGACCGGGCAAATACCATATAGGCTTTATCGCTGATGGCATTTACCAATGTCTTGTAAGAATAAAGACTTTGCTTTCTCTGGGACTCACACAATAGCTCTAAATGTTTCTTTTTCCTTTGCAATTCTTCCGTATTGTGGTTTTCTGCTAAGAAACGTTCGATATCTTCATTCTTTTTCTCATAATTCCGGATATTGACTTCCAATACCTCAATCTCATCCCGGAGCTTTTCGATATCACGCTCTAATTTTTTTCGTTCTGCTTCTAAATTATCATAGACTGCACCCGATCCCTTGATCTCTGAACGGAATTTTTTGATAACGGAATTGCTTCCCATATCTTTTAAATGGTTCTTCGCCTCGCGATATGCAGATAATCCCGTTAAAATATGTACCGATTCTTTGATATTTTCCCGGACTCCACCTACACTGACATCATTCCACCGTTCTCCATCAAACAAAAAATAGTGGGACAAGTTCTTTGGAAACAGTTCATTGATCAGTGTCTCTATCTCGTTGCTGTCTACCTCGACATAACTTTCCATGTCCTCTAACTCGGTAATCCGCATCGCACATTTCTTTTGAAACTCCCGGCTCTCTAACTTTGGAAATGCTCTGGTATAGGTTGTCTCTCTTGTGATGATATAACGTTTTTCTTCGTCAACTGCTGTAATCTCTACTTTTACCTTCGCACGGCTGTTTGCATCCATCATTTCTAAGATATCCGTATTTAAAAGCTGAAAATCTCCGGCACTTTTTGTTCCGTTTGCCATTAACGCACCATACAGTCCCCAGCGGAATGCCTGCGCTATCGTCGTTTTTCCAACCGTATTGTCTCCTAAAACTACCGTTACATTTTTT
Organism: Lachnospiraceae bacterium; assembly: GCA_003507655.1. Taxonomy (GTDB): domain Bacteria; phylum Bacillota; class Clostridia; order Lachnospirales; family Lachnospiraceae; genus Maccoyibacter; species Maccoyibacter intestinihominis. The sequence goes on along the minus strand of DNUZ01000020.1, from coordinate 72,940 downwards.
ACATCATCACAGCTAAATTCTATATGATTCCTTCCCTTATACCGCATGAAATTTTCCATGGTAATACTTTCAAATTTCATATACCTGTCCCCCTATTCCGTTATCCCTCTTGCATATTCCTTGATGATTTTCTGCAATTCCTCTGACATCCGCTGATCTGTCTTTGCCTTGCTTCGCAGATTCTTCTTTTCCATATGCAAAACTTCAAACTTCAATGTCTGCATCATGCTGTCCCGATTCTTTTCCATATCAGTTTCCTCCCTCTCCGCAGCAAATGTCTGGACAATTCAATAAATTCCGACACTTCGACGTAATACGGCTCTTAAAATCATCATATCTTTTTTCGAGAAAAATCTGCAATGCTTCGTCACCGATCCGGTATCCGATTTCCCGATCTGACATATCGGTAAATGTATGGTCTTCAATATCCACACTATTTAATGCGGTCTGATCACACAATTCAAAGTATTCTTTCAGTGTATGGTTTTGGATCAGCCCATTCGCTTTTTCCGATATCAGCAGGAAATTCAACGGTGAATTATACGGACTGCTGTTATCTTTTCTCCGTCTTTCTGTCGTTTTATTGGCATCCTTATACTTTACGCTAAGACTTCCGATCGGCATAATGTGATGTTTTTGCAGCTTCACGGAATTGTTTAATGCACTCAGTGTTTGTGGCTGATAGTCGTTTTTCTCCGGAAGCGGTTTTAAAATATCCGAATATGTCTCTGATAAATAAAATTGACAGATGGTATTCCCAATTACCTCCTCCGGATATACGGATGGATTTTTCATTAAAACAATGTCACGGTCTGCAAATTTTTTATCTGTCAGTACATTATTGCAAAGAGTTTTTGTGAAATTCTTATCGGATTCTTTGATGTTTTGAATCTCAGATAAAACATTCTGAAGATTCCGGATAAATGCCCGGTTCTGCTCTATCTTGAACTCTCCCGATAAAATCGCACTCCAATACCAGACTTCCATATAATCTAAGACTTCACTGTCCTCAAACCATGCTTCATCTAAAAATACCGTTCCTAAGATAACCCACATCAGATTGTAATGTATTTCACCAAGCTTTCGGATTCCACACCGCATCTGTAAAAATAAGGCTGCGCGGTCTAAGCCCTGACATGCCACCTCCACATAACCGTATATTTTTTCTGATGGAATCTGCAACAGATATTCTCTTTTTGTGACTTTCACGTTCAGGTTTTGGATCTTCTCAGCATCACGCAGACTAAATCCCGGATCTCCCTCTGAAAAATAGTCAATGATACCCAAAAGGTTCATCAATGCCTTTATGTAGGTAGCAGAAAGTTCTTTTTGAGATTTATCCCAGCAGCCGATCCGTCCCACTGCCGAATATGGTTTGTCGCTGTCTGCAATGTGATTTTTATAACTGTTCTTCTGACCCGGCGAGCATTTTTCTACAAATGAGGTATATTCCTCCCTGTGGTCACGCTCTATGTCATCTACGATCTGTGTAAAGAGATTTCCCTTCTCCTGCGTATGCCTGGATGCCTTTGCTAAGATCAGGTCAAAGACACTTAGGGATTTTCCTCCCAGGTTCAGGTTTTCATAGATATCAATGGCGCGCTTTTTATCATTGACGGAAATTGCAATCTCATAAAGCCGGATATCCTCGATACATTTTCTCAGATATTCACAAAGGTGCATTCCCCACTGCATTTTCCGTTCCTTTAAAAGATCAGAAAAATTATCTTCTCTTTCTTCTTTTGGTAAAAAAAGTGTTCCTGTCTTGATCTCTTCTAAAACAGCCTCTCTTTGTGCGTCTTCAAGTCCGAATTTTTCTAAATACTGTTCCTTTTCCTCTATTGGATATTCCTCTGCCTGAAGCCATGATCTAATGGATTTCTCATACTCTGCCCCGATTTCTTTGACTACATCCTCAAGAATGACAGCACCCGGTGCCCCCGGTTCACAGGCATCCAACAGATAGAACAACGGCAGCAGATAAGCATCGCCATCTTCACTGTTATTGACATTTCTGCAATATTCACGAATTTCGCGGGTATCCTTCGTTTCTGCTTTTTCATATAAAAATGCTTTCTTTTGATCGTGAACAAAAGTGATCCGTTCCTTCATCTCCTCACTGGAGATCTCCGGATAATTTCCCCGAAAAGAATTCGGAAAACTTAAGATTGTTCCACCAAAAAGATCTTCTTTTTTGCTATTTATCACACTTTGAAAACTTGGAAGATTTAAAAAATACCGCCGTTCCAGTGTCGGTGATACGAGATCGTCAATGTTCTCTCTTTGAAGTTTCGTGGAAAGGAATGCCGTTAAGACCGTGATCCTCTGCTGACCGTCTAACAGCGCCTTTACTTCCTGCTTTCCCTCTAAATTGTCAATGTTTCTTTCATTCTTTCCTATTTTCTTGTATCCATAGTCTTCTGTTTTTACATTTAAAAATAAAACCGTTCCTATGGGCAGCTTGGTCAGGACAGATGCCAACAATGCTTTCTGCCGATTGTTTTCCTTCCATGTAAAACCTCGCTGGAAATCCGGCAGTACAATCGTATTCTCCGAAATCCTGTCTACAATGTCTCTTAAATTTACCCGTTTTAAATCGTCGTTCACTTTTGTTACCCCCTTGCGATTTCTTCCACTGCGTGTATAAGTTGCCTGATGTCTTCTTTTGTATTAAACTGTCCGATGCCCACACGCACCGTTCCCCCGTATGGTTCGTCTTTTAAGTATTTATGGATCAACGGTGCACAGTGATAGCCGCACCGGACTGCGATATGATAATCTTCATCGAGCAACATTCCTACATCATCCGAAGAATATCCTTCGATCGTAAAGGAACAGATGCCGCTCCTTTTTTCCTTATCCTGTGGAAAATAAGTATGGATTCCCTGTATTTTTTGAAGCTCTGTCTCTAACAGTTCCGTCAGTTCCCGTTCTTTTTGATAATGCTCCTCTATGGTCTGACACATTTCTTCATAATTACTTCCAAATGTTTCTATCGCCGCTTTCAATCCCGCGATCGCCGGTACGTTCGGACTTCCCGGTTCATAACGGTCGGGAAGAAGCTGCGGCATCTCTAAATTCAGTGAATTGCTTCCGGTTCCTCCTGCGATCACAAGTCCTAATTTTTCTGCATTTCCTGTAGATTGTGCGATATAACCGCCGACTCCAAACGGTCCGTAAAGTGTCTTATGACCCGCAAATATATAGTAATCAATGTCGCTTTGTTCCAGACGGACAGGGATCAATCCCAATGCCTGCGAACCATCCACGATCACCGTCGTCTTTTCCGTATCTGTCAAAGCTGCCACTTCTTCAACCGGAAGAATATACCCTGTGACATTGCTGATATGTGTCATGGCAAGAACCGTTGGAGGGTTTTGGATAAACTGATAACGGATTTTTTCTAAATCAAGCTCTAAGGTCCCTGCATCTACCGACAATTCCTCTATCGCAAAGCCATAGCGTTTCTGTAAAAAATGCAGGGTACGCATGACCGCGTTATGCTCATAGGGTGAGACATAGACAATATCTTCTCTTTTCCATGGAAGACCTCCAAAAATCTGGTTGCATGCAAAGGTAGCAGAGGGTGTAAACACTACCTCTGCTGCCGTTTTCGCCTTTGTGAGTGTCAGAAGTAACCCCCTGGTATCTTCGATCAACTGTTTTGCCTGTTCTGCCAATGCATAACTGCCGCGTCCGGCATTGACTGCTGCATTTCGGTTTGCCCAGTCCAATGCCCGATAAACCGCCTCCGGTTTTGGAAAAGTGGTTGCGGCATTGTCCAGATAAATGTATTCTTCCATGATGTTTCCTCTACTGTAATAGTTTTTCTAAAGCCTCCGCTAAAACAGCCACTTTCTGATTTGTCTCTAAGCTGTCTCCAAAGTTATCCAGTGCCTCTTCGATCATATTTTTCAAAAATTCACTGGTGCTGTCTTTTACATCCGCATCATAATATTTGTGGATTTCCGCTCCATCCGCCGTCTTTAGGAAAATCTCTTTTTGTCCGTTCTCTAAACCGGCATCTTCCTTTGCCGCCTCTGTCTTTTGGCGTATCTTTGTAATGTCACGCAGAAATTTTTCCTGTAATCTGTCATTCCAGTCCTCAATATAGATATCTTCCAGACGTTTGGATAATACGGCAACAATCTCCCGCTCGTCGTTGGTATTCAGTTCTCCCACATATTCCATAAAACTCTTGATCTTTTTGTTCAATACATAGCGTTTGGAACGGTTTTGCTGTCTGCCATACCAGTCCTGCAGACATGCCTTGAGACTGTCGCTTTCTTTTGCACCAAATATTTTTTTGATCTCCTTTGCCGTATCTTCTATCGCATTTTCAAAATGCGTATCCATGCTCCGCTTCATTTCCCTGACTATAAGCCCCGTCATATGATTTTTAGAAGAATCCATGGCATTCGGAAGCTGCTCAAACAAAAATTCTCTCGGATTTAACTCCGTCTGCTTTAATAACCTTCGGAAATTTCTGACCGCATAGAGCATTTCCTGCGGATAGCGTTCACTGACCCGCGTATACTGCGGCAGGGAACGATACCATTTCTGCATATTTTCCATAATGACGGAAAGTCGGTTGGAACGTATGATCTTTTCCGTCTGCGCATCACAAAAGATATCCTCCATTTCCTGTAAATAAAGCTCTTTTTCCATATCTTTCTTTTCTATATAAAGATCATAGCTTTCCGGAAACTGGTTGATATTGTTCAGCACTTCTACCGTGATCAGCAGTTCCTTATTTCCAAGGTACAGCACCGGCATGCCTTCTAGCAGATAAAATTTCCACGCAAGAAACAGCGGAAGTACGCCTTTTCTTACCCCGTAATCTTTTCCCTGCAAACGCTCATAGAGAATCTGAAAGGATGCCCGCTTTCCGCTTGCTTTCACAAAAAAGTCCTCGATCTCCTCCATGATCTTTCGACAGCCGCCGTCTAACGGAAACTCTTCTCCGGCAAGACCTGTCCGAAGAAATGCTGCACGATATACCATTGCCTGAGGACTGCTGCCCCGCTCATATTCTTCTAAATCTTTTCCATCTAAGATAGCCCTTACTACGTCATTTCTCGCCTTTAAGTACTGCCCCTGCACATTCTGAATATTCAAAAGCTCATGGTTGATTCTCGGTGCTAACGAATAGTAGTCTTCGCAAATCTGGCTTAAATACCGGTTAAATTCCATTCCGGTTCTGATATGCGGCTCTTTTCTGCTTGTATGAAGCACATAACAGCCTCCGTTTTCCGGCATAAAATCCCTTTTTAATCTCTCGTTCACTTCATATCGGATATCTTCCTCATAGAGGTCTAATTCCTGACGGAGTGCTTTATTTTCTTCAATAAAATGCTCATCCTGTGCAAGGCTTCTGACTGCTGCAAGACGCAAAAGCGCCCACTCCGATACAAACTCTTCTTTCGGCAGTAATACGATAATACGTTCATCTCCTAATTCCCGCAGATGACGCAGCACTTTTTCCTTTTCTACCTTGTCTGCTGTCACGATCGCTAAGATATATCCATCGGAAAAACGGTGCTCGAAAAAGACCTTTGCACTGCCAATGGAAAGGAAGTCTTCATATTCAATGAATTCATATCGGAAATATCTTGTCATTGCACGGTCCTGATTGTACTGTTTTGGAACGGCATAGGTCAGTTCGGAAATCTCGTTTAACACTTTACAGGTATTGATGCTATGACGCAGCCGCCGGATTTCTTTTTCAATCGCCTCCTCGATATTAATACCGATATTGTTCTTAAATGCATAGGTACCAAGACTTGAGCGGAAAAAGACCACCTCTTTTTTCATCAGCTCACGCATTGCCTTGTCACACTCTTCTTTTTCGATATTCAACGCTAGACAGATCGGCTTATTCAGTACCGCTAACTCTTCCGGGCGGCGTATCATACGGATGATCGCCATTGCCTTAATGATCCTTTTTTCAATCTCCGTATCCGCTTTCGTTAAAGCATACTCTGCTTTTAACCATTCGTTATGGATATAGGTCTCATCCACAGTCTCCCGAAACAGATTTTTGAAATAATCATAGACATATTCTACACCGATCAGATTTTCTCTGTTCCTGCCCTCCATAATGCGGTTTAGGCTGCCCGGTTCGTTTCCCGCTAAAAATGTAAAAACCGTTCTTTCGTTCTGTCCGATTTTTTCACTGATATTCAGCAGTGCATATGCACATACCGGAGTCAGCGGATAGCAGCCTTTTGCCACGATCTGATTAAAATCCTCTTTTTCAAAAAGATGTGAAAAACAGGCAAGCTGATAAGACGCTTCTGCCCTTTCCTGTATTTCCGAGGTATAAAATCCCTCTTTCTTATGCAGTGCATGCTCAATCAGTTCATAATTATTCTGGGAAGAAACTACAAACCGGATCTCTTTCAGCCGCCCTTCTACCCCACGGAATGCCTGGATCATTTCCGAATCAATACTTTTGACATACTCATGGATACTCTTATGCGCCACAAAGGTCAGATACATCTGCTCTTCTTTCCGGCTGTCTGCCAATTCGCACATATCCTGCAAAATCTTCATATCCTTTGCAAAATTCTTTGCTTCATGTCCTTCTATATACTTACTGAATTCATCAAAGATGATATAAATGCCGGCATATCCGTACTTTGCACAAAGCACACGGTTGACCTCTTCATAGACCCGAAGTGCTTCTTTTTGCACCATTGGATTGAAAACACTTCCGGATGTCAGTACCGGGTAAAATTCTTTGAATTCTAAGAGTGCAGCTTCTTTTTGTTTTTTTAAACGTTCCTTAAATAAAGAGGCGGTACATCCTCTCTCTTCTAACATTTTTTCAAACCGCTGATAGGTGTCGGGATAGGATTCCTTCCAACTCTCCATCGTACGGACGGCTTCACTGTACTCACTCGGAAGCGGCAGATCTCTGATACCGGTCTTTTTTAATGCCTCCTGTAATGCAAAAATAAATGATTCGTTTAAATCTCCCTGAAAAGAAGAGACGATCACCGGCAAAAACGGTCTTCCCACTTCGGCAAGCTCCATAAAAAGCAACTTTGTTGAATTGTCGGCTTCTATGATTTTTTTCTGTATTTCTGCTGTCTCGTCTTTGCTTTTACACAGCAACGCCAGCAATACCAGTAAAAGATGTGATTTTCCTTTTCCATAAGGACCGATCAATATCGTTGCATGTTCTCCCTGTCCCCGCACGATATTTGTCAGATACTGTTTTAATATAGATACGGAGGAACGTGTCGGTATATAACGGTTTACCAATGCCATATCCCCTGTATCTAAAGTAAGATTGATTGATTTTTGAAATCTTGTGTCTACATTTACGAAATTTTTCATCTGTCTGTTCTCCCCTCTTCTCTATGGTCGGAAGTATTTTTTAACAATTTCTTCTCCTGTTACAGACTGGTTCAGATATACCATGTCCAAGCCTGCTGTCCGGTTCATTTGTATATAATTTTTTTGTTCTAACTCTTCAAGTTTTTCTACCAGACCGGTCCTCTTCAAATTCAGGATCCTGCCCGGCGAATCCTTTCCTGTCAGAAGATCATCGATACTGACAGCTCCTTCTTTGGATGTACAGTCTTTCAAAAGATACCCGACGATCTCTGCCGGAAGCAGATGCAGCGGCGGCTGGCTTTTCCAGTAAAGACTGCCCTTTTGTTTTACCAGTTCAAAGATGCCAAACGGGCTGATGTTCTTTTCCTCCGGATCACTTCCCCGCTCCGGCTTTCTTACATACATACGAAGCAGTGCCTCTCCGTCTGCTTCTACGGATTTTTCCGAAAATTTTTCAAGTCCGTCCAGATTTCCTGCTTTGTTTATCAGCTCCTTTACCAGTTCGTCTTTGGTAAATTCCATTTCATCATATTCATTAAAAAAAAGATTCCACGCGGTTGCCTGCCCACGATTTTTTACGATATTGCAGTGAATGATCCACAGGGAAAATGTTTCCTCTAAATATTTGTCATATTCCCAGATCTGCTCTCCGAGCTTTGAAAGGAATACACCCTGTTTTCCCCGCTCTTCTAACAATCCGCAGGTACGCATCCAATAGCGGATCGCCTTTGCCATGTTCGGACCCACCCCAAGCACATCTGCTCCATAGTTCTGCGAAAAAACAAACGGATCATTTCTCACTTCCCTCATGCCTTTATTGAGCCAGCCCTCCCGCAAAATAAAGCTTTCATGCCCTTTAAAACGGTATTTTATCTTTGTCATGGTTTCTTCACCTGTTAATTTCTTTTAATTGCCAGTACCTTTCTCATATAACATCCTGCAGAAAAATGACTGACACATTCCCTGCACCTTACACATTTTTCATCCAAAATCTGATAATGGATGTTCCCATCGTCGTCTTCTTTTATGGAAATCGCATCATGCCTGCATACGCTCTCACACGCAAGACATCCCATACACATCTGGTATTTGGTAATCTGACACTTTATCTTATCTTCCGTAATCTTCTGATCTAATAGGGTAACCTTCAGCTTCTTCGTTCCTATCCTCCCCTGAAGCTTCAACTGCGGTACTCCGTTCTTTCCTAATATATAGACTTCTCCAAGTCTTTCATTTCCAAGCTCATAATTCAGATAGCCAAACGGACGGAACAATTCATAAAGTTCTGTTTCTATCGGCTTTTGCAGCTCATAATTATAGGTATTTTCCTGCGTCGCACACGGCTCGAATGCAATGACGGATTTCTGTGCATAGGCAACTCCGTTCCCTCCCTGTCTTGCCTTCCAATATCCTTCATCCACATATACCTCTGCATCTTCTTTTCCAATTTCCCTTGCAAACTCCAAAAGCATCTCCCGAAAATGCGTACTCTGCTCCTTCATATGGATTTTTGATAAAAACTCCGACCATCCACTGTTATTCGGGCAGCACCAGCAGCCCACTCTCGCATAACCCAGCCGGTATGCCCGGTTAAAGTCGATTCCCGTAGTCAGAAGATAAAGCCAGATGTCAAAATCCATCCAGTCAATGATCGGTGATATGATCCTCTGTTTTGTGATCTTCGGACTGTCCGAATCCCTGTCATACTTGCTCCTGCTTGCCGACTCACTTCTTCGGATGCCGTAAAAAGTCAGGATTTCTTTTTTATTGCGAAACAGGGACTTGATGGTCTTTTGGATGCTTCCGGTCTTAAAGACCGTACAGCACCAGCGCATCACACGGCTTGGCGGCCCGATCATACGACAGAGTTCCTCAAAATCCTTCTCTTTGTTGCAAGCGGTAATGACCGGTGTCTGCGGATGCTCCTGCTTAAAACGTTTTACATATTCATAGGTAAATGGAAATTCCAGTGTCGTATCACCAAAAATGTGGAGCACTTTCGGGTTTCCGAGTGCCCGCATGACCAGATCAGAAACAACGGTAGAGTCTTTTCCACCGCTGAACGAAACAAACATTTCCATAAAGTTATAATCTGCTGCCACTCTGCGGATATACTCATCTGCCTCTTCCACCAGTGCCTCATAACGCTCTCTGTTTGCCTGTAAGAATATCTCCATCTGTTCTTTAAAATACCGGTCTGTATTTTTTCCCTGATATTTCTGATATTCTTCCCGCACTTTATCAATATTCAGTTGTTTTAAATCCTTTACGGAAAAAGGAATTCTCTTCCCATCTACATAATAGTGATTTCCTGAACCATTCCACACAGACTTCTCTAAAAATGCATAGGGTGTCCCCAAAATGAGCTCTAACAGCAGCCTCTCTTCCGGAAAGACCGGACGCAGATCCGTTGCCAGCTTCTTTCCTTTCTTATTACAGATAGGGCAGACTTCCTCATATATAGGGGTTTTGCAGCTTTTGCACCAGTATATCTGTGAGCCGGCATCTGCTCTCTGACCACAGGATGGACAGACGCTTGTCTTACATACGGTATTGGTGCAGGGTAAATCTTCTCCTGTCTTAATGTCCTTATTGCGGCATATATATGTAATCATTTTTCTCCCTGTCTGATCGGTATAGTTTGGGGGTTAATTTGAAGATAAGAACAAAGTGCTAAAAATTCGTCTGCGTCCAGACTTTCTTTTGTTCCCGGAATCAGCTTTTTCTTGGGTATATGAAGTTCCCTGCTTATTTTTTCTGTAGAAATTCCATGATCTTCCATGTACTTTGCAAGCCATAATGTCGCTTCATTCCTCATATACGATCCTCCTGTTTTCTTTGAAGAAGAGAATTCCCCCACTTAGAACTCCATTATATTCTTTTTATAAAGGAATATCAATACGGTATTTCCTTGATTTCAAAGAATTTTTCAGACTTTATTGACGCAAAATATAGGGTACTATATGATAACGAAAGAGGTGAAAACATGAAAAACCCAAATATTGCAAAAGTTTTAAAAGAATATAGAAAACAAAACCACTACTCGGTGGAAGATGTGGTCTTTAAATTAGAGGAACAAAATCTTCCATTTGCCACAAAGACCATTTACGGATGGGAAAGCGGACAGACCCAGCCGGATGCGGATACGCTGTTAGTCCTTTGTAAAATTTATAAGATTGATAATATTTTAGAGACTTTCGGCTATCAGCCGCCGTCAGAAGAGCTCTTCCTCTCTAAAGAAGAGCATGAATTGATCCAGAAATACCGGCAACACGAAGAGATGCAGAATGCCGTGAAGAAGTTACTGGGTGTCGGTGAGGATTAGGGTGGACAAAAGCAGCTTCGGAAATTTCCAAAGCTGCTTTTACCGCATCCACTATGCTTCTTTTGTCACATGAACTTCATCCTCATCTTCGAGCTCCCTGATCCTTTCATTGATCCTTTCTGCCGTTCTCCTGTCCCGAAGCATGAATACGACCCAAAGCAATACTGATGTTCCAAGGCTTGCTAAGATCGGAGGCATGCACTGTCTTATCCCTCCTGCTAACGAGAACCATCCTACGGCATATCCGGTAATCAAAAAGATGACACATCCCGTTCCCATATGGATCAGAATTTTTACCGCATAGGAAAAATCGGTTGTTTCATATACGATTCCCGGAACAGAAAAACCAAGTCCCACGATGACTGCCCCAATGACCATTTTGGTATAATTGTAATTTTTTAATGTAAACACTCCCTGGTTTGCCACATCCGCTACCAAACCGAATACAGCGAAGAGTGCCAGTGCCAGACCGACACCTTTTATGGAAAGTTCTATGATTCTTTTCATGATTTATAATCCTAAATATTCTTTGAATTTTGGAAGGTACTTTCTTGAAATACTGTCCTTACTGCCGTTTTTCATTACCAATAGCATCGTTCCGTTAAAATACGGTTCTACATATGCAATATACTTGAGATTTACCAGCGTTGTTTTAGAAATCCGCATAAAGCCTTCGCCCAGTGCTTTTTCAATATCGCACAACCGCTTTTTCGCACTGTATTTTTTTTCTTTACAATGAATCCATACGGCTGCATCTTCTATGCGGATCATATAGATATCCCTTGCAGAAAGAACAATGCTTCTCTCATCTTCATTTGCAATTACGATCCTGTTGGATGCATGAATGGAATCCGCTGTCTCACGCACTTCATCGGTAATCTCATTCGTGTAGATCACCGCATACGGCTCATATGCATCCTGTGTAAGTCTGATTTCTACCTTCACGGTATTTCTCCTGTCAACTTAATCCAAATTTATGACATGGATGTCACTTCCGTTTATTCTACTATCCTCCTCATGTGATGTCAATATAACGCCCTTTCCTTCTGATGCAAATGCTTCTATGACTTTCCACAAAATTTCTTTTTTCTCGGTGTCTAAATAGGCGAACGGCTCATCTAAAATGTACCATTCCCTGTCTAACGACAGCAATACCATGGAATACAGGTATTTCCTCTCGCCGCCTGACAACAACCCCCACTGTTTTTCCATCAATGTCTTTACATCAACTTTTTTATCTATGTCAAATTTTTCCGTAAACTCAAAAAACTTTTCTCTTTCCCTGCTTTTATTGTCCAGCCGATATACAAATTTTACAAAATCCGTTCCTGTTAAACGATCTGCAAAAAAGATGTTTTGGTTAATATAAACGATATTCTCATTCCCCGATATCCGTTGTTTCTGGTCATTTCTGATCCCTGCCACATAGTCTAACAGCATGGTTTTTCCCGAACCATTCTGCCCCTTCAGATAATTCAATCCCTTCTGAAAAGTCATTGTCATGGTCTTGTGACACGGTTCTATGGATAGTTCATCGACAAAAATATTTTCCGCACACATCCTGCTTCTCACCTCCTTTCATTGGAACCCGGTTCAAATTTTATGATCCCTAACATGCCAAGTGCTATGGATACCAGCGACACAATACTATACAGGATCAGATTGTTCATGGTTTTCTGCATCAGCATTTGCGAGATATAAAACATTGGATTGTACCTGTTGATCGCGAGATCCGTGCTTAGCAGCATAAACATTCCAAATATCACAACAGAAAAAATCGTCCGTATCGTATCGGCATGAACACTGGGCAGCAGTGTAACCACATAACTCAGGAATGCAAACGGTATACACACCAGGATCGTATAGATACTGTAAAAAAGAATATGCGTTATTGAAAATCCTTTTGCAATTATTACAACAATATCAAATATTCCGATACTGATGATGCAGAACAATATCTGTGTCAGCAGATTCCCTAAGAAAAAACTCCAGGAGGAATGTTGTATCGAAAAGATCGTCCTAAGGCTTCCCGATTCCCTTAATTCCAGTGCATACAGGCCAATCCCATAGATATAGGAACATAGGACCATATACACCCACCAATAGATCAATTCTACTTCACTTGAGATCGCATCTTTGTCTATCCAGAACATTACCAGTGGTAAAGCAATGGACCAGACAAAAGAAATCTTGTTTTTTAAAAGTGCTTTGATATTAAATGTTACATATGCCAGAATACTGTTTAACATATTTTTCTCCCCCCTTTAGCTATATTAAAGATGCTGTTATTCTAGCAGTTTACTTTTTGGTTGTGTGAAAAAACGGGATAACATGACAAATATGACGAATGAAATACAAGACATGGCTTCTGAAATGCAATCTTTCCAAAATTTTTTTGTGCAAATTTACCATAGACTTTTCTGTAATATTGTATATGCTGATTTCTTCCAGGAACATTATTTGAAGACATTTTATCTTGTGATCACATATGATGGAAAAAGCCTGCCGGGAATCCTCAACGAATTCCCGGCAGGCTTTCATTTCTCATAATATTTCATTAAGCTTTAAAAATGGCTTCTTACAGTTCTTCCTTTTTCTCCTCTTCGGATACTTCTTCTACTGTCACATCCTCAGCCTCAGGATCTGTATCGACTACAACAGAAACCTTCTCGCCGCAGGCACTACAGAATTCTGCTCCGTCAGCAAGCTCTGCTCCGCATTTTGGACAGGTTTTGGTTCCTCTTAATTCCATGATCTCAAGCTTCATTCTTTCTATCTCTTCTAAAGCCTCTTTGATCAATTCAAAATGCTCTGCTCCATCTACTTCGCTCTCTGTCTTATGCTCTTCATAATAGATTCTTCCAAGTTCTGTATACTGTCTCTGAACATAGTCCTCTTTTGCCTTAATATCTAAGTTCAGCTTTGCAACACCTGATAAATCCTTTGCTTTCTGTGTTGCATCTTTTCCAACGTTTACAATTGTCTCTCCAAGTTTATCAAAAAATGCCATCGTTCTTCCCCTTTCTATGTATGGTTGAATTTTGTTGTGCGTCATTACATCGTGAGCATAGCTCCCTCAATAATTTCACCGCTTATCAATCATGCGAGCATGTTGACTCGCTTGCACTCATTATACCATGCACCCTCATTACCATGCAATTCCAATACTATAAATTTTCTGTAAAATATCCTTAAACAATTCCTAAATGCTCTAATAAAATCTTAATTCCCAGTAAAATCAGAATAATTCCACCGGCAAGCTCCGCACGGCTCTTATATTTGCTTCCGAATATATTTCCAATAAAGACTCCTGCTGCTGAAATTACAAACGTCACACTTCCTATAATGATGATCGCAGGTACGATCTCTACCTGTAAAAAAGCAAACGTCACGCCTACTGCGAGTGCATCAATACTGGTTGCGATCGCCAGTAAAAACAACTCTTTTATATCCAGATGTTCCTCCGATGCCTCTGCTGCGCAAAGACAGACTTCATCTTCCTCATCTTCTCCACGAAAAACCTCTACCACCATATGTCCACCGATCACAACCAGAAGAACAAATGCGATCCAGTGGTCAAATGCTTTGATATAGTGTTCAAACTGTATTCCGGCAAGCCATCCGATAAACGGCATCAATGCCTGAAATCCTCCAAAAAACAGTGCAATGATAAAACAATGTTTCTTATTAATAGTTTTCATATTCAGACCCTTACAGATAGACACTGCAAATGCGTCCATTGCAAGTCCGACTCCGATCAATAATAATTCCAAATATCCCATTACTTTCTTATCTCCTTTGTATTCATTTTGTTCTGATCTCCCGATCTTTTTAAAAATCATGCCCGCAAATTCTGTCTGCCACACAAAAAGACCCACGCATATCAGAAAATCTGATATACATGAGTCTCATTTTTTAAGATTTGCCAGGTCACATCCTACATGACCGGGTCTGTTGACAAATCACGATTTCTCGCAAACTACTCCCTCACGGAATCACTTTCGTAATCATATCTTATTGATTCTCATTTGTCAATTACTTTATCCACTTTTTTATCCACTTTTGCCCGTTCATTGTTGACAAACCTGTATTTTACCCCTATAATGACGGTAGTTTTACAGACAGGCGTAGAAAAGAAGAAGTAAGAATGAGAACAGTCATACAGAGAGTGACCGGTCGCTGAGAGGTGCATGAGCTGCTGATTCCGAATACATCTTGGAGCCTTGCACCGAATATTTTTTATAAAAAATTAGTAGGCTGCAACGGATTCGCACACGTTATCGTGCCAGAGTATCGCTTTTTTGCCGTACTTATTGAGACAGACAGTGTGAACTGGCTGTAAACTTAGGTGGTAACACGGGTATGTGCCTCGTCCTTTGATCAGGACGGGGCTTTTTTATTTTTCAGACATCCAAACTAATGTATAGTTTGCACAAATAACCTATTCCAAGTTTCATTTCCATTGCACAAAAAGAAACTTTTCATAGTTTATTTGTGCTAGTTACAAGTAATATCAAGTTTGGACATCTGGATCATTCATAAAAAATGCCCTGAAAAAAATCAATTTATCAAAAGGAGACTGAAATGACATTATATGATGAACTTGTAGCCCGCGGATTAATCGCACAGGTTACGGATGAAGAAGAGATCAAAGAACTGATCAACAATGGAAAAGCTACTTTTTATATCGGTTTCGACCCGACGGCTGACAGCCTTCATGTCGGACATTTTATGGCACTCTGCTTAATGAAACGTCTTCAGATGGCAGGAAATAAGCCAATCGCTTTAATCGGCGGCGGAACTGCTATGATTGGTGACCCATCCGGACGTACCGATATGCGTCAGATGATGACACCGGAAACCATTCAGCACAACTGCGACTGCTTCAAAGAGCAGATGAGCAAATTCATCGACTTTTCTGAAGGAAAAGCCCTGATGGTAAACAATGCTGACTGGCTGATGGATCTGAACTATATTGATGTATTACGCGAAGTCGGTGCTCATTTTTCCGTTAACCGCATGCTGACGGCTGAGTGCTATAAGCAGCGTATGGAAAAAGGATTGAGCTTCTTAGAATTCAACTACATGATCATGCA
>DNUZ01000020.1:821-57023 GCA_003507655.1 Lachnospiraceae bacterium | reverse complement strand
AACTACATGATCATGCAGAGCTACGATTTTTACGCATTATACCAGAAATATGGCTGCAACATGCAGTTCGGCGGTGATGACCAGTGGAGCAACATGCTTGGCGGTACCGAGCTGATCCGTCGTAAACTCGGCAAAGACGCTTACGCAATGACCATTACCCTGCTTCTCAATTCCGAGGGCAAAAAAATGGGAAAAACCCAGAGCGGTGCCGTATGGCTCGACCCGAATAAGACCTCTCCATTCGATTTCTACCAGTATTGGAGAAATGTTGCCGACGCCGATGTTTTAAAATGTATCCGTATGCTGACCTTCCTTCCATTAGAAGAGATCGACAAAATGGATAGCTGGGAAGGCAGCCAGTTAAATCAGGCAAAAGAAATCTTAGCATTTGAACTGACCAAATTAGTTCATGGCGAAGAAGAAGCAAAAAAAGCACAGGACAGCTCCCGCGCACTCTTTTCCGGCGGCGGAAATGTTGAAAATATGCCAACTGCTGTTTTAAAGGAATCCGATCTGCGTGACGGTTCTATCGATATTTTAGGCGTACTGGTTGCAACCGGATTATGTGCATCCCGTTCTGAAGCCCGCAGAAATACGGAGCAGGGCGGCGTGTCAGTCGATGGTGAAAAGGTACAGGATATCCACACTTCCTACACCCCTGGGGACTTTGCAGAAGGCAAAGTTGTAAAGCGTGGAAAGAAGAAATTCTGTAAAGTTACCTTTGAATCCTAAATTTTGTTAAAAAAATAACAATTACCTATTGACAAATAATTAACAATCTGTAAAATAGAATATAAGAAATGTATTTTTTCAAGTACAATCTTGCACAAAATGAAATACAAATTATAAGGACAGGGGGTCTTTACCATGACAGAGAAAAGAGATGATTTATACTTACCTTCAAGAGAATTTGTTGAACAGGCTCACATTCAAAGCCGTGCAGAGTACGAAAGAATGTGGAAACAATCTATTGAAGACCCGGATACCTTCTGGGGTTACATCGCAAAAGATTTCCACTGGTTCAAACCTTGGACACAGGTTTACCGTGGCGAACCGGAAATCGGAGATAATGAATGGTTCGTCGGTGGAAAAACAAACATTTGTTACAACTGTCTGGATGCACAGATTGAAAAAGGAAGAGGCGATAAGGTTGCACTTCTGTTTCAGGGTGAACCGGAAGCAGACTGCAAGAGATTTACTTACAATGAGCTTTTAAAGCATGTGTGCCGTTTTGCAAACGCTCTGAAAAAGAACGGTGTAAAGAAAGGTGACCGCATCGTATTATATCTTCCGATGATCTGGCAGCTCCCGGTCGTTATGCTGGCATGTGCAAGAATCGGAGCCGTTCATACCGTTGTATTCGGTGGTTTCTCCGCTGAAGCATTAGCAGACCGTATGTTAGCATGCGGTGCTAAGAAGATGGTTACTACCAACGGCTACTGGCGCTCAGGACAAAAGATTAATGCAAAGGCAAATGCAGATAAGGCTTGTATGTTATGTGCAAATGCCGGTCTTACCATTGACGATGTATTCGTTGTGGACCGCATGGTAGACTTTGAAGTTCCTTATATTACCTATAGAGACACTGCTCTTTCTAAAGAGCTGATGCTGGATGAAATTTCTGATTACTGTCCGGCAGAAAAAATGGATGCCGAAGATCCTCTCTTCATTATGTATACCTCCGGTTCCACCGGAAGTCCAAAGGGAACCCTCCATACAACCGCAGGTTATATGGTTTATACTTATACAACTTTCAAGTATATCTTTGACTATAAAGAAGATGATATTTTCTTCTGTACTGCAGATATCGGCTGGATCACCGGACATTCCTACATTGTATACGGTCCGCTTTTAAATGGAGCAACCACTGTGATGTATGAATCTGTTCCGACTTATCCGGAACCTGACCGTTTCTGGCATATTATTGATAAATTTAAAGTTACAATTTTCTATACAGCACCTACTGTAATCCGTGCTTTGATGAATCAGGATATTCAGTGGATTGAAAAACATGATCTCTCCACTCTGCGTCTTTTAGGTTCCGTAGGTGAACCGATTAATCCGGAGGCATGGCATTGGTACAGCCACTACGTTGGACACGACCGTTGTCCTATCGTTGATACCTGGTGGCAGACAGAGGCAGGCGGTGTTTTAATTTCTACCATTCCGGGAGCTTTTGGTTCTAAGCCGGGAAGTGCAGCACTTCCATTCTTCGGTGTAAAACCCGTAGTTCTCCGCAGCAGAACCTCAGGAGATGAACCTGCTGTTGAAGCAGATGTCAATGAAAAAGGTGAGCTTTGCTTAGCATCCGCATGGCCGGGAATCATGCGTACACTTTACGGTGAGCCGGAACGCCATCAGAATGGATATTATACACAGCAGCCGGGATACTTCTTTACCGGTGACGGTGCATACAAAGATGAAGATGGATATTTCTGGATTACCGGACGTATTGATGACGTTGTAAACATCTCCGGTCACCGTCTTGGTACCGTAGAGATTGAAGATGCTTTACTTTCCCATCCGGCAATTGTGGAAGCCGCTGTTGTTGGTTATCCGCATAAAGTAAAAGGTGAAGATTTATACGCATTTGTTATTTTAGATAAAAATTCTAAAGAAAGCGAAGAGGATATCCGCAAGGAATTAAAAGCGGTTGTCCGTTCCGATATCGGACCTATCGCAGTTCCGGGCAAGATTCAGTTTGTAAGAGAAATGCCTAAGAACCGCTCCGGCAAAGTTGTACGCCGTATTCTTCGTAAGATCGCATCAAATGAAATTGATGAAATCGGTGATTCCATGATTAACATCCTTGCTGAACCGGGTGTTGTAGATGAGATTGCCCAGAACAGAATCGGAGATAAGTAATAATTTGATACCATACATACTTGAAGCTGCATACGATTGCTCGTGTGCAGCTTCTTCTCCGTTCTAAGGAACGTCTGTTATGTCAGTTGTGTTGTTTTTGGCAGGACTGTCTTATCCTTTGACTTTTTATGAAAAAGTTTCTTAGACTTATGATGCTGGCGAATGGCTTCATCCAGTCTGCGATACCGCTCCTCCGCCTGCTCTTCCTGCTCCCTTGCTAAGTAATTCATTTCTTTTAGGACGCGTTCTCCTACCTGCTCTCCCACTGCAAGTCCCAGTGCCTGATTGTTCTCCTCAATTGCTCTTTTTACAATTCCTGTCATCAGATTCTGAAACTGTTCCATCTTTTCGTCTGCCCCTGTTTTACTGCTCTGTGCACGCTGCTTTGTGATCTGCGTGACCTGTGCCATCTGAGGCTGTGCTGTTGCCGCCGGAACCTGTGGTTTTTCCTTTGCCTTCGCTTTTTCCTTCGGTTGAGGTTCTGTCTCTAAAAGCGGCTGCTCTTCGTGTAAGAGCATCTTAATGGCTTTTAGCTGGTAACCTTTTTCCTTTAAGTCTTTTATCTTTTGAAATTGCTCAATGTTCTCTTTGGTATAATACCGGTGTCCCTGTTCATTTCTTGGGACGCTTAAATCCAGTTCTTCTTCCCAGTAACGTAACGCATGTGATTCTACATCCATCATCTGTGCAGCATCCGAAATTGTGTAACGTACTTTTTCCAAACTCTCTATACCTCCTATGCAATTTTCCTAAGATATCAGTATGTGTCCCGGCTTGTCCGATGGAATGTACAGTGCATATCCAATATCTTATTCTATTATATCAGAGCCTAGAACGTTTACAAGAATTTTTCATCGTGAAAATATGACACAAAAAAACAGATACAGGCGGTTTTCCGTCTGCATCTGCATCGTTCGTCTTTTTCTACTGTTTTTCCATGTTTGCAAATTTGGTGTATTGCGGCAGCCATACGAGATTTACGGTTCCGATCGGGCCGTTTCTCTGTTTTGCTATATTGATCTCTGCAATTCCCTTCATGTCGCTGTCCTTGTTATAGTAATCATCACGATAGATAAACATTACCACATCGGCATCCTGCTCAATCGCTCCTGATTCACGCAGATCCGAAAGCATCGGACGGTGCTCCGGTCTCTGTTCTACGGCACGGCTGAGCTGTGACAGTGCGATCACCGGAACATTCAGCTCTCTTGCAAGTGATTTTAAGGAACGTGAAATATCGGATATTTCCTGCTGTCTGGAATCGGAACCTCTGCCGGAACCGGACATCAACTGTAAGTAGTCGATGATGATCAGTTTCAGATCATGTTCTAATTTATATTTTCTGCACTTGCTGCGAAGCTCCGATATGGAAATTCCGGGCGTATCGTCTATGATCAACTTGGATTTTCCTATCGTTCCCGCTCCTTCGATCAGTTTCTCCCAGTCGGAGTCCGCTAGATTTCCGGAACGGAGCAGCTGTGCATCCACATGCGATTCTAAGGCAAAGAGACGGTTTACTAACTGCTCTTTTGACATCTCAAGACTAAAAATCGCGGTACACTCATCTTCGTGAAAAGCAACATACTGTGCAATATTTAAGACAAATGCCGTTTTTCCCATGGAAGGTCTTGCTGCAACTAAGATCAGGTCTGACGGCTGTAGTCCCGACATCTTATAATCTAAATCGATAAAGCCCGTCGGGATCCCGGTCACATTTCCCTTCGTCTTTGCCGCTAACTGAATCTTTTCTAAGGCATTTAATACAACATCTTTGATCGGAACATAGTCTCCGCCACCCTGATTCTGTAAGAGTGTAAAAATGCTCTTTTCCGTATCAGCAAGGATGTCCTCCACCGGGTCTTTTTGTGCATATGCTGCATTTTCGATGCCTTCGGTCGTGCGGATCAGTTCCCGTAAGAGTGCCTTTTCTTTTACGATATTTGCATAATATTTGATATTTGCAGAAGTTGGTACTGCTGCCACGATGTTTCCCACATACTCTAAGCTGCTGACTTCCGGCGGTACATTTTTTTCCTTTAAACGGTTCTGCAGAGTAACTAAATCTACCGGCTGTCCGTCATTAAACAGCTCTAACATCGCTTCAAAGAGTATCCCATACTGCTTGTGGTAAAAATCTTCTGTTGTTAAAATCTCGGATGCCGCCATGACTGCTTCTCTGTCCATGATCATGGAACCGATGACAGACTGTTCTGCCTCTAGGCTGTTTGGCATTACCCGCTTGATTACGGATTCTTCCATCAGAATTCTCCTCTTTTACTCTTCTGTTACTTTTACACGCAGTGTTCCTGTTACCTTCGTATGAAGTCTGATCGGTACATCATGGTAACCTAAGGAACGTATCGGCTCTTCTAACTGCATTTTTTTCTTATCCAGCGCAAAACCGATCTGCTCTTTTGCTGCGGCTGCGATCTCTTTGGTGGATACGGAACCAAAGATTTTTCCACCCTCTCCGGTCTTAATCTTTACTTCTACTACTTTGCCTTCAAGGTCTTTTGCAAGCTCCTGTGCTTTTTCTAAGTTCTCCTGTGCCACTTTATCTGCATGCTGATTCTGTAATTTGAGATCATTCAGATTCTTTGCGGTTGCCTCTACTCCTAATTTTTTCGGAAGAATCATGTTCCGTGCATAACCCGCACTGACTTCTACGACATCTCCTTTTTTTCCTAATGTTTTTACATCCTGTAATAAAATAATCTTCATTATTCAATGTCTCCTTCCTCTAACATTTCGTCTAATGTATTCTGTATCTTCTGTTTTGCCTCCTCCACAGTGCAATCGGTAAGCTGTGCTCCGGCAACATTCAGATGTCCGCCGCCGCCAAGCCGCTCCATGATCAACTGCACGTTGATCTCATCTATGGAACGGGAACTTACATAAATCTTGCCCTGATAAGGTGTCAATACAAAGGATGCTTTGATCCCGATAATGTTTAACAGCTCATTTGCTGCCTGCGCTCCGACAATGGTCGGACTTTCTATCTTATCTGCCGGACATACGGAAATTGCAAACTGTCCTCTGTAAACTTCCGCATGACGGACTGCTTCTGCCCTTGCTTTGTAGGCATCCATATCGTTTCTGAGCATTTTGCGTACGCGGGTTACTTCCGCACCACAACGTCTTAAATATGCTGCTGCCTCAAAAGTACGCACACCTGTCTTTGTCATGAAGTTATTGGTATCAATGAGGATTCCTGCATAGATGCAGTCTGCCTCACTTGGCTCTAACTTGATATTTTCCGTAAAATACTGCAATACCTCTGCGATCATCTCACAGGTAGAGGACGCATACGGTTCGATATAGGATAAGATCGGATTTTCTACCACATCACTGGTCTGTCTGTGATGGTCAAACACTACGATCGACTTTGTCTTTGTCAAAAGTTCCGGACATTCCGTGTAATTCGGACGGTTTGTATCCACGACCATAACGAGCGTCCGGCTGTCTACCTTATGTAATGCCATTTCACTGGTAATACATAAGTCTTCCGGATAACCGTTTTCTTTCGTAAAACACTCCTTGATCGGACGTAAGGAAGAGGTAATCTCATCTATGACAATATGTGCCGGCTTTCCAAGAACTCTTGCTGCACAATAGATTCCGACTGCAGCTCCAAAGGAATCGACATCGGCTATACGGTGTCCCATGATCAGGACACGTTCCCTGCCCTCGATCAGCTCCCGGAGCGCTTCTGCCTTTACTCTGGCTTTTACTCTGGTGTTCTTCTCTACCTTCTGGGATTTTCCACCATAGTAGGTGATCTGGTCACGCTCTTTGATGACCACCTGATCGCCGCCTCGTCCGAGTGCAAGGTCGATCGCCGCTCTTGCATACTCCGCATTCTGGTTATAGGTTCCCGCGTTGTATCCGATTCCGATACTGAGCGTTACCGCCATTTCGTTTCCTACTTTGACCGTCTTAACATCTTCGATCAGGCTGAACTTATCTTTTTCTAATTCCTCTAAATATTTGTGCTGGAATACCACAAAGTATTTATCTTTTTCTATCTTTCGCACCAATGCATCTGCAGGTGAAAAATATTTGTTGATCTTCCGGTCTATCAATGCGATCAATAGTGAACGTTTGACATCCTCTATACTGTCTAAAACCTCGTCATAGTTGTCAATATAGACTAAGGATGCTACTAACTTCTGCTCCTCATTTTCCCGGATATACTGCTGCAGCTTTGTCTCATCAAAAATATAGAGTGCTGTCAAAAAATCCTCGCTCTGCTCTAATGAGACGATCGCACTCTCCGGTGCCATGCTGTCAAAATAAATCTTTTTTAAATGGATGCGGAAATTCTTCTCATCCATGGTCACATAGACATCCTGCACGTCATCCTCTTTCTGGATCAGTTCTTTTGTCAGTGCCGGAAAGATTCCGTTGATGGTCTTGTGATAGGTCTTGTCTTTTCCTGTTACCTCGCTGAAGTTCTGATTGAGCCACAGGATCTTGCCGTCATGGTCTAAAAGCGCGTAGGGAATCTCAAATTCCTCTAACAGCTTTTTCTGCGCGCTGCCGTACTGTGTCGCAAAACTGATCAGCTCATTGACAAGCACCGGCTTGTTATAATTATAGGACAGGCACACAACGATGAAATATATCACGGTAAATACTGTAACCACGCAGCCGGATTTTGTATTGATCATATACACCGGTACGTTGAATACAGCTAATAATATCGTCAATATCATCGGCCAGTACATATAGTTCCGCAGACGGCCTTTTAATTTAATATTACGTTTCATAATGTCTCCTTTGTGATGTCATACCACTCCTTATAGGTGGGTACAATCTATATAAGTATAGCATTAAAACCCCTATATTTAAAGCATTTTTTGCATCTTGGGACAAGCAAAACCCCCGCACCACAACGGATTGGGTGCGAGGGTTTTTAGAATACTAAATGTTGTTTTTATTTTTTAGTCTGCTTCTGCTTAAACCTCTTATTTATTGAAAAGTGACGTTCCCTTTGGAATGATCTGATAGGTTGCTGTATTATCGACCATACCAAGCGGCTATACGGTATCTATGGAAGATTGTGGTGTGCCACTGGATCTGGCCGTTGAGTCATTGATTTTAATAGAAAATCAGTCTCTCACTGCAATGGAAGCTGCTAACATTCTACATAAGTAGTTAACCCTAAGGCATCTTTCCAAAACTCCTTCTATTTCTCACGTCTGTATTGCTACAGATATGTTATAATATTCCCCCATTTTTTCTGTTTCATATACTATTGTTTGTTGAAATTATCACAAAAAACTAATTCCATCTAACTAACTTTTAATGAACTACTGCAATTGCATCAATTTGTGATGCCAGATCACGCATCACTTTTCTTTCTGCCTTTCTCCCTGTCAGTTTTTCAAAAACTTTACAACAGGAATTATTATCCATATCAGTTACTATTTCTAATTGAATTCTTGCACGTGATGCGCCTACATAAAATAGTTGTATGTCATCTAATAACGATCTTTCCGAAAAATCTACTAAAATAACAGCATCTGCTTCCAATCCCTTAAACTTTCTGCAAGAGGTAAAATAGCATTCCTTGTACTTCTGGTCCACTACATAATCTATCAATATACTATTTCGTTCTGTTTTCAATGTTAAAATTACAATGTCATAAATATTATTTTCATGACATTCACATATAATCTCATCCAGAACATTCAGATATGTACTGTGATGTGTGCAATAATGCATTCTCGGAATTTTACCCGTTATTCCATTCTCACATAGTTTCAATCCAGATACAGGTAATAATTCGGTTGATGTCTTAAAAATATTTTTTGTATTACGACAGTTATTATGTAATGTCAGTCTGCATTCACAGTCACTGATAAAAGCTGGAAGCTTTTCTGACTGTACCATCTGTAACCGATCATAAAACACATAAAATGAAGCTTTTTCATTTGTCCCAGAAACTATTATTTTATAAAGCAGTTTCAATATCTGTGATTCTTCTATTGCTTCCCGACCAAAATCCTGTCCTTCGTCAATTATCACATGATGATATGGGAAACCGCCAAACGCAATATAATCTTTCAGTTTTTCAACTGTCCTGTAATAATCCGGCTCATCTGAGTCACACAACATACAGGAAAAAGCTGATATTGTCATATATGCAATACTTCCATTAGCATATTTTTCTTCAAGATACTTTCTTAACGCCACATTGAAACATAGGAACAGAACTTTTTCTCCCTCTTCCGCATGTCTACGAGCTTTTTCTACAGCAATGAGCGTTTTTCCTGTTCCTGCCGCCCCGTTAATAACAGCCATTTTCTGCTCATCCAAAAAATCTAACAGTGCCGACTGCTCATTTAGCATCCTATGGAAAAGCATATGCTTCAATCCAACATCAAAATCTGATGGAGGAAATATATTAAATTTGGGACATAATACTGTCTTTATTAATTTTTGCACTTCCATAGGTGTAAGTTCAGTTACTGTTCCTGTCTGTACTGCTAATGAAAAAAGTGAATCTACATATTTTTTTGGATTTTCTATTGCTTCCATCCCGATAACCAGTGAACGTTCTCCCTCTGGTGGCATCTGTATATTATCCAGTTTATTCTCCGTCAGAGAAGGGAACCACACCCCATGTATATACTTCAGGCGCTCATTAATATATCCTATCGGACTGTCTGCAATATATTGCATTAATTTCCATTTATTAGCCGAAGCCTGATTAAATGGCCCTCCGTTATTCATTGGCTGTCCGTTTCCATATAGCCATCGACCATCCTGATAAGAAACAGCACCTGCTTTTGCTTCAAGGCAAATAATTCCTTTGTGAGCATGAAAAATGATAAAGTCTGTCTCACTCTCATGAATTGTATGGGATACAATTTTTGTAATCCTGAATGAATGAAAAACATAATATTCTTCAGGCAGCTTTTCCAATGCCTTAAACATAACATCTTCTAAACTGCTCTCATGAAAAATATTCGGTTTTTCTGGAATCATAATTGCCATCAAATAAGTTCTCCTAATAATTTCCTTGTAGTATTTGTGCAACCATCAGGACCATAGATGCATCTGATTCCTAATCTTTCCATAGCTTCCATATCTGCTTTCTGATCTGATGAAAAATACATAACGTTACTATTTTCCCAATAATAATCGCAATTCCATTCTTCTGATTCCCCCGTAATTCCAAATCTGACATTTCCAAGCGGCATTTTTTTACCTTCAAGTACCCTATTTCCTTTCAAAAAGTCTGCAAATTCCTTTTCACCATCCGTATCTGCAAACTGCCTGATATCCCTAATTATACTTTCTGGTGTTTCCATACTCAAGTCTATACTGCTAATCACATATACAGATTTGGTGTTTGAATTAACTGACTCTGACTGACCAGATTTTTCAGATATTCTTATATTTTCCCATTTTTTATCGCTATACAACTGTTCATAAAAAAATCCGAGTTCCTGATGCTCATATGTTCCGACAACAACTCCCCTGTCAAGGAATACATTAAACTCTTCACAGCACGTTTCCGGCAACAGTGTGCACGAATAGCAGGCCGCGAGATTAAGCGAATCACGCCCCTGCCCACTACTCATAGTACAAACTGGATCATTTGAACAACTGACTGCAGATTCGATAGCTTTTTTATAAGTTCCTGGAAAAGTGTCATGATGTCCCTGTCTCACCAGACCACCTAATGTACCTTCCGAATCACCACTTGCAGTGTATATCAGAATTGCTGCCATCTCTTTCCCGTCTGCTTCCTCACCACAATAAATTCTTTCCTTTAAAGAAGAAATATTATATCCACATTCAAAACTTAACTGCTTTATGAGCAGATGAGAAATAGTATGCAGTAAAAGGAACTTACCGGATATCTTCCGTGGATTCTGCCTTCCCAGAAACGAATTATTATAATTATCCTGAAGCGTTTTTACTCTTTTTTCCAGTGTCGCATTACCAGACCGCCATCTGTTAATTGCATCTTCATCAAATTCAATGAATATCCCTTCACCATAAACATTATATCCCGGATGCCATTTTGTATCTTTCTCCTTTACTGGAACAAAATTTGAAGAATGTGACTCTATCATGGATGCAGGAAAAGGTTCAATACGTGAAAAGCCAAGCAATACCTGCACTTCACGGATTTTTTCTATCAGAGATATTTCTTTTACAAATGGTATATTATATAAAGAAATATCTGTTGCAATCCTCTTAAAGTCATCATATTGCGTTCCACTCACAGCTGCCCTGCCAGATAATGCATCAAACTCTGCAGCTCTGTAAGAAATACTTGATGTATCGTAATTTCTTTCAGAGGTATTATTCATTCTACGTTTAAGTATTTCTCTAACCGGTTCAATATTAACGCCTATATTAATAGCAATTTTCTCTGAGTACACGTTTACAATATTATTAATATTTATTTCAATCGTCTCTGCTGGAACCCCTTCCATACTCCGCATTGCCTCAATCTTACTTCTAAACTCATCGTATATGCTACTTTCATCAATCATCGTATTGAGCATATTCGAATACGGTGGAATAACCAGAGAACTGGCCGTTACTGGAAAGTAAACGGAAGAACTACCACGCTGAAGTACCTTTGGATATAATCCACAATTACATTTTTCATGCTTCCATGGATGCCTTCCACGGCATGTAAAATCATATTTTCCCGGATATTTTTCATCAATTTTCTCAAATTCTCCCTCATTAAAAGCTCCAGATAAAGTTGCACTTGCTCCACATGTTTTACATTTTACCCTTAAACCTTCCAAACCTTCAGACGAAACAGGATTTGTTGAAAATTCTAACTGTGGATTGTTACAAATATCTTTTGGTCCACCAAAACATTTAGCATGAACCCATTTTACCCATGGAAAATCATCAATGTGTCCATGACTGCACACGGTTATTATTCTTGCTACGACAAGTTCTATCCGATGTGTTGGGCACAGCAAACGTCTAGTCATGTTTTTATTATTAACTTTCTCGTTTTCCTTGGCAACCTTATTATATTCCTGAATCCATTTGAAAAGCGGTTGAAACTTTCTGCATTTAGGGCAGAAATACCATTCCGGAAAACGCGCATATGCTATACCGTCGCGTCCCTTCCCACCAGCAGGCATTCCAAAATAACTAACACCTAATGCTTTTTCAAGACGTTCATCGTGAATCTTTATTACTTCATTTTCCCAATACTCGGGTGCAGCTGTCATAAGCGTCTGTGACGGGAAATCAACCATTGCCCCAACACCGTACTGAAGAACTGCCTGCGATGCCCGCACTGAATGAGAAATTGCATTAAGTCGTACTTTTTCTACTGATTTATCACTCATATCTATTTATCCTCATTCCATTCTATAATACTTCCCGGAACCATAACATCTACATTTCTCATGGAAGTCATGGTTTCAAAAGCTGGGTCGCCCCTGTATGTTCCAAAGATTTTCAACAGACGTTCTCCTGGTCCGTCAGGATTTTTTAACATAAATCTATCTCCATAGAAAAATATTCCATTCGATTCGTCGGAAAGGCTCTGCCACTTTTCAAAAATGGACTCAATTTCCTGACGTACAAGTTCCGAATCATCCTCCATATAGGGGTTAACCCTATGATTAACACTTTTACATCTTCTAACAATGAAATCTGTTATTTCATCTATCTCTTTCTGATATTTATCCTTGCGGAAATTAACCGCAAAATTGTCCAATCTCAGTGACGGATCAGAAAGTCTAAGGTATGCGATCAATACGGCATGCAGTGCTCTTTTCCTTGCAGGACCAGAAAAAGGTGTAGCTCCTGTCGGCTCAACATATTTATAAAAAGATTCATGGTACGGACGGAACTGTTCATAATGCGATCTATCCCGGCTTTTACCACCGTCATACATCACAAATGCCATTCCAGGATATTCTCTACCAACACGGCTTGATGCCTGAATATATTCACTCGTAAGTTTTGGCTGTCCGACAAGCAACATAACATTTAATCTTGCTACATCTATTCCAACAGATATCATATTTGTTGCAAGCACAATATTAGCTGGAAGTACCCTGTTTTTGATATTCTCCGCTGAATACTCTATTTTTTCAAGTTTATCCAATGTTTTGTTTAATTCCGTCGTTGTAAGCCGGCTTGTAAGCTCATCTGCCGTGCCTATGTTTCTTACATCTGAACTGGATTTTAATCGAAAACACATACGTTTCATAAAATCCTTTACGTCATCATCAACCATTGTTGATGCTTTTCCAAGATCTTTCAGACTATTATAATATGCTGTCACGGTCCAGAACTTATCCCGTATATCATCTGGGATATCCATATCTTTTGTTTTTTGAAGCAGCGCAGCAATTGAGCGAATCTCCATCATAGCTTTTGTCTTTCCTGATGGCATAAGCCCGATATATTTTCTTCCATATATTCCATTCGCGTAATCTATCTTTGATTCGCGGGCAAAAAAGGAATCTTCTGCGTCAAGTGCCGGATGTGGGAATTGACGGACATCACGATCATACAGTGCAGCGCACTGCTCTACCGCACGTCGTATGGTTGCCGTAGATGCAACAATTTTTGTAATGCTTCCTTTCTTCCTGCATAATGCATCAATTGCACTCTCATAAAGACCAACTATTGTTCCTAAAGGCCCGGATATGAGATGTAACTCATCCTGAATAATCAGCTCTGGTGCACGATTGTTGTTATCAACTGCAAAAAAGTTTCCAATATCTCCATTCCATGGAAGCATTGCAAATTTATCAACCGTTCCAAATAGAAGAGTCGGTGGATCTTTATATAATTCTTCATCTACAATCTGAACGGGGAGTTCTCTGCTGAAATCACATGCCTGCCTTGTACAAAATAGCCGGAAACGATTTCCGGAGTGCATTTGATAACCAAATTCCCCACGTATTTTTTTACCATTAGTCTTTTCTTTTACAAGTCGTGTCCCACACCATGGACATTTCAAAACTTGGAATTTATTATACTTCTCCTTCGCATATTCAAGATTATACATTGTTGCATTTTGTAAATTTTTTAAGCAGTCACCTGCCACTTTATTTTTATTCGGCGTATGTTCCCCACCAATCCACAATCCGATTGTTATCGGTTTCTTGCCAAGTGTATATGACGGATAACGGCTTCTTCTAGCCTCACAATCCCTCCTGATATATTCACATGCACAGATCAACGTTGAGGCTCTCGTAAACTGCTGTGCTGCAAGTAATCTTAACGTGTATCGCATGATAACCGTTGTACCGTCACTGGAATCCGGATAAACAAATCTTCTATAAAAAATTGTCATTGCTGTAAGACCAAGATATGCTTCCGTCTTACCACCTCCTGTAGGAAACCAGATCAGGTCAACCAATGAACGGTCTTTGGACGTATCATCCGTAACTGAAACAACGTCAAGCAGCATGAATGCAAGCTGAAACGGACGCCATGCATATCTGTCATTCGGATATTCACTGTCAGCAGTATAATAATCCGTTTTTCTTAATGCATCCGATAATTCCTTTTCATCTGGAAAACTTGTAGGCCACTGCTTCTGAATATTCAGCTGTACTCTCTGCATAAACATTGCACGGTTGGCAAGGCAGAAAGAATTCCATGCATTCTGGTTGTTATGAAGTACCTCTA
The DNA here is from genome assembly GCA_003507655.1 of Lachnospiraceae bacterium. Lineage (GTDB taxonomy): Bacteria > Bacillota > Clostridia > Lachnospirales > Lachnospiraceae > Maccoyibacter > Maccoyibacter intestinihominis. The sequence continues at coordinate 42,512 of DNUZ01000020.1, read as the reverse complement.
TTCCTCTGTTCATCCTGTCACATGCTTCACGACATCCCAGAATATTTTTTTTGGCAATTACTCTGTATTTTTCCTCCAACTGCGGTACTCTTTCCGTTATATCATCAATCCAGTTCGAATATGCCTGTACAAAACATTTCAAATCATTCAGTTTTTTCTCTTTATCCGTTTTGTCAAGATCTGAAAGATACTTCATGGATAATGTTTTTGATGACACACCATATTCCGAATCAATTCCAAATTCCATTAACGGAACTTCTTTCTGAGGAAAAAATTCATTATATATAGAGCCTTCTCCACTTGCATTAATGTTCCAGTCAACTGCAGTTCCAAGCCCCGTACCATATATATGCTTATTTCTATATTGCAGTTCCAATGACTGTTCTTCATCATCAAGAATATTAAAATCCGTTGAATCAGCATACTCTACAAATGTAAAATCGTTATTTTTACTGCTTATTTCTATTTTAGGTTGGAAAACACAGTTTGTCCCAGTCGGATATCCCTGTTTTTCATTTACCAGCATTATCGTAACTGATGTACATCCGTTATCCATTTTTCTCCTCAATGCCGTAATATTAAGAAGATCAGATTCAAGCTTTTCCGCATGATTAACATAATCCGAAGCACCAAATATGATTGAAATAGTATTAAATTCATGTGGCTCTCTTACATATCCGCTTTTCATCTGATTTGCCAGTTTATACATACTGTCTATCAGATGGTCTTCATCCGAACCGAGAATATCAAGATTTTTTATTTCTGTAACCCTTGCCCGATTAAAGGCAGCGTTCATAATCAGACATTGTTCTTCCCGATTATATCCGATATATGAAGATATAACTTCTGGCACTGTCCAATCATCCGAACCGGCAGGTTTAAAAGGTATTTTACAGTCTTTTAAAACAGCTCCCCTATATGTACCATATTTTAATGAAAGGTTTATCCTGTCGGTATTTCCATTCACCAGAAATGTAATTCCAAAGGAAGATGGCATATTTTGCGCTGCAAGACTCACTTCTTCATCCATTCCGTCTTCTGAGTCAGAGTCATCATCAATCTGCTCTTTCTGTTCTTCTACATTATCCAAAAAAGACTTTGTTTTATACTCACCGTTTCCGATATCCAGAACTGCCGAATCTTCTTCACTGGTTACTCCGTTACCAGATTCCTCTTCTATTCTATCGGCGTCATTATTATCCGCATTCATTTTATTATTCCGTGGGAATAAAATTCCTATTGAATATCGTTTTTCCGGTGGTGTAGTGATCAGTTCATGTTCCGCATCCGGAATGGAAACTTCTGACCCCGGTCCCAAAAGTTCTTTTTTTATAAGCTCAATAAATTCATCTCTGGTTTTTAACATTTCCTTCTTATCCAGTGCCATTTATAATCCCCCTTCAAGGTCTATCGGACGATTTGTCATATAGGACGGTATCATCCTGTCTACCTTTACTATTTTATCTATCTGCAGAACAACAGCCATTGTATCCAATCTTCCATATAATTCAGCCGGAATATATTCACTTACATATTCCTTTCCCTGCAGTTTTTTGATAATCGCATTTCCAAGTTCTTTTAATATCTGTTTTCTGATACTTCTTATTACCGCACATGCATTATGAAATGATCCAGGATCAGACATCATGGCTTCATCTTCAGTTAATAATGCAATCTGATAAAAGGATTCTTCTTTTTGTGGTCCTACAGTATGTGCATCTTCATCTAACCATGCCATAACAGAGGTTGCCTGCACTTTTGTCCCATTTGCCAACATCTTTGCAGCAATCTCTCTGGGCGTACTTTCAGTCCGCTTCATATAATCCAACAGATCCGCTTTCCACCGTCTGGACTTCCGATAATATTCTTTGATCTTCCGTTCAGTATTTTCTCTCTGAATAAAATTATCCAGAATATAGTCAACGATATCTCGTGTATCTTCATCTCGATTAAAAAATAAAATATTGTCACCATTTTCTAATTTTTCACCATGTTTTTGTACAACTTCTTTTTCGTCAAGATTCATCACATATGCATAATACTGTTTTGTCAGCATCGCACCTTCTCCATCATTGAAATAGACAAACTGTGTAACTTCTGATTTTGGCGAATTTTTTTCTGTATATTCGTGCCGCATTGTATTGTCAACTTTTATCATAAAAATTTCATCCGAATATTTTTTTACTTCATCATCTGCCTGAAATACTTCTTCCACTTCTTCAGGGCAATACGCATCATTTTCACATACATTTTCCAGTTCTAAATCTTCAAATATCTTCTGTCTTTCATTAAAAAGATGGTTAATCTCCGCATTCCGTCTGCTCATGGAATCAAACATCATACGCTCTGGTTCATACAGAAGAATAGATATTTGAGAAGAAGAAACACAATTGAAAATATCAAAACGTGACCAGTCCAAATTTCCAACTACTAAAATTTTGTCATATTCCCTGCTGTTATCAAAGCGGTTTACTGATACTATATCAAGATTTAGAGCATCCCTATTATATTCCTTCGATACATAATTCCATATTAGTTCCACCTGATTAGGTTTCGGTACGATAATAGCTTTTTTATTTCTTCTATTTTCTCTGATAAAACGTCTTATGCATTCTGTTTTAGGAGAGTTTTCTCTATACCCGTTTATAAGTTTATCCAACGTATTTGTAACAATTTTTCCCGGGACAGACAAATTGTCTGGCAACGATAACATCGTTTTCCTTAATGTATCAATTTGAGTAACCGGATCATAAACCTGTATTTTCCCATCTACAATTGCTTTTTCAATGCCCTTGATTGAAACTACCGTAGTCATAAAAAATTTCATCAGAGCATATGCTGGTATAACAATCTCAGACCTTGTAACATCGTCTAATTCGTCACTGCGAATAAGCCGGACCGCATTCTTAAATTTTTTATACTCCGCCCATCTGATAACTCCGTCTACCTGTATTTTTTCTATTTCACGATTTATGATTATGTCAGTCTGTCTGCTCAGTTCTACCGTAAATTCATTTTTATTTTTTACAGGAAGCGTATTTTCCAAGAGAAAATCTTTTGTGCAAGCATACACTGCGGCATCTTCATATTGAAGCAACAACTCTTTATTACTACAAGAAAGATCCATTCCTCCACATATAAAAACAAACCGTATATTTTCGCGATTCATTACACGTGGAATTTCAGTTATACCACATTCAATAATATGATTCCCACAGATAAATATACCTAGGCACTCATTTTCATCATCAACATACGTCTGATCAATTGCTACAGAAATTTTAGATGTGAATTTTAACATTACTTCACTTTTTTCTGCATTGGCACTCAACGGATATTCTTTTTCTTTCGTAAACCATGCTGCCGTCGCAAGTTCAGCCAATTTTATTTCTAACTTCCCATAACGGATACAGATATTTTCCATATAATATTCAGCCATAGGTTTATCCATTACAAAAATGACAGATGCGTCCGTAATCCGCGGTATTTCATTTTGGTTACAGTCAAGCAGTTCTGCAAGAAATTTTTCCCGATTTCCTGTTTTTCTACGGATTCCTCTGCCATCGTATCTTGTCGATTCACCATAATATGGTGTAATTTTTGCCCATCCTGCGGGTCCGATGCTTTTTTTTCCGCCTTCCTGAAATATGCAGACTCTTTCTATTCCATCACGAATTTCAATGCCTTTAAACTGACCGCGTTTGTTATTATAAATTACCGAATCATCCATTCTTAATGAGCGTACTATTTGGTCCACATCCATTCCATTTCCTAAAATGGTAGAAAATGCAGCCCATACAACAGCAACAGCCATAAAACACGGTGAATTAATATGTAAAGCTATTCCACGCCCTGAACAGTTCTCATCCGAAACCGTTCCCGTTAAAAAACCCAGAAACGATTCCATAATATATTCATCTGATATGACTGCTTTCCCCAGACATATATCACATTTCTGTATAATGTCATCCACTTTCTTTAAATTCATCACACTCTCCCACTTTATTGCATAAATGCATCCAGTTTTTCCCCAACGTATTCCAGTTCATATTTACCATGTTCATGACTGATACAGTTCATTTTTTCCATGTTTTTTAAAATTTTGTATGCTGACACAAGCGATATATTCAGCTGTTTGCTGACCTTTTCTGCAGCAAACTCCTGTGCAACACCAACTGTTTTTACAAGATCATAGTATTTTTCGATTTTCAAGTTCTTGGCATTATTTTTCTTCCACTCCTGCGCTTTTAAAATAATAACTTTCTGTGCTCCTGGAATTTTATACTGCTCTTTTTCCTTCTCTGAAAAATCCTTTGTCATTAAATTTACGCATTGCTTAATAAAAACCGCCATCTCTTCAATCACTGGAATTGAAACCGAATTGCCGAACTGCTTAAATTTCTGCTGATTAGACATTTTTTCTGGAAATGAAAAATGATCTATACCATTCTCATCCATAAAACCATATCCAATAAATCCCTGAAGTTTTCCCCATTCTGTCGGCGTCATGGTTCTAATAAATTTATTATTAATAACCGTTTTTTTAGGAGCAATCATTCTTCCAGCATACTTCAAACCATTTTGGGGATCATATACCAAATTTCTTTCCTTACCAGAACCTCCTGTTGCCAGAATCGTATTTGCAATTGGTTTTTTATTACCCCGTTCATTAACTATCCTATATCCAAATCCGTTCCCGTTCGCTTTCTGCCTGGCCTTGTGATTTTCCAATGTTCTCAAATAGCCTGCTGACATAAAAAACTTTGCCGAAACGTCTGATTCCAATATCTCTGTCAGATCCCGATAAATCTGTTTGGTCCCTTTTTTCGGAAGCTCATTAGGAATATCTTTTAAATGTTCCCCATAATAATCCCTGCTAAATGCAATAATATATACCCTTGGCCTGTTCTGAGGTAAACCGAAGTTTTTTGTATTCCTTATAAATGAAGATTTTTCATATGTCAGCTCATCATTATCGTGATTAACACCTACAACGTGATAATTTAATTCTTTTTCCAAAGCATTAATAATTATTTCAAACGTCCTGCCTTTATCATGTCTGACAAGATTTTCCACATTTTCGAGGAAAACAACTTTCGGCATCGTCTGTTGAATAATTTGTGCTATTTCAAAAAATATCGTTCCTTTAGTTGTATCCTGAAATCCCTTTAATAAACCGATGCGGCTGAATGCCTGACACGGAAATCCCGCCAGCAAAACATCATAGTCCGTCTGCCTTAAAACTTTTTTAAATGCATCATCCTTAACATCATTGTTGGCGTCATCACCAAATAAATGTTTATATGTTTCACAGGCATATTTATCAACTTCAGCCGACATAACATTTTTAAAACCGCCTGCTAATTCAAAGCCTCTTCTGATTCCTCCTATTCCACAGCATAAATCTATCATCCGCATCGTTACATATCTCCCTGTATTTCTTAAGTTTTTACAGACTAATCTAATTATATTATAACCCTACAACATAGTAAAAGCAATCAGACTAGTTGCTCATTTTTTATGAAATAACTTCTTTTAAAGTATGAGAGATAACATGTCGCAAAACAAAAAGAGACTTACAATGTTATCCCTTTTCATCACGGGTAATATTTATTTTGACTTAATCATTGCCATTCATTATAACATTAAATATTGCTTCCTCAATTACTTTTACGCATTCATCTGTTTTCTTTTTTATATCTTCCCCCCAGAATCTGATAACCGTCCATCCTTTAAAAAGCAGCTCTTTATTAATTTCATCGTCATGCTCTCTGTTTCTGCCAATCTTATTAATCCAAAAGTCTGGGTTTTTTCCAGTTTCAAGTTTTACACGTAAGACTTCCCAATCTTTACCATGAAAAAATTCGCTGTCACAAAAAACAGCAATTTTGTATTTCGTTAACACAATGTCTGGTGTTCCTGGTAACTCTTTATAATTTTTCCTATATCTGATACCTTTATTCCAAAGTGCTTTCCTAAGTATCAGCTCTATCGATGTATCCTTTGATTTTACATGAGACATATTTTTATGTCTCTGCTCTGGAGTTAACCTGTCCATTTCATTTTTCCCACATAATCTATCTTATTTTCTCTTACATCTTTTACCGTTACTGTTCCCACATACCCTCATTATTAAAAACATCAAAACCAACCACTCCGGCTATTGTTCCGCTGAATTTGGATTTTGCTTTTGCATCCAAAACAAGTGATGACCTTAACTCTACATAAACTCCTGGCACCAAATGATAAGTAATGGTAACTAACGGTATTGTTACCGCAACTTTTTCACCCAGTGTAATTTCGATATCTGCACCAAGTGCGTCCATCATTCCTGCTATACGAAAAGATATCTTCTACTTTTAGAAATATGATCCTATCATCTGCGTTTCCTTTGTATAATTCGGTGACTCATAAGAAATGCAAAGCTGTTTAACACTTCTATTTTCTATCTGCTATTTTCTTTTTTATCGGTTTTCTCTATTTTAGACTCTGCTTTTTTCTCTGAATTTTTGCCTGAATCTAAATCTCATCTTCTGTTGATTTCTGCTTGTTGTTCTTCCTACTGTTCCCCGATTTGTGTCTCTTCAGACTGTTCTTCTATGTTCTGCTCCTGTGCAGACAGCTCCGTAGCCGAAACATTCTGTACAAACACCGGATTGCCCGGCATAAGTACCGTCACCGTTATGCCTGCTAAAATTCTTTTGTGCATATGATTCTCTCCTGTAGTTTTTATACTTCTTTTTCGTATGCTATGCGGTTTTTTTACTTTGTAAGTAAACTCACTAACAATTCGCCGCTCACCGAATGTGCAAGCACATTCTTTTTTCTTGCACTCATTATATCATGTTCCACCATGGGATACTAGCGATGAATTGTCGAAGTATGTCTATAAGAAATGGGAAAACTTTTCTTAAATAAAACAGATGAACAAATACCGATTTATAATGTACAAAAAAATCCAAATACAGTATAATAAAAAAAAGGATGTGATTGCATGATACAAAATGGTGAACTAAACAATATTTTAGAAAAATTGGCAGCAAGTCTGAAATCCGTATATGGAACGAAGTTAAAGGCTGTTATTTTATACGGCTCTGTTGCCCGAGGAACCGCAACACCGGATTCCGATATTGATATTATGGTACTGGTAGATTCTTCACCGGAAGAATTAAAAAAATATGCAGATGAATTATGCGATGTTTCTACCGATTTTGCATTGGAATATTTTAAGGTGTTTTCTATTATAGATATTTGTTATGCTGAGTTTAGTCAATGGAAACATATCTTACCATTTTATCAGAATGTAGCCAATGAAGGAGTTGTTTTGTATGCAGCCTAGTGAAAAAGATTTATCAAATTATCGTTTAGATCGGGCAAAAGAAGATATCCGGACTGCACAGATCAATATAGAAAATGGTTTGTATAAAGGTGCTATTAACAGGTCTTATTATGCTATTTTTCATGCTATCCGTGCAGTAAATGTTTTAGATGGTTTTGATGCTTCAAAGCATTCATCTGTAATTGCTCATTTTAATCAATATCATGTGCATACCGGTGATTTTGAAAAAGGAATTTATAAAATCATTGATTCTGCATATAGGATTCGTGAAAAATGTGATTATTCAGATTTCTTTATTGTTTCAAAGGAGGACGCACTAGAACAATATGAAAAAGCTGCCAAGTTCCTGGAATCTGTAGAAAAGTTTTTAGAAATGTATGATGACAAGGAATAAATTTTCTAATTTAGATGTGGTATGGGCAGAACCGCAGAATCGGCTCTGCCCATTTATTTTACACAAAACCCCCATATCAACACTGATACGGGGGATTTAGTTACTTTATTAGTCTGTTACATATGGCATTAATGCAACGTGACGGGCTCTCTTGATTGCTACTGTAAGAGCTCTCTGATGTTTTGCACAGTTTCCTGTGATTCTTCTTGGTAAGATTTTACCTCTTTCAGAGATATATCTTTTTAATTTATTTACATCTTTGTAATCAATTACATTGTCTTTTCCACAGAAAACACAGACTTTTTTTCTTCTATGCGGTGCTCTTCTTCTTGCCGGAGCGTCGCCGCTTCTCTCTGCTTTATTGTAAGCCATGATATTTACCTCCTATAATTCTAGTTAAATGGTAATTCTTCGTCAATTCCATCCGGAATATTCATAAAGCCGTCTCCTGCTGCACTGCTTGGTGCAGGTCTCTCAGCCGGTGCAAATCCTGCATTGCTCTCGCTTGTAGACTTGCTCTCTGCAAATTCCTGTTCTTCGACTACGACATCGGTTGTATATACTCTCTGTCCGTCTTTATTTGTGTAGCTTCCGGTCTGAATTCGTCCGGTTATTGCTATCTTGATTCCTTTACGGAAATATTTTTCTGCAAATTCTCCCTGACGTCCAAATGCAACACAGTTGATAAAATCTGCTGTCTGCTGGTCTCCGTCACGTCTGAATCTTCGATCTACTGCAATTGTATATCTTGCTACGGCTGTTGACTGTTCTCCCTGAGAATAACGGATCTCCGGATCTCTGGTCAGTCGGCCCATAAGTATTACCTTATTCATGCGATTTCCTCTTTTCTATTTATGCCTCGTCTGCTCTAACGCATAAGAAACGAAGAACGTTGTCCATGATACGAACGTTTTCCTCTAACTGAGCAGGAACATCTGCGTTTGCATCAAACTGGATGAAATAGTAAAATCCTTCTCTCATCTTCTGAATTTCGTAAGCTAATCTTTTCTTACCCCACTCATCAACGTTTGTGATCGTGCCGCCAAGACGTGTAATATAGTCTTTTGCTTTCTCTACGACTGCTGCTCTGGCATCGTCTTCGATTTTTGCGTTCACAACGAGTGCTAATTCATATTTGTTCATGTTGCTTTTACCTCCTTTTGGTCTCTGGCCCCCTGTCTCACAAGGAGCAAGGAATTTGATAATATATCACGAAGATATATTTTAGCATGGGTTTTTCCAACTTTCAAGCATTTTTTGGCATTTTCCCATTTTTCGTGGTTTTTTAGGACTTTTTCGTAAGTCCTTTCGTGTTTTTCTCTACCTGTTTTCTTGCTATCATGATCTGATGTCCGCAGCCTGTGCATTTGAGCCGGAAATCTGCGCCTACTCTTAGGATTTCCCATTCATGGCTTCCACATGGATGCTGTTTTTTCAGTTTTACGATATCTCCCACTTCATATTGATACTGATTCATAGTTTCTCCTGATTTTTTCTGGTCGGACTACAGTGTGCCAAATACTTTTCCTATACTCTCATGGATGATGACATCCGCCCGGCTGTCCATCGGTGTTGCACTTTTATTGATCAAAACCAGCTTGTCACCCCTGTAATAATCGATCAGTCCTGCCGCCGGATAAACGGCTAAGGATGTACCGCCGATGATCAATATATCGGCATTGCTGATGTATTCAATGGATTTTTGCAACGTCCTGCTGTCTAATCCCTCTTCATAAAGCACCACATCCGGCTTAATCTTACCGCCGCACTCGCAGGTCGGTATGCCTTCTGATTCGAGGATATATCTTGCATCATAGAGCTTATGACATTTCTGACAATAATTTCTATGTACACTTCCATGCAGCTCTAAGACTTCTTTGCTTCCGGCTTTCTGGTGCAGTCCGTCAATGTTCTGTGTGATGACGGCTTTCAGTTTACCTTTCTGCTCTAACTCTGCTAATTTTTTATGTGTCATATTCGGCTCGGCATCCAATGCCAGCATTTTATCGCGGTAAAAACGGTAAAATTCCTCCGTGTGATACAGATAGAAGGAATGGCTTAAGATCGTTTCCGGTGGATAATCATATTTCTGGTTATACAGACCGTCTACACTTCTAAAATCCGGGATACCGCTCTCGGTCGATACTCCCGCACCGCCAAAAAATACAATATTATCCGAATTTTCCACCAGTTCTTTAAATCGCTCTATCTCGTTCATGTTACAGGCCTCCTCGCGTTATTTTTTTATGTTACACTTTTTTATGTTTTATTTTTGCTGTCAGGATTGCTTCTTTCATCAAAATGCTGCCCAGTTCCTTCTCTCTATCTGCATTATAATATGTATCTTTTCTTTGTACAACCACTATGTTTTTAAACAAAAAAGACACTACCACAGGATTCTCTGATCTCTGCAATAATGCCCTTCGAGTTGCGGGAGCAAGATTTGAACTTGCGACCTTCGGGTTATGAGCCCGACGAGCTTCCAGACTGCTCCATCCCGCGTCAATGTAATTATTATAGACCTATTTCTTCTAACTGTCAAATTCTATGCAAAAATTTTAGTTTTTATACCTGTTTTGATTAAAGTGTCAAAAAATGGTTCACAACTTAGTGGCTGGCAAGTTGTACAAAACCGGGACTGCTTTTGTGACTTTGGGACAAAATAGACTCGGCTTTGTGCAAGTTGCCAATCAAAAAATTTTTAGGAAACCGCTTTTTGATACTTTTTCATATCCGGTATCTAAACCGTCCATCTCCAATCCCTTGAAAATGAACGGTTTTATATTCCATTACATTTTACACCATCATATACGCCAGTACCACACTTGCCACCGTACCGCCTAAGGTTGCCAGCAACGCACCTGCCAGTGTCCAGCGGCTTTTACTGACCTTGACCGCCATAAAATAGACAGACATCGTATAGAAGATCGTTTCCGTACTGCTCATCATTAAAGATGTCATTGTACCGATCAGTGAATCTGTCCCATATTCTTTAAAAATATCTAGCACCAGTCCGGTTGCCGCGGAGGATGAAAACATCTTTACGACTGTGACCGGGACCAGTTCCGAAGGAAATCCGACCAGCTCTGTCAACGGTGCGATCAGCTTTGAAATAAAATCCAAAAATCCTGACGCACGAAGGATCCCCACACCGATCATCAGACCTATCAGAGTCGGCATGATCTGAATGACCGTGTGAAATCCGTCTTTTGCCCCGTCGATAAAATCGTCATAGACATTCTGCTTTGCCATCAGTCCGTAACCTACAATGGAAAATATTAAAAGCGGGATAATGGCATCCGATAAAAACAGTAAGATTTTCATACCTTCTTCACCCTTTCCATCACCCATGCAAAAATAACTCCAACTGCAGTCGACACCGTGGTTGCTAAAATTGCCGCTCCCACAATTCTTGTAGGGTTCGTGGAACCATACTGCGTCCGATAGGCAATAATGTTGATCGGGATCAGTTGAAGCGAGGAAATATTGACAATTAAAAATGTACACATTTCTGTATTAGCGATGCCTTTTGGCACTCCCCTTTTGCCAAGCACCGGACTTTTTCTTCTTTCATCCTCTAATTTTTCAAGCTCCTCCATCGCCTTGATCCCGGCAGGTGTTGCCGCCCAGCCAAGTCCGAAAAAGTTTGCGATCATGTTTGTGGAAATATATTCTCTTGCTTTATGATCTTTTGGGATAGAAGGAAACAAAAAGGTTAAAAGCGGCTCTAATTTTTTAGAAGCCCCCTCTATCAGTCCTGCCCGCTCCGCAATCTTCATCAGCCCCACCCAGAAGGACATGACTCCGATCATCGTAATGCAAAGCGTTACCGCTTCTTTTGCCGAATCCAGCGCCGCTTCCGTGACACTTGGCAGATTTCCGGTAAAAGCTGCAAAAATCGTTCCTATGATGATCATAAAGCCCCATAGGTAATTTAACATGGATTTTTCCTCTTGCTTTTTTTCTATTCTATGCATACTTTTGCATTCGATGAAGATTCTGAAAAAGAAGAATAAAATATATAATTCTACGATAAGATATGTTAGAATGAGGTAACTTAAATATAAGAACGGATGGACAAAATCATGACATATAGAAAACGTTTTGCTGCTTTGGGAATGAGTCTTGTACTTACGGCTTCTTTTTTTACCGGCTGTAATGTCAAAAAATCTCTTCCTTCCCTGAAATCCGAAGAAAAAGAATCCGAGATCCAATCAGAGTTCGATACCTATACCGATGAACTGTTTGAAGAGGAGGTCACTCTGAACACGATTGCCCTGCATTATACGTTAGCTGATCCGGCTGCCTATGGGATCAATGATTATGAGATCTCCTTAGGTTCCGTCACGGATGAATCCCTGTCCGAAAGTGTCACCATGTTAGAAAATATGCGTTCTTCATTAGACGATTTTTCTTATCCTGCTTTACGGGATGACCAGCAGCTTACCTATGATATTTTAGACGATTACTCTAAGTTAGAACTCGATAATGCAAAGCTCTATCTCTATAGCGAGGTTCTCCAGCCAAGTACCGGTACCCATACCCAGCTTCCGGTTCTTCTAGCAGAATATACTTTCCGCTGCGAGAAAGATGTCACCGATTACTTAGAACTGCTGTCACTGCTTCCTTCTTATTTTGATGAGATCATTCAGTTTGAAAAATCAAAGGCAAATGCCGGACTTTTTATGTCTAAGCAAAACGCTGACACCGTTATCAGCCAGTGTCAGGATTTTATAGAAAACCCGAAATCCTGCTTTTTGATCGAGACTTTTGATAACCGGATCGAATCTCTGTCCACTTTAAGCACAAGTGCCAAGGAGGAATATCGTTCCCAAAACGAAACCTATGTCTTAAAAAAGATTATCCCGGCTTATGAAAATCTTGCCGCCGCCATAGAAGAACTTAAAGATTCCGGCAGTAACAAAGGCGGTCTTTGCAATTACGAGGACGGAAAAGACTACTATGAATATCTGGTCAGATACTCCACCGGCTCGTCCGACAGTATCAAGGACTTACAAAAACAGGTCGAACAAAAACGAAAAGAAGATTTGTTGCAGCTTTCCGAACTGCTGACCAAAAATCCCATTTTGGCAAAGGAGAGCGAATCCTACCAGCTTGATACCAGTGATCCGTCACAGATCCTTGCACAGTTAAAGGAGACGATCAAGAAGGATTTTCCGGAGGCACCGGATGCGAATTTTACGGTAAAGTATGTGGATGAAGCATTAGAAGAATATCTGTCCCCTGCTTTTTATCTGACCTCTCCGATTGATGACTATAAAGAAAATTCTATTTATATTAATGAAGGTTCTCATTATGAAAAAATGAAGCTCTTTACAACCTTAGCACATGAAGGCTTTCCGGGACATCTGTACCAGAACGTCTTTGCAAATACTTCCGGTCTGCCGTCCGTGCGTCAGCTTTTGAATTACTCCGGCTACACGGAAGGCTGGGCAACCTATGTGGAAATGATCTCTTATCAGTATGCGGGACTGGATAAGGATCTCGCCAAGGTTTTACAATTAAACCAGTCGATCCTTTTAAGTCTGTATGCAAGCATGGACATGGGCATCCACTACCAGGGCTGGGATGCTTCCGATGTCAAGAACTTCCTTTCTGACTATGGCATCAGCAATGCCTCCGCCGCAAATGACACCTATGAATATATTTTAGGTGAACCGGCAAATTATTTAAAATACTATATCGGATATCTGAAGTTTTTAGATTTACAGAAGTACGCAAAAAAAGCCCTTGGAGAAAAATACACCGACCGGGCATTCCACGAAGCGGTCCTTCGGATCGGACCTGCACCATTTGATATTATAAAAAAATATTTATTAGACTATATACCGGAAAGTGGGAAGTGATCAACCGTCACTTCCCACTTATCCTACAGGGCTGTAACACCCCGCAATGCTTTCGGAATGTACCTCTACATGCTTTCAGGAATACTCTTTAATTCCCGGATCAGCTCTTCCGGCAATAACTTGTCATCTTTCATTCCATATGGCATATTCATGTTTTCATATTTGATTTTTCCCAAACGATGGTATGGGAGTAATTCTATCTTTTCTGCCCCTAAATCTTTTAATTTTCTACACATCTTTTGAATTGTTTCTCTGTCTGCGTTAAAACCGGGGATCAGAGGGGTTCGGACCACTACATCTTTTTTACTGCTTAAGATGTCTGCCAGATTTTCTTCTATGATGTCTAAATTGCCGCCTGTCCACTGATAGAACTTCTCTTTGTCCCAGTGCTTATAATCGCATAGAACATAGTCGGTCACTTCTAATACTTCATGGACTTTTTCTTTTTCTACACATAAGCAGGTCTCTATTGCCGTTGTGATCCCATGTGTGTGGCAGTATTCAAACAGCTCCCTTATAAATTTTGCATGGAGCAGCGGTTCTCCGCCGCTCGCCGTGATACCACCGTTTTTTCCGTAAAAGATCTGATCTCTTTTTACTTCTTCCCAGATGTCTTCTACGCTCATTTCTTTTCCCATGATGGAAAGCGCACCGGAAGGACATATCTGCACGCAATGTTTGTCTGTACATTCCTTACATTTTTCGTAATTTATTACCTGTTTTTCATTTTCCGTCGTAATTGCCTGCATTTTGCATGCTGCAACACATTTTCCACAATGGATGCACTTTATGTTTTCGCTATATACAAAAGATTCTGTTCTCCACGATTCAGGATTGCAGCACCATCTGCAACGCAAAGGACACCCTTTAAAAAATACGTTTGTTCTGATACCCGGTCCGTCATGTATGGAATTTCTCTGAATATTAAATACATTTGCTTTCATTGTTTTATCCATCTTCTTTTCCCTTTAGGATTTTTACAGATCCATTTGTGTACGCGCAATAATGTCTTCCTGCAGTTCCTGGTTCAGGGATGTAAACAGTGCATTGTAGCCTGCTACCCTTACCATCAGATCCTGATAATTCTCCGGGTGCTTCTGTGCATCCCGCAGTGTCTCATTAGAAACTACATTATACTGGGAGTGCCAACAGTGAAGATCTCCTGCTGCCTTTAAAATCTGTATGAATTTATCCTCGTCCTCTTCTGTTTTCAGTGTACTCGGATTGATCCTTACATTCAACAGCTGTCCTCCTGTGAAAAGCTCTGTATTCAATGTTCCTACAGATTGGAACATTGCCGTTAAGCCCTTCTTCATGGTTCCCGTGGATGGAGAGATTCCGTCTGCTGTCGGCATTCCCTCTTTTCTTCCGTCAGCGGAAGCTCCAACGATCGCACCGGAAGGAATATTGGCTGTTATGGTTACGGTTGAGCTGGTATAGCAGCATCCGATCGGACCTTTGCCCTCGCGGAGAGTCTTGTAATGATATATCTGGTCTACATAATAGTTTGCCAGTTCATTGGTCAGTTCGTCGACTTCCTCTTCATCATTTCCATATTTTTCGGTCCGTTCTAACAGATATTTTCTGATGACCTCGCCTTTTTCACCTGCGAAGTTGTTATCTAAGGCTTCTTTCAGCTCTGCCGCCGTCATCCGTTTTTCATCAAAGACATTTTTCTTAATGGCATAAACAGCATTTCCCACATTTGGGATACCAACCAGTGTACCACTGACGATGTCATAGATGGTTCCACCTTCTTTGATGGCTTTTCCTCTGCCTAAACAATCCTGCATCAGCAAGGAGCAAAACGCATCCGGTGTCATCTGGGTCATTGCCAGCTCGTTTACGTTATCTGCAATTACATGCAGTCTCATATAATACTCTATGGCTCTCTTATAAGCCTGTTTCAGTTCTTCAATGGAGGTATATTCTTCTAATGGCTTCATATCGGTAAATACCTGTTTTCCGGATCTTGGGTCTTTTCCTCCATTTAAAACGATTTCAAGTATCTTTAAGAGATTGATCTTGCTCTTTCCGTTTGCACGATATCCCCATTTGCCCGGTACCTGAACTTCTGTACAGCCCATGGTGGAGTAATTCCATGAGTCCTCTTTTGTTACACCTCTTCGCTCTAATGCCGGGATGATGGTCTGATCATTTACAAAGGCTGGCATTCCTACACCCTGTTTTACGATTTTGACTGCCCGTTTCAAAAATGCTTCTGATATATTTTCATGAACTCTGATATACATCGTCGGCTCCGGCAGACGTATCTCATCTAACATTTCCAGACACAGCCAGGACATCTCATTTACGGCATCTGTTTTATCTGCCTTTTGTCCACCCAAGCAGATGTTCTGATAGGTAGGGGAACCCATCTGTGTCAGGGTATTCGACCACGAACGCAATTTGTTGTTGCTGTATATCTTCAGGTAGAAGCAGCCAAGCATTTCTTCTGCCTCTTCCATCGTAATCCTGCCTTCCTTTAAGTCTTTTTGCAGGAATGGATTCATGTACTGGTCAAACCGTCCAAAAGAAAGGGAGTGTCCATTGGTTTCAATATGCAGGATGACCTGTACAAACCATACACATTGCAGTGCCTCGAAAAAGGTTTCCGGTGCTCTTTCTAACAATGCCTGACACCTCTGGCTGATTCCTGACAGTTCTTCTTTTCTTACCGCATCTTCACACTGCTCTGCCTGTTCTTTTGCTAATGTGCAATAACGTTTGATGTAATCGAGACATCCGTCTATAATAGCTTTGCAGGCGCGGTAAAAGGTCAGTTTTTCTAAATCCTGCGGTTTACTTAAATCCAGTTCATCCATATGCTTTTGGATCTTATCCCGTAGTCCGGCAAATCCAAGGCGTACTACCATGTCATAATCCGGAACAATGTGACCTTCTCCTGTTGAAACATTTCCCTGCCATCCGAGTACACCGGTAACCCGGTCATCTAATACTTCCTGTGGCTGCATGGCTATGGCTCTGTCTTTTAAGGTCTTTCCTTCCCACCACGGAAGAATTTCTCTTAATACCTTTTTGTCCTCCTCCGTAATGGTGAATTTATCACTGCTTCTTTTTTCTAAATCATCCAGTTCATCTAAGATATATGCAAATGCATACTCCGGGAAAAGTGGTGCTGCCCGGTTTGAACTTGCCTGATTTCCGGCTAAAAGCTGCTCTTCTTCAATATAGATGGTCATATTTCTTAAAACATCCGCTAATGCCATTGCTCTTTTTTCAATATTTGGATAGGCATCATATTTCTTATAGGCTTCCGTTACAATCTTTGCTCTCTCGATACAGATTTTGGGAGTTGTGTTCAAAAGTTTATCGCGAAGCTTAAAAAAACGTTCTCTCATATCCTTTTCTCCTCCTACTATTTTTTCCTGACCTGATTAGGCTTTTATCCATTTTTTAGAACGTTCTACAGCATCTTTCCAATACTCGTAATGTTCTTTCATCTTCTCTTTTTTGATTTCCGGTTTAAATTCGGATTCTATTTTTACCAATCCTTTCACGTCTTCTGAGGAAATCAGGTTTGCATATAATGCCACCATATAGGCTGCCCCTAAGGCTGTTGCTTCTAAGGATTCCGGACGCATAATTTCAGCATCACAGTAATCTGCAAGTGTCTGTGCCAGCAGATTATTCTTTGAAGCACCACCATCAATCTTAATCTCTTTAATTTTAACGCCATTCTCTTCTACAATATTCAAAATATCTTTGATGGAAAATGCAATTGCTTCTAAGGTTGCTCTTGCAATATGTGCGTCTGTCGTACCTCTGGTGATTCCAATCATCATTCCTCTTGCGAACGGGTCCTGATGAGGTGCCATCAATCCGCTTAATGCCGGAATGAAGTATACACCGTTTGTATCCGGAACACTGGATGCCAATTTTTCTATATCTTTTGCACTCTCTATAATTTTTAATCCATCACGAAGCCACTGTATTGCAGAACCGGTAACCGGGACAAGTCCCTCAACTGCATATGTACACTTTCCGTCTAAGTTCCATGCAATTATAGTATCTACTCCACCCGGTGATGTCTGGAATTTTGAACCAACGTTAATATTTAAGACGCTGCCGGTACCATTGGTACATTTTACGGTTCCTGCATCAATACATGCCTCTGCAAATAATGCGGACTGCTGGTCTGCAATCACTCCACGGATTGGAATAGAACCTCCAAAAATAGTAGTTTCTCCATAATCGGAGGATTCTGACTGGATGCTCGGGAATACAGATACCGGCACTCCTACATAGTCAAACAATTTCTGATACCACTCCTGCTTTTCAACATCCATACATCCTGTACTAGAAGCATTAGAAAAGCTGGTTGCATGTACTTTTCCACCGGTCAGCTTCCATACTAGCCAGGTATCGATTGTTCCGAAAAGGACATCTCCTTTTTCGATTTTCTCTTTAATTCCAGGAATATTGTCAAGATACCATTTCAGGAAAAGCACATTGGTGTGTGGACCAATTACTTTTCCGGTTGTATTTAAAATCTCTTCAAAAAATGGTGTCGCTTTAATATCCTCACACATTTTTCCCATTCGTGAATCCTGCCATACAAGTGCATGGTGTAACGGCTTTCCTGTATGTTTATCCCAGATTACTGCCGTATTTCTCTGATTTGTAATACCGATACCAATAATATTTTCTGCTGAGATTCCCTTTTTCTCAATTACATTTTTACACATTTTAACACTTAAATCATAAATTTCTTCTGCATCATGCTCTACCATATTCTCTGCCGGAGTATGCTGACAGAATTCTTCATATGACTGCTCTGCAATCTGAAATTTTTTATCAAATAAGATAGCTCTTGTTCCTGTAGTACCCTCATCAATTACTAAAATATAATCTTTTCCCATAGCATGTCCTTTCTGATGCTTTTCATATGCATCTTGTTACCCGTTTTTGTTTTTTCTTCTCTGTTACTTATGATATTTGTGCACATTTATATCATTTACATGCTTTATTTTATTATGTTTTTGCATTTTTGTCAATATAAAAGGGCATAAAACATTATTATGCATTTTTATGCCCTTTTTCGCACTTTTACAGCTTATATTATTCGTATTCCGTGTTCTTCTGCATATTTATAATAGATTTCTGGCAGATCTTCATCTGCTATTAAAGTATCAAACTCCGATAAGCCGGCTATTTTTCCCAAAAATGCTTTTCCATACTTTGTTGTATCAGCAATCAGATACTTTTTATGACTGATTTCTAATAACGCCTGCATAACAGGAACTTCCTCAATTGCCGGATGCGTGACTCCATCGTGAATGGATACGCCCAGAATACCAAGAAATATTTTGCTGGCACGAAATTTTTTAATTGCATCAATTGCAAAATCACCATAAAACATTCCTGACTTCTTTCTGTATTTTCCACCTGGAAGATATACATCTATAAACTGCTTCTCTACCGCTTTCTGTGCAATAATTAAAGATTGTGTAATCAGATTCAGGGATTTCATCTCCGGTAAGTAATCCAAAATCAATTCGGCTGTCACCCCATTATTTAATATAATCGTATCGCCGTCTTTGATTTCCTTTGCAGCCTTCTGTGCAACAATCTGTTTTTTCTCAATATTTATCGTTCTCTTTACATCGGGATTATCCTCTATGGGCCATTGTGACATTTCATTAATGTAATACGCACCACCATATACCGTCTTAACTTTTTCATTATCTGCCAGTGCTTTTAAATCTCTTCTTATGGTTGTCGCATCTACATGAAATATATCCACCAAATCTGAAACTTTCACATTTCCTGATTTTCTCAGCATCTCTAATATTTTCTCTCTGCGTTCAATATATAACATTCTCTTCACTCCAACTCTCTATATTCTTTTTCTTTTTTAAATCAATGCCTGATAGACATCCCGTTTTGAAATTCCTCTGTCCTTTGCAACCAGCTTCATAGCTTCTTTATGAGAAACACCTTTTTCTTCATAAACCTGCATATGTTCCTCTAACGTAAGGTTTTCCCACTCTTTTTTCCGTTCTTCCTCTACCTGTTCTTTTGTCTTTCCCTCGAGTACTAAGACATATTCTCCGCGGGGTTCTTTGTCTTTATAGTAGTCCAAGACCTCATGTATTGTCGTTCTATGAGCCTCTTCATATTTTTTGGTCAGCTCCCGGCAAAGTGTGATCTTACGGTTGTCAAGTTCTTTTTCTAACTCCTCTAAGGTCTTTATCAGATGATGAGGTGCTTCGTATATGATGATCGTGCGTGTCTCATCCTTTAGTTCCTCTAACACCCTTTTCCGCTCTTTTTTATCCTTTGGCAAAAATGCTTCAAATGCAAATCTTCTGGTAGACAGCCCCGAAAGCGTCAATGCCGTAATACATGCTGCTGCTCCCGGAAGGGAGGTTACTTCAATTCCCGCTTCATAGGCAATCTTTACTAACTCTTCTCCCGGATCTGAAATTCCCGGTGTTCCGGCATCCGTTATCAACGCTATGTTCGTTCCCGACTGCATCTTTTCCACAAGCTGATGTGCTTTTTCGATCTTATTAAATTCGTGATAACTTGTCATCGGAGTTTTGATGTCGAAGTGGTTTAACAGCTTTATGGAATTGCGTGTATCCTCTGCC
This sequence comes from Lachnospiraceae bacterium, assembly GCA_003507655.1. Lineage (GTDB taxonomy): Bacteria > Bacillota > Clostridia > Lachnospirales > Lachnospiraceae > Maccoyibacter > Maccoyibacter intestinihominis. Next base: position 22,295 of record DNUZ01000020.1, on the reverse strand, counting down.
GCGATCAGATCCACCTCCTGCAATGTCCGAAGGACACGCAGGGTAATATCTTCTAAGTTTCCGATGGGAGTTGCACATAAATATAATTTTCCTTGCATTCCGGTATTCCTTTCTGTCTGATATCAATACCCATAGATTTCATAGATCTCGTCGGTGTATACCCCCGGCTCCTGATAGACGATCAGTGGTTTTTCTACCGTCATCCGCGGCTTTCCGCCTTTTAATCCCTCGATCAGTACCATGTTCGGTTCTTTATCTGCGTAGGGATAAACAAGCCGCATCCGTTTTGGCTCTATCCTGTATGCACACATTTTACTCAGGATTTCCGCCAACCGGAACGGACGATGCACCATATAGAATCTTCCATGCTCTCTGAGCAGTCTGCTGCCCTCCCTTAAAATGTCCTCCAGATCACAGAGTATCTCATGTCTGGCAATGGTCTTTGCTTCGTTTCCATTCTGCAGTCCATGCTGCCCTATCATATAAGGCGGATTTGTGGTAATGATATCAAAAGAAGATGCTCCAAACAATTCTGAAGCATCTTTGATATCTCCTGTTACGATTTCGATGTCCTTTTCTAATCCATTGAGTACGACACTTCTTCTTGCCATGTCTGCACTCTCTTTTTGGATCTCAAGTCCGGTAAAATGTGCTCCCTTTGTCTTTGCCTTTAGAAGAATCGGAATGATCCCGGTTCCTGTTCCTAAGTCAAGAGCCTTTTCCTGCTGTTTTACGTTTGCAAAACCGCTGAGCAGCACTGCATCCATGCCAAAGCAGAATTTTTCCGGATTCTGTATGATTCGGTAACCGTTTCTCTGTAGATCGTCTATCCGTTCATTCTCTAACAGATTATTTTGTATCATCAATCTTAGACTTTCCTCCGTTGTCCTCTAACGCCTTTAACTTCTTCATTTCTTCCGCGGAAATCTTCGTGTTGTCGCGGCGGCGTTTCGGACGGAATTTCAGCTCGTCCACCTTGTATTCACGGATTTCTTTTTCATCATTGACTTCTACGATCACTTTTACAAGCTGACGCAGAACTGATACGCTCTGTACTTCACCCTTTAAACCTTCGACCGTTGTGACATGGTCACCGACGTTTGGCAGTCTGGAGTTTAAGTATTCATAGGTCTCTTCTTCGTTTTTCAGACAACACATCAATCGTCCGCAGACTCCGGAAATCTTTGTCGGGTTCAAAGAGAGGTTCTGCTCTTTTGCCATTTTAATGGATACCGGTATAAACTCTGATAAATGTGTGCTGCAGCACAACGGCCGTCCACAGATACCGATCCCTCCAAGAATCTTCGTCTCATCACGCACACCGATCTGCCGTAATTCGATACGGGTACGGAATACCGAAGCTAAATCCTTTACCAGCTCACGGAAATCAATTCTTCCGTCTGCCGTAAAATAAAAAAGCAATTTGTTATTGTCAAAGGTGTACTCTGCTTCCACTAACTTCATTTCCAGTTTGTGTTTTGCGATTTTTTCTAAGCAGATCTGAAAGGCTTCTTTTTCTTTTTCCTTATTCTTCTGCTCCGTGATCTCATCTGCTTCTGTTGCAATGCGGATCACCGGCTTTAACGGTTGTACGACACCGTCCTCTTCTATTTCTCTCGGTGGAATCATCACGGTTCCAAATTCTATTCCACGGGCTGTCTCCACAATCACATGTGTTCCCGTTTCTATCTCCATTCCTGCCGGGTCAAAATAATAGATTTTTCCGGCTTTACGGAATCGGACTCCTACAATTTTTATCATGTTAATTCTCCTTTATCGTCAACAACAGCAGTTCAATGACCAGATCCAAATTGACGTTGGCATTCAGACGAACCTTTGCTTTTTCCAATGCCTCTAAAATCTGCTCAATTCCTTCATAGGAACTCTTACTTGCACTTTTTTTGATGTCATAGATCTCATCCCGGAATACCAGATGATTGACATCTGCTGTTGCTTTATATAATAAGACATCCCGATACCAGATCATCATGATATCAAAATAGTCGTTTATTTCCAGTTTGTATTCACTAATCTGCTTTACTGCCTCCATCATTTCGTAGAGATCGATCTCTTTTAATCTGCGGATCAGCTGTAATGCCGAGTTTTTAATCTCGTTAAAGGATTCTGAGGATGCTAATTTGATCGCTTTTCCTACATTTCCCTGTGCAAACGCCGTACACACTTCTGCCTGATAATCAGGGATCCGGCAATGCTCCATCAGATAACTTTTGATCTTTTCATTTGGCACTGCTTTTAAATCCAGTGTGATGCAGCGGGAATTTATCGTTGGCAGAAACGAATCTGCATTGGTTGTCAATAAGAGGATGACCACATATGCCGGCGGCTCTTCGATCGTTTTTAACAATGCATTCTGCGCCTGTACATTCATTTTTTCCGCTTCATCGATGATATAGATCTTGTAAGGACTTGCATATGGCTTGATATCCACATCGTCCTTTACCTGTCTACGGATATCATCCACGGAAATCGTGTTTGGCTTCTCATGTGTCACATAAATAATATCCGGCTGGTTTTTGCTGATCGCCTGTTTGCAGGAATGACATTCCATACAGCCCTCTGTCCCATGCTTTTCGCATTGAAGTGCCATTGCAAATGCTTCCGCTATCATTTTTTTCCCGGAATCATCCGGTCCGTTTAAAATATAGGCATGTGAAACCTTCTGCGATAAGATCGCATTCTGTAAATGTTCAATTATCTGTTCATGTCCTATAATCTCCGCAAATCCTGCCATTGAAATCTCCTTTATGTAGAAATGTCGATCAGAAGTCCCCTGATCTCATCCACTTTATTTAAAATATTAATATGATCTTTCTCATCTTTGACTAACTCTTCCGCTAATTCATCCAAATTCTTATCCACCAGACGGACAATACCATATACCCTGTGTCTGCCGCGCCGGTCTAAAAAATTCTCTCTGGAAAATTTATGGGAACGGTTGACTACCTCATTCATAAATTCCTTGACGAGCGAGCGGTATTTTTTCATATCTCTTACATCCATATGCTCGGAAAGCTTCTTGCCCTGTTTGTCGATCTCTTTCATCAGTCCGTTGAGCTTTTCCTGCAATTCCGACTCTTCAATCTTACTGGTTAAGGTAAACTTAAAATCTCCGTCCACCTTTTCCTTTGGAGCGGTCGCTTCTACCTGAGAAACCGGAGTTGTCTCATTAATCTTCATATCCATACGGTCACCTCATTGTGGATTCTGTCATACAGGATTTCACATAAGAAATGATCTCCTGCTCGGTATGCTCTAAATCGTTGTTAACAAATGTCTTTGTGATGCCTGCCTCCTGCAGCTTTTCCGGTGAAAAATCTGCCTCATCCGCCAAAAATCTGCGGCACATCTCCGCATATTTCGGCTCTGCCTGACTTCTCTCCCGTTCTAATGCTCTCTGCAAACGGACACCATCATCTACTTCTATATATATCGGCACCAGATACGCTTCTCCGTAGTATTCTTTTAATTTCCGGTAGGATTCCACCGTTCCGATCATCAGATAATCGCGATGCTCTACATCGGTCTGTTTGTCATCCACTGTGAGATATTTCCAGACCCCGTGTACCGTATTATATGCGCGTAGCTCAATAATGCGCCCCTGCTTTTCGAACTCTTCTACTTCTTTTTCCGTAATAAAGTGATATTCTCTTCCCTCTTCTTCACCTTCCCGGATCGGGCGTGTGGTATAGGGAACGATGGTAGAAAAATGCAGCTTCTCTGATAATCTTGCATATAACGTATCTTTTCCTGATGAACTTTTCCCCATCAGACAAAATATTCTGCCCATGATCTCTCCCTTGATGCGTTTTTGGCAAAAAGCCAATTATAAATAGTATAATATAATTTTTACGGAATCACAACCTCTATCCGTTCATTTGATGTCCCGGACAATCCGCTGATATGCAGTCCGCCTTCCCGGCATTTTGCGATTCCTTCTAAAAATCCATTCTCGATCCGTTCTCCCGGAAGCAGGAGCGGGATTCCCGGCGGATACAGGCTGACCGTTACCGCACTAATCTTTCCTAATGCACTTTCTAAAGAGATCTCCATTTTTCTCATGTCCTCTGCTTCCCAGACCGGGTAGACCACTTCTTTTTTTCCATACAATTCCTGCATAAAGAGATACGAAACATGTTCGTTTTCATCTTCTATTTTGATAGATTCTTCTACCGCAACATCTTTCCCTGTCTTTTTCATCTGTTCATCGATCGTATGAAGTGCTTCGGAAAGACTGAAAAATCCGTCCTCCGTGTCCATAATGCCGGTCAGTGCCAGTGCATAATACCCGGAAGCCATCTCTAACTCCAGATTCCAGTCTTTTCTTAATATGTCCATCAGTTCTTTTCCGGTCATATCCGTATTTCCCGTATAAATGAGGATTTTTGTAGAATCAAATGCATATCCCTCTTCTTTTGAAAAATCTTCTTCTGTCAGGACTTTTAAATGCTTTAAGTCTTGCACCTTCCGATAAAAGGTGGTCAGATTCTCTTCTAAGTCTGCAAAATACCGCTCACTTCGGCTCTGCATTATCCTCACACACCGGTCTATCGATGCCATTAACAGATAGGATGGAGAAGATGTCTGATACACGCTCAGATATTTTCGTATTCTTTCGGGTGCGATCCGTTCACTCATGCGGTGGAGCACGGCTGTCTGCGTCAGTGACGGAAGTGTTTTATGAAAACTCTGGATCACGACATCCGCTCCTTCTGATACTGCAGAAGCCGGAAAACTCTTTGAAAATCCAAGATGTGCTCCGTGTGCCTCGTCTACGATGAGCGGAATGTTCTTCTCATGAACCATCCCTGCGATCGTTCTGATATCCGAAAGCACTCCATCATAAGTTGGTGAGGTGAGGATAACGGCTTTGATCTTAGGATGTCTTTTCAATGCCTCCTCCACATCTTTCGGATGGATGCTGCCCTGTATCCCTTCTTTCGTGATGGACGGATAGAGATATTCGGTCTTTAACTCTGATAATTCCACGGCATGATAGACGGCTTTATGACAGTTTCTTGCCATCAGGACGGTATCTCCCCGCCTTGTGGCGGCACTGATCGCTGCTAACAGTCCGCAGGTACTTCCGTTTACTAAGAAAAAACTCTCTTTTGCTCCATATAACTCTGCTAACCGTTCCTTGCCTTCTAACAGGATTCCTTCCGGCTCATGCAGATTATCAAACCCTTCGATCTCCGTGATATCCATGGAATAAGGATCCATTAATGCATGCTCTTTTCGCTTATGTCCCGGCATATGAAACGGGTATATTTCTTTTTGACGATATCTTTCTAATTTTGCATCTAAGTATTCCTGCTTCATTTTTTCCTCGCAATCATTTCGGTTTTGTGATATAGTATTGTCGATTCTAGTCTTTTACAAAGGAGGATTCCTATGGAGAATGCATTAGTAATTCTCTGTGGCGGTGACAGTTCACGCATGGGTTCTGACAAAGCCCTGCTTCCATTTGGCAACTGCTGCATGGTTGAATACCTTGTTCATAAATTTGAGCCATATTTCTCAAAAATATATTTATCCGTAAAGCAGAAGGGGATTTATTCCCATCTGCATTTAAACGTACAGGAGATTTCCGATATTTACCTGAATGCCGGTCCTTTAGCCGGTGTGTTCAGCACTTTGTCCATGATCGATGAAGAACGGGCTTTCTATATTTCCATAGATACGCCTTTTTTTAATCCGAAGCTGGCTGCACATCTCTTAGAAATGAGTGCATCCTACGACATCTGTACGATACAGCGAAAAGAAGACGAGACCGAGCAGATCCTTTCTACGGTTTACTCTAAGTCCTGCATTACCAAATTAGGAAAATGCCTTCTTTTACGCCAGTATTCTATTAAGAATGTTCAGGACAAATGTAAGACGTTGTATGTTCCGCAAGAGGACTTAGACTTTTTGCCGCCTCTTGATGTACAGTTTTTTGAACTCGATACAAGAGCTTCCTATTATCAGGCTTTACAGTATCTGCATAATTTAGAAGGAGATGCCATATTTCAGGAAACTTCCAGTTAATCGGTTAATCCAGATAACGCATTAATTCCGGCATCCAGTCTCCTAAATAGTAATTTCCCTCGGCAAGGGAATCCCAGATCGGACGATAATAAGCAATCATGACTTTCATGACCTCTTCAAAGGAAGAGGTCTTCTTTTTTTCTTTCTTTAAATAGGATTTCCATTTCTTTTTCATATAAGAACTGTTCTGATATCCTTCAAACATCTCAAAACGCTCTTTTTTCAGCGGAATCCTCTGCTCTTTTGCAAGACTTTCTATCTGCTCCGTGACTTTTCTGCTGCTGTTCATTTCTTTGCTGAGCAGCTCATAGAGAATATAATAACTTCCCATGTCATTGATAAGCTCCATATCCCGCATGATACGGATAAAATGCTCCGCTAATATCCCTTCCATCGGATAATGCAGATATTCCACACTCCGATCCTCTTCTAAAAATGGATGAAGCTCTTCATGGGAAGGCTCTGACGGCTCCTCTTTTTCCTGCTCTAAGACCAGCTGCACCGGAATCTGAAGTTCTTCGATTTTAGCACTTAAATATACGCAGATGCCTTCGTCCTCTTTTTCTACACGGTATTTCCACCAAAGCTCTGCTTTTTTTTCATTCTGAAAAATCCGGCTCATACGGTGTATCACATTTCGCACGGTCAGCTCTTCCTCACTGAGAATCATATACTCTAAGCGTGTCGGTGCTTTCCGCCTGTAATACTCTAACGATAATATGTTGTTGTTTTTTAACCGGAAGTTCTCTGCCTCGTCAGATCCACAGAACGCCATTACGGCTTCTTCTATGACAAATGCCGATAACAGGTTCTCATATGGGATTTTCAGTTCTTCACTCTTTGCCTTTACGGCTGACAGGCTCTTTTTTGACATTACAGCCACACCCCGATCCTATTGCGTACTTTTTCTACCACTCGACGCTCTCTTGCATACATCATGAGTTTTGCGATGTCTTTTTCTTCATCTTTGATGAATGCAAGCAGTCCCTTTTTCAGACTGTCTGCATCTAACTTGTCCTCATATTTCAGACAGTCGCAGATCAGACGCTCTTTTTCGTATATCTTTATCTTCTGTCCGTTCATATCGAAGGTTTCGACACCCATCTCTAAGACTTTCGTTTCCGTATAGTATGGATGTACGATCGGATAATCCATCTTAAATCTGGATTTTGAAGTGTTCTTATCCACCGCAATACTCCATATGTAAGGACGTTCTTTGAGATATCCCTGATAATAAAGACCGCTCTCCATACACAGCACTCCATCCGGGAACAGCACCGGTATAATCTCTTCTTCGGATTTCTTACGATAACCTAAGGAATAGTACCCGCTCTTGATCCTTTCTAACTTTCCTTCCTCTACAAATCGCTGGAGTACCCGGTAGTCCAGACCTAAGGTATACAGCTCTGACGTTTTCGCTACCCCGCCCTTTTCTTCGATCAGCTTACGGATTGCTTCTAGCTGTTGCTCTTTCTTCTCTTGTCTGGATAATCGTTCTTTCTTCTCTTCTGCCATTTTTTTCCGCTCCATAGATGTACTTTTGGTATTTTTATATACTTATTATATGCTCTTGGAAAATCCCTGTCAAACCTATAAAAGTGAAAAATCCTTGTAAAACAGGGTTGTTGTTCCGGTTGATTTTTTCTATAATATTCTTATATGCTTTTGGCACATGATTGAGAAATCTATGACTATAATAAAAAGGAAAGGGGATTTACCATGGACCATCAAACCATGCATTCTACACTTCGCAAGAATCCGTCAAGACAGACCTGTGAAACTATTATCAAGCGGATTCTGATGACGGAGGTTTTAGAAAAAGGAACAAACCGACACTTTAAGCAGGCTTCTGATTTCATGTCTTACTTTGAATCTCTTTATCCTGCCTCCGACAGTCTTGCCAAACAGGTGCAGCGGGCTGTCAAATCCATGAATATGCCAAAGGACTCTAACGGCTATTTTATCATCAATAAGTCCAGAGAACAGTTAGAACAGGAAGAGGATCTGCGTTATCTGTTTCAAAAGGCTTCCGCTTCTGTCGAGCCGTTAGAAGAATATGAGACTGTATTTTTAAGAGCGGATGCTAAGTTAGCTTCCTATCTGATGGATACGATCGAAGGTTCCATTACCTTTCAGGATAAATACATTACGATGGTAAAGACTTCTAATGGGATCCTGTTCTATACTTTAAATAAACCTGTTTTGGTAACTCTTTTAAATAGTCTGATAGAACTTTAAGTTAGATATTTTAATGTGAATTATTTATACATTATCTGACATTTTATTTATTTTTTCGATAGGTCTATAAATAACAAAAAGGACAATTTCTTCAACTTGAAATTGTCCTTTTCTATGTTACTTGTCTTCGATTTAAGTCTTATTCTACTTTCTGCGCCATTTCTTTTTCGAATTTCGGATGATGGTATAACGTGGGTCCGGTTTATTTCGCTTTCTGTCCACTTTCGTCTTTATCACAAAGGAGTTATCGGAAACATATCGTCCGATCAGTGCTAATGCTGCACAGACTAATACGATGATCACTAACATCACAATGGTATTTCCTTTGACGTATGCTGTCTTTTCTCCCTTTTTGCCTGCTTCTTTTGTATTGTCAAATGGGAACTTCTCCGGCTCTGCTTTTGTGACCATGATATCGGCTCCACCCACAGCATGTCCTGCATAGGTGTATTCCAGACGGCCGGCACTGTTCTTTGATTCACCTTTTTCTTTCACTTCTACTTTCGCATCTTCAAAAGAAGCGGTCTTTGGAAGGATGATCCCTCCGTTTTTATCCAAGCCTGCAAAGGACTGATCCGTATTCAGAATTCCCGTATCCTGTATCTTGTCCTTGGTATATGCTTTTTCATTATCTTTGACACTGAATATCTGAAAATTGTCAAAACAGTAATTGAACAGATTTACCGTGTCTTCAAAATGCGCCGGTGCCTGTGCATTCATAACGACACAGACTAGGGACATTCCGTCACGCTCTGCATAAGTGACCAGTGTACTGTTTGCCGCTACGGTATATCCGGTCTTTCCTCCGGTACATCCATCATAGATATATTTTGCCGTACGGAACGGATAGAGCATATTGTGGTGATTATGTAGTGTGGTTTCGTCTTCATGCTTATTCGTCGGAGGAATGACATAGACCTTCGTACCTGTAATCTTACGAAATTCCTCATTCTCATATGCGGCACGGGCGATTAAGAGCATGTCTCTCGTTGAGGTATAGTGCTGCTCGTCCGGAAGACCGTTCGTGTTATTAAAATGCGTATTCGTACATCCTAATTCTTTTGCCTTTTCATTCATCATATCGACAAACTTGCTGACATCACCACCGCCGATATGCTCTGCAACCGCATAGGCACATTCATTTGCAGATTCGAGCATGACTCCATAAAGACACTGCTCTAAGGTCATCTGCTCCTCTAAATCTCTTGAAATATGGGAGGTGTCTCCCTCGTTTTTGTATACCGCATCCGCTGAAAAAGTAACGATATCGTCCATCTTTCCTTTTTCAATGGCGATCAGCGTTGTCATAATCTTCGTGATACTTGCCGGGTAATGAACCTCGTCTACATTCTTTTCATATAATACAGCTCCCGTGTTCATCTCCATCACCATCACACACGGAGATGCCGTTTCCGGTGCCTGCGGCCAGTATTCAGATGCCTGTACCGGGATCATGCTGCCTGTAAATATTGCCGTTATGCTTAAAAAGAGTGCTATGCCCTTTTTCCATCTGTTTTTCTTCATTCTTTCTTCTCCATATTATCATTCCCTGATATTTCTATCTTCTATTTTTAAAATTGCTCACTATTTAATAGTATAATCTCCCTGTCCTCTTGGTGCAACTTATTTTTTATAAACTCTTTTTTTTCCTGTCCTTTTCATGTAAAATATGTATTGCAAAATGATTTTATAGGAGTGACATTATGAGACTTAGGAATATTCCAGGCGCAGATGAAGCAATCGCTGACAGCCCGCATTGTATACAGGAACCGATGGCAGAAAAAGGGCGCTGGCATCTGATATTTGGAAATGAGAATCCGATCCACATTGAGATCGGCATGGGAAAGGGGCAGTTCATCATGAAGCTTGCAAAAGAACACCCGGATATCAATTACATCGGAATTGAGCGTTATTCTTCCGTACTGCTCCGTGCTTTACAGAAGATGGAGATAGAGCCTCTGCCAAATATCCGCTTTTTGTGCATGGACGCTTCTATCATTACGGAAGTCTTTGATAAAGAAGAGGTCGCTAAGATCTATCTGAATTTTTCCGACCCATGGCCAAAGGAACGCCACGCCAAGCGCCGCCTGACCAGCCGGCAGTTCTTTGAACGCTATGATAAGATTTTAGCTAGAAACGGTGTTGTGGAATTTAAGACGGACAATGATGATCTGTTTGCTTTCTCTATGGAGGAAGTAGCAGAAGCCGGATGGACGCTTGATGCGCATACCTTTGATCTGCACCACGACCCGGTCTTAAACGAAGGAAATGTAATGACTGAATACGAAGAAAAATTTTCTTCTCTCGGACACCCGATCCATAAATTAATTGCAAGGAGGTCTTTTTCTTGAAAAAATATTCTACCGTCATCTTTGACTTAGATGGAACACTTTTAAATACGATCGAGGATTTAACCAATGCCCTGAATCATACGTTGCAGGAATTTGATATGCCGACCAGAACGCTTCCTGAAGTCCAGAGCTTTGTCGGCAACGGACTGCGGCTTCTTTTGATCCGTGCAATCCCACAGGGCGAGGATAACCCACAGTTTGAAGAAGTATTTGCCGCTTTTAAAACCTACTATACTGACCACTGTAAAGAAGCAACTGCTCCGTATCCGGGCATTATGGAGCTTTTAAAGACTTTACAGGAACATGAGATCCCTATGGCGATCGTTTCTAATAAAAATGATGCAGCAGTCAAACGTCTTGCAGCAGATTTTTTTGAAGGAATCATTTCTGTTGCAATCGGCGAAAGAACCGGCGTGAGAAAGAAGCCTGCACCGGACACCGTCTTTACTGCCTTAGAGGAATTGGGTGAATCTGCCGACTCTGCTGTTTATGTCGGGGATTCTGAAGTAGATTTACAGACTGCTGCAAATTCCGGTATGGACTGTATCAGCGTTGCATGGGGATTTAAAGGACGTGCCTTTTTAGAAAAAGAAGGGGCATCCCACATTGTGGACACCCCTGAGGAAATCTTAGGTTTCCTTATTTAAGATTTCTTCCATCTCACGAAGAGATGCTCTCATATTTCTCATTCGTTTCTGGATAAAAGATTTGTGATAAGTATAAAAGAGTATTTTGTTAAAGATATCCATTTTTTATTTTATCTTATGCAGAATACTCTTATCTGCTCTTTGAAAATTCGATCTCTATCTTTGTTCCTTTGCCTTTTTCACTGGTCAGCTCCATATGAGCACCGTGCTGCTGGATAATATGTTTTACAATGGCAAGTCCGAGTCCGGTTCCTCCGGTGGATTTCGAGCGGCTCTTATCCACCCGGTAAAATCTTTCAAAGATTCTTTCCTGATGTTCTTTGGAGATTCCGATACCGTTGTCCTCGACACAAAGATAGATTTTTCCCTTTACAGGTTTTACCGTAACTTCTACCTTGCCTCCTTCGTTATTATAACGGATGGCATTGTCACAGAGGTTGTAAACTACCTCTTCTAGCATTTCCCTGTTGCCCTCTAAATAGGCATTTGTTCCGTGTATGGATATGTCAATACCATGGTTTTCGGCAGAAAACTTCAGCATATTTACACAGTCCTCGGCTATCTTGTACAAATCTATCGCTTCATAGATCACCTTCTGCTCAGAGGTATCTAACTGGGACAGACGAATCGTATCGTTAATCAATGTTAACAGACGTTTTGCGCTCTTATGAATTTCTCCCGCAAAACGGATAGTCTCCTCTTCATTCGCCATTCCATTCTGTATCAACTCGGAATAACCGGAAATGGCTGTCAGTGGTGTCTTTAATTCATGCGAGACATTTGCCGTAAACTCCTGCCGCATCTTTGCATTCATTAAAATATTTTTATGCTGCTCCTGTATCGTATTGATAAACGGCATCAGTTCTTTATAGGTTGTGATGTCCTCTAAGTGATCCAGATTCTCTGACATCTGCTCGATCGGCAACAACAGGCTCTTTGTCAGAACATCTGACAGCATCTTACTGATCGCAAGAATCACAAAGATCAGGATCAGGATTGCCGGAGTCACTTTGATAAAGACACTCCAGATACTTCTTGACTCCTTTGCAACACGAAGAATATTTCCATCGTCTAAACGGACTGCATAATAAAACGTATTCTTATCTAAAGTATCCGACGTACGGATTGCTTTTCCATTTCCATGCTTTAATGCCTGGCGGACCTCCTGCCGGTTTGCATGGTTCTCCATTTTTTTTACATCTGCAAAACTGTCGTAAAAGACTTTTCCGTCTTTTTTTATCATTGTGATCCTGAGGTCATCCACATCAGGATCGTATTCTCCCTGCAGGATCTGATCGTATGACTGTGTCTCTTTGATGACATCCGCATAGGTCTTTAACTCGTCTACCACTTCACTCTTAAATAATTCATAAAAAATAACGGTAGATAAACAGAATGTTAACAGAATACCTACCGCCGAAATAAACATAAATTGAAGATTTATCTTTTTTTTCATCTTATCACTACTCCAATCGATATCCTACATTACGCACGGTCTTGATCCGCTTTCCACTTTCGCCTAACTTCTGGCGGAGTGTCTTAATATGCATATCAAGGGTTCTCGATTCTCCTTCAAAGTCTACTCCCCAGACGCGTTCCATAATTACGTCACGGGAAAGAACAATGCCAACGTTTTGGAGCATAAGTTTCAAAAGTTCAAATTCCTTATAAGTAAGCTCGCAGGGCTGACCCTGCACGCTTACTCTATGTTTCTCATTATCAATAGAGATTTCACCTAAGGACAAAATCTTTGATTCGTCCATATTCATACTTCTGCGAAGAAGCGCTTTCACTCTGGAGATCAGCTCCATGACTCCAAATGGCTTTGTCAGATAATCGTCTGCTCCTGAATCTAGCCCCTTTACCTTATCAATTTCCGTGGTTTTAGCTGTTACCATAATGATCGGAACCTTTCTGGTTTCCGGATTCTTTCTGAGCTTTCTTAAAATCTCAAGCCCGTCCTCATCCGGAAGCATGATATCTAAAAGAATCAAGTCCGGTGTCTTATCGGAAAGTTTATGGTAAAAATCTTTTGCACACTCAAAATCCATTACCGTGTAACCACTGTTTTTCAAAGAAAATGTCTCAATTTCCCGAATATTCACATCATCTTCTACAATGTAAATCAAAGCCATCTTATCACCTGCTTTTTATTTGTCAGCTTTACCTATCTGATATTTATTATAATACATCTGATATAAGTTCTGGAAGTCTTTATTATCCTTCTGTTTTACTTCATTCAGATATTCATGTGTCTCAAATCCGTCTTCCTCAACCTGAATCAGGCAGACTGCGATGTTAGAACAATGATCTGCCACACGCTCATAGTTTGTCAGAATGTCAGACAGGGAAAGTCCGAGTTCAATCGTACATTTTCCTTTGCGAAGACGTTTTACATGATGATTCTTGATCTTTACATTCAGATCATCAATGACTTCTTCTAACGGCTCTACTCTTTCAGCAAGTGCCATGCTTCCTGACTTATATGCCTCTACGGATAGATCCATGATCTCTTTTACTGCTTCGCCGTAGGTCACTAACTCGCCTTTTGCTTTTTCTGAGAAAGTCTCCTCTTTTGCCTGCATTTCCATTGCAGTTTCGGCTAAGTTCAAAGCGTGGTCACTGATCCGCTCAAAATCTCCCATACAGTGGAAAAGATTTGATACGGTATGGTTATCCTCATCGGACAGCGGTTTTCCACTTAACTTCATCAGGTATGTTCCAAGCTCGTCCTCATAGTGGTCGATCATATCCTCTAAACGGAAAACATCTTTGACTTTTTTCTGGTCATAATCCGTAATGGAATCAATTGCATACTCTAAAGAGCGCTGTGCTAATTTTGCCATTTCAATTCCAACATTCTTACACTGTGCAACTGCAAATGCCGGCTTCTCTAAGAAACGTGTATCGAGAAGTTTTGTTGCATCCGGGATTTCCTCCACTTTTTCGTCCTCGGTCTCCGGAATGGTAAGTGTTGCCAGCTTTACCAATACCTTTCCAAACGGAAGCAGTACCAGTGTTGCTGCAATGTTGAAGGTACTGTGAATTACTGCAATACCCATTGGGTTTGCCGCATCGTTTAAGAAATCAAAATGTACAAACGAGTTGACCGCATAGAATGCCACCATAAACAGTACGGTTCCGATAATATTGAAATAAAGATGTATCAATGCTGCACGTTTTGCATTTTTCTTCGCTCCAATGGAAGAAATCATTGCCGTAACACAGGTTCCGATATTCTGTCCCATGATAATCGGTAATGCGATTCCAAAACTCATCGAACCGGTTGCACAAAGAGCCTGCAAAATACCTACCGATGCAGAAGAACTCTGAATAACTGCCGTTAAAACAAGACCTGCTAACATACCAAGAATCGGATTGGTGAAAATCATCAGGATATTTGTAAATTCCGGCACATCTGCAAGAGGTTTTACTGCTTCACTCATAGTTTCCATACCAAACATCAGGACCGCAAATCCAAGCATAATGGATGCAATGTCTTTTTTCTTGCTGTCCTTTGTCAGCATCATCATAAAGATTCCGATCAATGCTAAAATCGGAGCGAATGAGGACGGTTTTAAAAGCTGTATAAAGAAGTTCTCGCTCTCAATTCCCGTCAGACTCAAAATCCAGGAAGTGATTGTTGTACCAACATTGGCACCCATGATAATTCCCACTGCCTGGGATAATTTCATAATCCCGGAGTTAACAAAACCGACAACCATAACTGTCGTTGCCGAGGATGACTGAATGACTGCCGTTACTCCTGCACCAAGTAATACTGCTTTAATTGGTGTAGATGTCAGTTTTTCCAAGATCTGTTCCAGTTTACCACCGGAAGTCTTTGCAAGACCGTCTCCCATAACATCCATTCCGTACAGGAACAGAGCCAGTCCGCCTACCATTGTCAATAAATCAAAAAAATCCATCTCTTCTCCTCTTAAATTTACATACTTTACTATTTTTTTACACTATCAAAGCCATTGTAGGTGGGGTTTGTAAAAAACAAGGGGTATTTATGTAAAATCTATGTAAATTTTCGAGGTTAGAAGTATTTTCCTTTGCTGTTTTCCTAGCCCGGATGGTTTCCTGTAATGGAGAAGATTACCCATTCCGCAATATTTGTTGCATGATCTCCGATTCTCTCAAGATACTTTGATACCATGAGAAGATCTGCCGCCTGTTCTCCGTTGTCCGGATTCTGATGGATCGCATCGATCAGCTCCGCTTTTATTTTATCAAATAAATCATCGATAATATCATCACTTTCGATGACTTTTTCTGCTTTTTCCAGATCTTTTTCCACATAGGCTTCGATGCTCTTTACTAACATGACCATTGCCTCTTTCGCCATTGTCTGCAAATGCTCGATGTTCCGGATATAAGGAGTACCCGCCATCAGGATTGTCATCTCAGAAATATCTGCGGCATGATCTCCGATTCTTTCCATATCTGTTATCATCTTCAATGCTGCGGATATCTGACGCAGATCCTTTGCCACCGGCTGCTGCTGTAAGAGAAGTTTCAGGCAAAGACTCTCGATTTCTCTTTCTTTTTCATCAATTTCTTCATCGAAATCCACAATTTCCTTTGCTTTCTTTGCATCCTGCTTCATCAGTGCGGTAATTGCCATCTCTATCGCTTCTTCTATCAGGCTTCCCATATTGATCAGTTCATTGTTAAGCTGCTCTAACTGTCTGTCGAATCGGTTTCGCATTATCCAAACCTCCCTGTGATGTAATCTTCTGTTCTTTTATCTTTCGGCATGGAGAATAATTCTTCAGTATCTCCATATTCAATCATGTCTCCTAACAGGAAAAATGCTGTCTTATCTGAGACACGGGTTGCCTGTTGCATATTATGCGTTACCATAATAATTGTATACTTACTTTTTAAATCAATGACTAAATCTTCGATTTTTGAAGTAGAAATCGGATCTAATGCGGAAGTCGGCTCATCCATCAGAATTACCTCCGGTTCTACCGCAAGTGCTCTTGCGATACAGAGTCTCTGCTGCTGTCCTCCCGAAAGACCAAGTGCACTTTTTTTCAGACGATCCTTTAATTCATCCCAGATTGCTGCGTTTCTTAAAGAACGCTCTACAATTTCATCCAGCACTTTTTTATTACGGATTCCATGGGTTCGCGGTCCATAGGCAATATTGTCATAAACACTCATTGGAAACGGATTCGGGTTCTGGAATACCATACCTACTCTTTTTCTTAACTTATTGACATCCATGTTTCCGTAAATGTCCTCTCCGTCTAAGGTTACGGAACCTGTAATCTTACATCCTTCTACTAAGTCATTCATACGGTTCAGACATTTTAAAAATGTGGATTTACCACATCCCGAAGGTCCGATAAAAGCTGTGATCTCGTTTTCAGCCAGATCCATATTGATATTTTTTAACGCGTGGTAATCGCCATAATACAGATTGAGATCTTTGATTTCAAATTTGTTTCCCATCTGCTCCTCCTATTTTTTCGTAAATTTTTTTGCCACAAAATTAGAAAGCATATTAATCAGAACTACTACGATTAATAATACTACTGCTGTTGCATATGCCTGATCTGTGTAAAGTCCCTCTTTTGAAAGACTGTACATATGGATTGCAAGTGTTCTTCCTGAACTCATGATGCTCGAAGGAATCTCTGCAACCGTACCTGCCGTATAAATCAGCGCTGCCGTTTCACCTACGATACGTCCAATCGCAAGGATGACTCCTGCTAAAATTCCCGGTACTGCCGACGGAAGAACTATTTTAAATATGGTACGCAGCTTTCCTGCTCCGAGTCCAAAACTTCCTTCACGGAAGGAGTTAGGAACTGCTAACAATGCCTCTTCCGTTGTTCGCATAATGACCGGAAGCACCATAATGGATAAGGTCAGCGCTCCTGCCAGAAGGGAATAACCGCATTTTAAAGTTGTAACAAAGAATAACATTCCGAACAGTCCATAGACAATAGACGGGATTCCTGTCAGTGTTTCCGCCGTAACGCGAACCACTCCCACCAGTTTGTTTCCTTTTTTTGCATACTCTACTAAATATATCGCTGAAAAAATTCCGATCGGTCCTGCTATACATAAGGAAAGTAAGGTAATGATCAGTGTGTTTATAATTGCAGGAAGCATGGACACATTTTCGGTCGTATACTTGAGTGCAAAAAGGTCTGTGCTTAGGTTTGGGATTCCTTTTACTAAAATATAGATCAGGATAAATCCCAGTGCTAGGACCGTCAATAATATTGCCAGTTTTGTAAGTAATGCAAGAAGGAAAGAACCCGGATGCTTACTGTAATTTTTTAATTTTTGTTTTCTTGTAACCCTGTTGATCGGTTCTTGTATTTTCATTTCAACATCCATTAATCAGCCCTCCTTCTTTTTAATACGGAAAATAACAGGTTGATCATCAGAATAAATACGAACAGTACCACACCTGTTGCGATCAATGCTTCTCTGTGAAGGTCTGTAGCATATCCCATCTCGATCACGATATTTCCGGTCAGGGTTCTGATCCCTTTCAATATGCCCTTTGGCATTCTTGCCTGGTTTCCTGCAACCATGATAACAGCCATGGTCTCTCCGATCGCTCTTCCGATTCCAAGGACAATTCCTGCCATGATTCCCGATTTTGCTGCCGGGACAACCGTACAATATACACTTCTTTCGTGTGTTGCGCCGAGTGCTAATGCACCTTCATAATATTTATTTGGTACGGCACGGATGGCTGATTCCGATACTCCGATAATCGTTGGAAGTATCATGATTCCAAGCAGAATGGATGCCGTTAAAATACTGTTTCCGTTCCCTTCAAAGGTATTGCGGATAAACGGTACAAGTACGACCAGTCCGAAAAATCCATATACAACCGATGGGATTCCCGCTAACAGCTCAACACCCGGTTTGATAATTTTGTAAATTCCCTTTGGACAGAACTTCGCAAGATAGATTGCGGACAATACACCGATTGGTACTCCAATGATGATCGCTCCTGCCGTTACATAGATACTTCCAAGGATTATTGGCCAGATCCCGAAAATATTATTTCCCGGTCTCCATCTCTGTCCGAAGATAAAATCACCAAATCCGATTTTCTTCATTGCCGGTATTCCGTTCATGAATAGAAAAATACAGATTAAAACAACCGATATGATGGATATACATGCTGCAATGAGGAATATGATCTCCATCAGTTTTTCTTTTCCTTTATATTTGTTCATATCATTTCTCTCTCTATTTATTTTCAGATACTACGGATACCCGCTTGTCAGCGGGTATTGTTTCCTTTATTTGAATTACCTTGTTTTAAATGAGGGAAGGAGCCATAGCTCCTTAACCTTTTTTACAGCTCATCCCAGCTTGTTACATCTCCTAAGTAGATGTCTTTTACCTGCTCTGATGTGATGTCATCTAATGTGTTGTTTTTATTTACGATAACTGCGATTCCGTCCATTGCGATTGCTGTTGCTTTTAACTCGCTCTCGCTGTCTTTTAAGTCACGGGATGCCATTCCGATGTCACAGGTTCCTTCCATTGCTGCTGTCATACCTGTTGTGGAATCACTTTCCTGAACTTCAATCTCTGCATCTTTGTTTACTGCTAAGTATGCTTCTTTTAATTTTTCCATAACCGGCGTTACAGAAGAAGAACCGGCAACTACGATTTTACCTTTTGCACCGTTGCTCTCAAATTTTCCATCTGATACGGAAATGTATCCGTTGTCTTCGATTACTTTTTGTCCGTCATCACTCATGATGTAGTTGATGAAATCCTGTGCAACATCGCTTACGTTGTCTTTTGTTGCAATGTTGAAAGGTCTTGAAATTTTGTAAGAACCGTCTTTAATGGTATCTACGCTTGGCTCTACTCCGTCAACTTTTACTGCTTTTGTTGTGTCATCTAAAGAACCTAAGGATGCATAACCGATGGCGTAATCATCTCCGGCTACTGTAGTCATCATAACTGCTGTGCTGTTTGCAATAACAGCCTCCTCTGTAGTCATATCCATCTTTTCACCATCTTTTTCCTGTTCTACTCCAAACAGTTCGATGAATGCTCCTCTTGTTCCGGAACCATCCTCACGGGATACTACGGTAATGTCAGAACTTGTATCAAATCCGTCTGACTTCTTTTCACTTGTTGTCTCTGTCTTTGCAGAATCATCTTTTTTGTTGTCTGCACTGCTGCCGCATCCTGTTAATGCACCGATCGTCATTAATCCGGCAAGTAATAAACACACTGTTTTTTTCATCTTTTTTCCTCCATATTATCTTTTTCATATTATGAAATTTTATATTTCCTTCTCTTTGGAAGGTATGCTTTTATTCTAGGAACTCTATGTAAAATATAAAATCACTCTTATGTAAAATGGGGGTAAAATGTAATTAAAAAAATTACACAGACAAAACTCTATCATTTCGTCTGTGTAATCCTATAATTTTTCTGAAAAAATATTTTGTTTCTTAAACTAGCGGGCTGCACAAAATATGGAATGATTACAATGCAGTTACTTTTTCACTGATCTTCTTGATAATACGGACAACCGTTTCCATTCCTTCTACCGTTACATGCTCCATTGGTCCGTGATAAGCATATCCACCGGTTCCAAGATTTGGGCAAGGCAGTCCTTTGTGGCTGAGTGTTGCTCCATCGGTTCCGCCACGGATCGGGTCAGGTGTCGGTTCTATTCCGTTTTCACGGATCGCTTCCTTTGCAATTTCAACAATTTCCATATGCTCACGGATAATCTCATTCATATTGCGATAGCTTTCCTGTATTTTCAAGGTAACTGTTTCTTTTCCATATAGATCCTGCATCTCTTTTTCTATTTTTTTCAAATAATCGATTCGATTCAAAAATTTCTGCATATCGTGGTCACGCACAATATAGGAAAGTTCTGCTTTTTCCACATTTCCGGAAATATCGGTCAGATGATAAAATCCCTCTCTGCCCTCTGTATGCTCCGGTGTCTCGTTCTTCGGGATTTTGGACTCTATCTCACAGGCAATGGCTGCTGCATTGACCATAATGTCTTTTGCTTCTCCCGGATGTACGTTCACTCCATGGATCACAAATTCAGCACTTGCCGCGTTGAAATTTTCATAAGCTATTTCGCCCTCATATCCGCCATCTACCGTATATGCAAAATCTGCTTTGAAATAATCCAGATCAAACAATTCCGCCCCACGTCCGACTTCTTCATCCGGCGTAAATCCTACCCAGATATCTCCGTGAGGGATTCCTTCTTTCTGGATTTCCTCTACTGCCTGCATAATCGTTGCTACTCCTGCCTTGTCATCAGAACCCAACAGCGTTGTTCCATCGGTTGTGATCAATGTTCTTCCTTTTAAAGAAGCTAAATGTGGAAAATCCTCTACTTTTATATAAGTTCCACTTCCCGGCAATAAAACATCCTCACCATTATAATTTTCGATGATCTGCGGCTTTACATTTTCTCCTGAAAAATCCGGTGCGGTGTCCATATGCGCAATAAATCCCACTGCTTTCTTACCTTCCATTCCCGCAGTTGCCGGAAGCAGACCATAGACATAACAATGCTCATCTAATCTTACTTTTTCTAAGTTGAGTTCTTTCAATTCCTGTTCTAATACTTTTGCAAGCTCAAACTGCCGCTTCGTACTTGGGATGTTCTCCTGATCATCTTCAGAGGTTGTCCAATAAGATACATATTTTAAAAATCGTTTTTCTACTGCCATGTTTTGCTTTTGCTCCCTTCTGTTAAAATATGTTTATGATTAATATTATTAATCGTCAATAAGGAATGATCCATCTTGCTACTTAAGCTGTTAGAATATAGGTGGCAATTGAATATCTTCTCCGTTTATTCTATTATTATATCTCTCATCAATATGAAATCTATACTTTTTCGTAAATTAGCAGGCTGCACAAATGAAGTATGGAACGTTTCTTTTTGTGCAATGGAAATGAAACTCAGGAAATCGTGAAGCCCATTGGCGCACACGATTTCTGCTTTCAGAGGTTCATTGGAATGGTCTGCACAAGGAAACGTGGAATATTTCATTTGTGCAGCCCTGCGGAAACATTTACAAAAATATAATTTCAATATCAAACCCTTATTGCATAAAAAAAGCACCATCCCCAATGTTCTTCTAACATCGAAAACAGTACTTTCAAAATGGGTCTTCAGGGGTTCGAACCCTGGACAC
>DNUZ01000020.1:0-642 GCA_003507655.1 Lachnospiraceae bacterium | reverse complement strand
AGGTGCTCTGCCAACTGAGCTAAAAACCCATGCATTTTTCAACGCAAGAATGATTATACTGTACTTTTTTGAAAAATGCAATACATTTTTTGAAAAAAATTCGGATTTTAGAGCACATTCTTAAGAATTTTCACATTTACACATTGCTAACCAGTTTTTATGAATGGATGCAGATATATAGATTAGATAAGTTTTTTCAAAAACCTCTATAGAGTTTAAAAAAGCAGAGGAGAAACTTCTACTTTAATTTTTTCCATGCTTTTTCAATATGAATATTGGTTTTATCCTGTCCTCTGGTCTTAATCATTTTCTTTCTTATTTTCTTTTCAGCTTTAATCATCTTTTTTTGTTCTTTTTTTTCGGCTTTTGCCATTTTTCTTTGATATTTTTTATATCTTCGTTTTCTCTGTTTTCTCTCTCGTTCTTCTTGTTTAATAAGTTCTTTTTGATATATGATTCGATTTTTGTATAAGTATCTGAAAGTAACAGCGAATATAATAATTAGAACAAAGAGCTCTTGTTCATTTGTCATTTTCATAACTCCTTTTTTCCAATAGTTTAGCATAAGGGAATAAAAATTACAAATTCTAACAAAAATGACACCTCTTTCAAGGTGTCATCAGACTGTAGACAAAGACCTCG
>DNUZ01000005.1 GCA_003507655.1 Lachnospiraceae bacterium | reverse complement strand
GTCGGTTTTGTCGGGTTCGACGGATTTGTTGGCTTTGACGGATCACTTGGCTTCGTCGGGTTCGACGGGTTGCTTGGGTTCGTCGGCTGGCTTGGTTTTGGTGTCAGCTTTGCAATCTTTACTTCTGCTGTCTGTGTTGTAAACAGACCGTTTTTAAATACTGCCGTATAGAGTCCGATTCCCCCTGCCTGTTCTGTTGCCTGTTTTTTGATACTGTAAGCTGCTGCTACCGTCTCCTCTGCTCCCTCTATGCCACAGAGACGACAGTTCTGTTTTGCTGTACAGTTCTTCTTATCCGCTGACCATGTATATGCCACATCATAGGTATGTTCCGTATTTGCATAAACATCACCGTCTTTATAAACGGCTGCTCCACCTAATACCGGACTCTCATCTGTTCCGATATTCTGTCCCCATACCGGTGCTTCCACACGGTTCTCTCCTGTTCCGTCTAATAAATATGCCACTTCTCCGGAAGCAAATTCTGCCTTTGTCTTAACTACGACTCCCTCTGGCTCTGTGACGCTTGTATCCTCTGACATACTGTAACAGTTCTCTACACCCTGGCAATAATCTGTCGTGCCTAACATTGGTAATGCATCTGTTACCGTATCATAGCAATTCTTTATTTTATTTCCGCTAAAACTGCCTACTAAAGTTCCATTCCGACTGCCTGTTGCATCTGTTATGTTCACCTGTCCGGTACTATAAGAATTTTCAATATTTCTATATTCTTCCGTGCTGCTTGTTATGCTTACATATCCGAATAATCCACCTACCTGTATACCCTTTGAGGCTGTGACATCTCCTGTATTGATACATTTTTTGACAGCTCCTGTAGATGCTTTGATATTGTAAGATCCCACGATTCCTCCAACATAGGTACCTATTCCCTCAATCGCACCTTCGTTCTTTATCACACCGGTATCCGACACGATGCCTTCCTTACAGTTATAGCTTCCAACGATACCGCCTATATTGTCAGC
This sequence comes from Lachnospiraceae bacterium, assembly GCA_003507655.1. Classification (GTDB taxonomy): domain Bacteria; phylum Bacillota; class Clostridia; order Lachnospirales; family Lachnospiraceae; genus Maccoyibacter; species Maccoyibacter intestinihominis. The sequence continues at coordinate 37,700 of DNUZ01000005.1, read as the reverse complement.
TTGCGTAGTTGAGATTTTTCCCTGATTTACAATGTCTCCATATGCCCGGATCGGACTATCTGTCCGATTCCGATCACACCTGCCTGCGACTCCTCCTACCTGAGTTGCTCCTGTAACACTCGACTCATTGCGGATCTCTCCTCCTACTGCAATAAGCTGTGACTCATTCAATTTTCCTACAATCCCTCCAATTTCATTACCCGAGGGATTGCCTGCCACTTCCCCGGTATTGACAATGTCTCCGGCTGCTGTGACCGTAGTGCTGGTACAATATCCGAACACACCTCCGATAGTATTTGGCCCTTTGACTGCTCCGGTATTTCTGATATCTCCTGTCATTGCTGATATTTCAGCCTTGCCTGGAATATATCCTATCACTCCTCCGATCGAATTGCCGGCATAGCTGCCAGTGACATTTCCCGTATTCAGAATGCTTCCTGCCTGTATCTGTATCGGGTCACCACTGCTTGGTGCCAGACAGCCTACAATTCCTCCGGTATAAGTAGCTCCGCTGACTTCTGCCGTATTCCGTACCTCTCCTGTAACTTTCAATGCAGCAGCGTCTCCTAATTTTCCTGCGATTCCTCCAGTAGATTGATAATACATTCCACCGTCAATAACTCCTGTATTCTGCAGTTCTCCGGCTCCCTCAATAGAACCCTTGCATTCTCCCACAATTCCTCCTATAGAACCATTTGAGTTAATTTTACCGGAATTTGTCATAGCGCCGGAAAATTGAATTTTTCCGCTGCTTTCACAATAGCCTGCAATTCCTCCTGCCATACTATTTCTTGATGTTACATTTGCTTTGTTATTGCAATCACTAATTGTTCCTTTATTCGTTCCACATATACCACCGACATAGCTCCTTCCTATTACATTGCCCTCTGTGGTTACATTTTTAACTTCTCCGCCGTCACCTATGATGCTGAATAAGCCGGCATTTTGTTCTGACTTGTCCACATTTAACTTGATCGTTGCACCATTTCCATCGAATACACCGGTATATCCGGCATCTTTGACATTTGCCGGCATAGGCTGCCACGTTTCGTCTGAAACATCAATGCTGGCAACACCATCTGCTACTTTTGCACAAATGCCAAGATTTGCAGCATTTCCATCTAACAATGCTGCAAATGCCTTTAAATCTGCTGCATCTTCAATAATATACGGGTCATTATATGTTCCACTACCGGATAATGTCCCTTCTGCTGCCTGTACTTCGAGTGTTCCAAGACTGCTTCCTAAGACACTTGTCACCATCAATGCAAATGCCAGAAAGAGACTGAACACGGAAGATATACTCTTTTTTTCTGTGAATCGTCTTTTCTTCATATTTTCCCTCCTACATATTTTCAACACTTGACTTTTCATTAAAATTCTAACATATGGTCCGCATTTTGTATAGCAAACTAAAGTCTAGGTTTTTGTCCTGATTTTTCCAAACTTTTTACCAAACTCTTACACTGGACCATTGGCTGAAAGCCGCTTCTGACAAGGATTTACGGATATTTTTTCAATCCAAAAAGAGGATGCACTCCCTGCCGGAAGTTCATCCTCTGATGTTCTGCTTTTTATGATCCTGTAAGATCCTTAGAATGTGAATTTGTCTGCAAAATATGCCTCTAAATCGGTAATCTTGATGCGCTCCTGCTCCATGGTGTCACGGTCACGGACGGTAACTGCTCCATCCTCTTCGGAGTCGAAATCATAAGTGATACAGAATGGTGTACCGATCTCATCCTGTCTTCTGTAACGCTTTCCGATATTTCCACGGTCATCAAATTCACAGTTGTATTTCTTAGATAACTGTGTGAAGACTTTTTCTGCACCCTCATTTAATTTCTTAGATAACGGAAGTACACCGATCTTTACCGGTGCAAGTGCCGGATGGAAATGAAGTACGGTTCTCATATCCGGTTTTTCTTCTGTTCCGATATTTTCCTCATCATAAGCTGCACATAAGAATGCTAATACCACACGGTCTGCACCCAGTGAAGGCTCGATAACATATGGAATGTATTTTTCTTTCTTTTCATCATCAAAATAACTCATATCCTGACCGGATGTGTTCTGATGCTGTGTCAGGTCATAATCGGTTCTGTCTGCGATTCCCCAAAGTTCTCCCCAGCCGAATGGGAATAAGAACTCGAAGTCTGTAGTTGCTTTGCTGTAGAATGCCAGTTCTGCCGGATCATGGTCTCTGAGTCTTAACTCATCTTCTTTCATTCCAAGGCTTAACAGCCAGTCACGGCAGAAACTTCTCCAGTAATCAAACCACTCTAAGTCTGTTCCAGGCTCGCAGAAGAACTCTAACTCCATCTGCTCAAATTCTCTGGTACGGAAGGTAAAGTTACCCGGTGTGATCTCGTTACGGAAGGATTTTCCGATCTGGCAGATACCAAACGGGATCTTCTTTCTGGAGGTTCTCTGTACGTTTTTGAAGTTGACAAAGATTCCCTGTGCCGTCTCAGGTCTTAAATATACGGTATTCTTTGCATCTTCTGTGACACCCTGGAAAGTCTTGAACATCAGGTTGAACTGACGGATGTCCGTGAAGTTATGTTTTCCACAGGTCGGACATGGTACATTGTGCTCTTCGATGAAGTTCTTCATCTGCTCCTGTGACCAGCCGTCTACGGAATCTTCTAAGGTAATTCCATTCTCTTCTGCAAAATCTTCAATGATCTTATCTGCACGGAATCTCTCATGACACTCTTTACAATCCATTAACGGATCGGAGAAACCGCCAAGATGTCCGGATGCCACCCATGTCTGCGGGTTCATCAAGATCGCACAGTCTACGCCGACGTTATATGGATTTTCCATTACAAATTTCTGCCACCATGCTTTTTTTACGTTATTTTTTAATTCTACACCAAGATTTCCGTAATCCCATGTATTTGCCAGTCCTCCATAAATCTCAGAACCCGGATATACGAATCCTCTTGCCTTTGCCAATGCAACAATTTTGTCCATGGTCTTTTCCATTGCTTTTTTCCTCGCCTTCTTTATTTGTACACAATATACGTCAGTGACGTATCATCTGCATTTTCTTTCTGGATCGAAACGGTCTTTTCGTCTTTAATCTTGACGTTGTTTCCTGACACATATGCTACTTTTCCACTTACCGCAACATCTATACTCTCACTCGTAATGACTACTTTATAGCTGTCATCACCATCGATATTCTTATCGGTTGCTTTCTTTTTTAATTTTCCATCCTTGACCGGATAAAAATGCTCCGGGAATGTATAACCGTCCGCTATGGCTTCTACAACGCTTCCCTGATATAAGGTCTCGTCATTAAAATCCGAATAGGTCTTGGTATCGTCAAATTTGACGGTCAGATATGCTTTTCCTTCTTCTACCGCAAACCCCCCGGACTTGACGCTGTTCCCGCTTTCTTTTTTATAATCTTCAATCTGCTGCTCTATGAATGTCTTTAACTCTTTCTCATCATAGTTATCCTGATTGAAATCTTCCGTGATATTTTCTACGACTTTCCCGCCGTCTTTAATATGAAGTGTTGTGCGGTCTTCCTTTGTCCCACAGCCGGTCACAAGCATCATTACCGCTGCTGCTGCAAGGCAGACAACCATCTGTTTTTTCATATGTAACCTCCTAACTCATGCAAATCTCTCACATTATACCCTTTTATCCGCAAAATTTCAACTTCTAGCGGCGAATCTCCTCTAAGACTTTTAACGATTTGAATTTCCGGTCTACATACAGGGCAAGATAGGACTTCAATATCCGCTCTAAGGTATGCAGCACATCTTCCGATACCTGAAAGGTATAGAGCTTTTCAATGCTGCTTGTGATGATGTACTGCATGGTATACAATGCGGACTCATCTAAACGTATGATGTTCTCATCATTTTTACACTCACTGCACAGGGTTCCGGCATATTTTGCACTGAACCATCCTAAATCTTCTTCTTTTTTACACTTTCTACAGGAAAAGACATTCGGATATTCTCCATTAATCGTAAGAATCTTCAATTCATAGATGCAGCGTACCAGCCGGTTTAAATAGGCATCACTCTCTAATGCCCGGAGTGACTGATAGAGCAGCTTTAACATCTCTGTCGCATTTTCATTTTCCACCGCATAATAATCCGCAAACTCCAAAAAATAGAACCCGTAATAGGCGGCTTCTAAATCCATGGTCAGTTCCCGGAAGTAGTTGGTGATCTCTGCTTTTACCAGATTATATGTACTTCTTCCTTCATATAATTCAAACTGGCCAAACGCAAACGGATTTGTCGCAGCGAGGAGCTGGGAATTCGGTCTTCTCGCTCCTCTTGCAAATGCTGTGATCTTTCCTCTTTCTTTGCTGAGCAATGTAATTCTCTTATCGTAATCCCCTATGGGTATCACTGACAGCACCATTCCTGTCAACACCAGATTCTGCCCCATGCTTTGCCACACCTCTTGCCTTCTGTTCACTGTCTGCCATATGCTCAATCATTTTATATGCCAGATAGTCCGTGACTCTTCCTGTACTCATGAATTGTTTCCAGGTTTCCTCTCCCATGAAAATTCCTCCTTGTCGGATGCTGTTATCTATGTTATTAGAATTTCCATGGTGAGCTTTCCTATACCAGCAAATAATTACCAGTTGACATTTTTCTTACATTTCGTCTTTGCGGTAGCCAAAATTCTTAATTAAAAAATCACTGTCACGCCAGTCTTTTTTGACTTTGACCCAAAGCTGCAGATTGACTTTTGCATCTAAAAGACGCTCGATCTCATATCTTGCATTACTTCCTATCTTCTTTAACATACTTCCCTGTTTTCCGATGATGATCCCTTTATGGGAATCTTTTTCACAGACGATGGTCGCATCAATATCGATGATCTTTTTGCCTTTCCGTACTTTCATTTTATCCACGGATACTGCAATTCCATGCGGAATCTCTTCGTTTAGTGCATGCAACGCTTTTTCACGGATGACCTCTGCTACGATCTGACGCTCCGGCTGGTCGGTGATGGTATCTTCATCATAGAACTGCGGGCCATATGGCAGATATTTAAATATGAGGTCTGTCAATATTTCCGTGTTCTGACCGCGAAGTGCAGACAGCGGTACAATTTCCGCAAAGTCATAGACTTTTCGATAGGTGTCAATGTATTCTAATATTTTTTCTTTTTCATCTACCGTATCTACTTTGTTGATGATCAGTATGACCGGCGTGTTCACCCGCTGCAGTTTTTCGATGATGTGCTGCTCGCCTGCCCCGATAAAATTACTCGGTTCTACTAACCAGAGTACCACATCTACTTCGTTTAAGGTCTTCTCCGCTACATTGACCATGTATTCTCCCAACTTGTTTTTTGCTTTATGGATTCCGGGTGTATCTACAAATACGATCTGTCCTTTGTCCATATCGGTATACACGGTCTGGATCCGGTTTCTGGTGGTCTGCGGTTTATTGGACGTGATGGCGATCTTCTGTCCGATCAGATGGTTCATCAGTGTTGATTTTCCTACATTTGGCCGTCCGATGATCGTTACAAATCCCGATTTAAAATTATTGTTCATTCCGTCTCCTTTGATTTTTCTTTTCGTACATTCCTAGTACAGATCTTTCAGTTCCATAAACATCTCTTTTTCTGCTCTTAATGCTTCTTCATTTCCGATCACGCAGAGATCCTGCTCTTCTAAGACTGCCTGCACTAAAGGCGCTAACGCGCGGATGTCCTCTGCCGTGCCGCTCAATACTGCATCTCTTTCTTTTTGCAGTTCTTCATCCGTGATATGTCCTAAATAGCTGATCAGGGAACGCCGTCCTTTAAAGATCGGGGTCAGCGGTGTATCCATCTCGCTGATGGTTCCGATGATATATTTTGTCATATCTCTTTCGTCTGCATCAAATTCCTTTAAATACTCTGGAATCTTTTCATAGATTTCATTGGTCGCACGAAGTTTCGGGTCACGGTAGGAAGCAAAGTAGGTGTCTCCGTTCTTTCCAAATCCACTCATGCAGCCATAAGCTCCGCCCTTGACACGAATGTTAATCCACAGGTAATCATAGCCCATAATGACTTTTAAAATCCTTAGTGTTCCTGTATAGGAATACCCTTTTTCCACAAAGTTGCCCGCACGGGAAACATACTGTACTTTAGAAGCATCTAAAAAGCCTTCGTTCTTTTTCTCACAGATGATTTCCTGCTGTTTTACAGGATTTTTATCACTTGGCAGGGACTCTAACAGCATCTGCAATTCTTGTTCTAAGAATTCCGTTCCACCTGCGGAAGTAATATTTAACATCAGTCTTTCTCTTACAAATATTTCTTTGACTAAGCGTTTTAAGGTTGCTTTTAATTCTTCTTTCTTTTCCTCAAAATGTTCTTCTAAATCTGCAACCATTTTATAGAGTTCTATTCCACCGGTCAAATCTGAAATTTTTGATGTTTTGGAGAAATAAGACATTGCACGCATTCCTGCCATATAATGTCCCATTCCGCCGATTGCCATCTGTAATCTGGATTTGCCCTGGGCAATAATCTCGTACAGACGTTTTTCATCGTCCAAATCAGAACTGCAAAGGATTTCTTTTACCAGACGAAGCGCTGCTCCGGTCTTATCTTCTAAGAATTTTGTGCGTACTTCAAATTTCAGACTGTATTCTTCGATGTTTTCCACATCTGCCGTTCCTAAGATGTTATTGCTGATCCCACCGGTCTGCAGATCGATCTCATTGGACAGATCTGCATAGCCGTAATGCTCTGTGTCGACATAGCCAAGCACGGCTTTTAACAGTCCGACATATGGCAGATCTTCCTGACGGATATGTTTGATATCAAACATAAAGTCTACATAGTGGATGCCGCTGGTAAACACATCGTGATAAAGTGCCGGTACGCCTGCTACCTCACATTCTTCGTTGGTCAGCTTTACGATCTCTTTTTTCAGGTCTTCCCGTTTTAAAAGCGGGATTTTTTCTAAGTCTTCTTTTGGTGACGGCTCTTCCTGATACTCTTTTAAATGTCTGGTATCTGCTATGAGGCTGTCAATCTCTTCTTTACTGAGTGTTGCCTTATATGCCGCTAATTTTTCTTCTAATGCTTTTTCATTCTCGGCATTCAGTCCCTTCTGCGGTTTCGTGATGACTACCGACACATGGGTATTGTCTAAAAGATATTTCTGTACCAGTTCCTCGAAATATCTTCCTTGGGTCTGCTCTTTTAAAAATGCATAGGTCTCGATCGCTTCTATATGCATAAACGGTTCTTTTTCATCATAGAGCCAGCTGTCGAGGCACTGCAAACCGTACATGAGTCCTTTCGGATAAGCTCCAAAATCTGCCTCACGGAATTTGAATTCCATGCTGTTGATCCCTGCTAGCAGTGATTTTTTGCTGATCCCGTTCTTAACACAATCCTCTAACACGTTTCGGATCACAGATAAAAATTCTTCTTTCTGCTCCTCATTCGCATTCTTTGCAATGATCGAAAAGATCGGCTGATAGATCCCGTTGTCATAGGAACCCATGATGTCTTTTCCGATGCCTGCATCGATCAGCGCTTTTTTTAACGGTGCTCCAGGTGCATTTAACAATGCATATTCTAAGACTTCAAACGCTAAATAGAGTTCTTTATCTAACACATTGCCCACTACGGTATTGTAAGACAGATAGGTGTTGTCTGTTAAAGATTCACTGCTTGCGATCGGATATGGGAAGCTGATTTCTTTTGGCTTCTCAAATGCTGCCTGCTCTTTGATCGCGGAATCTAAGGTGATCGCGTCATATGCGGATAAATACTCTTTGTCGATCCACTCTAATTTTTCTGCAAAATCCATATCTCCATAGAGGTAGATATAGGAATTGCTCGGATGATAATACTTGCTGTGAAAATCTAAATAATCCTGATAAGTCAGGTCAGGAATATCTACCGGGTCTCCGCCGGATTCATTTCCATAGGTGTTATCCGGAAACAGGGAATTCAAGATACTTCGCTCTAACACGCTTTCCGGTGAAGAAAATGCTCCCTTCATCTCATTATAGACTACTCCGTTATAAGTGATCGGCGCATCTTCGCTCTCTAATTCATAGTGCCAGCCTTCCTGTTTAAAAATCTCTTCATATTTATAGATATTCGGGTGGAATACCGCATCCAAATAGACATCCATCAGGTTTGCAAAATCTTTATCATTGCAGCTTGCCACCGGATAGACGGTCTTATCCGGATAGGTCATGGCGTTTAAAAAGGTATTCAGGGAACCCTTTGCCAATTCTACAAACGGATCTTTGACCGGAAATTTATCCGATCCGCATAATACGGTATGTTCTACGATGTGTGCCACTCCGGTACTGTCCTTTGGCGGTGTACGGAATCCGATATAAAATACTTTATTCTCGTCGTCATTCCGGATCAGTGCTATCTTTGCCCCGGTCTTTTTATGACGCAATCTATATCCGACAGAATTCAAATCCTGTAATTCTTTCTTTTCTAATAATTCGTATGCCTCTAATGTGTTTAAGTCTCTCAATGCCGTGTCTGCTCCTCTCTGCAAAAATTCACTTGTTTGCTCTATCTATTTTTTATAAAAATATATCATTTAAAAAGAGGGTGCCTGACACCCTCTTTTGGTTATTATTCCCAATTCTACTCTATTTATGAATTAACCAAGACGAACAACATTTGCTGCCTGTGGTCCCTTCTCGCCTTCTACTACTTCAAACTCTACACGCTCTCCGTCTTTCAGCTCTTTGAAACCATCCATGTTCAAAGCAGAAAAATGTACAAATACATCTTTTCCTTCTTCATCAGAAATAAATCCGTAACCTTTTTTGGCATTAAACCATTTTACTGTTCCCTGCTGCATAAAACCTTCCTCCTAACACACTGTTCATCCCTTCCCCAAGGGCTTATTTACTTTTTTATACTAGCACAATTTTCCATGTTCGTCAACGAGTTCCATAGCCCCGGAGCATGGTTTTACAGATACCGTTTTGCAGTTATCATATGTCTTTTATTTTACTCTTTTCCTTTTATCATAAACGCCTGCTCCTATCAACACACTGCCGCTTATGATCACCAAGGCAGTCCAAAGTATCATATAACTGTCATCCCCCGTTATAGGTGATGCGGATTGCAGCTTATCCGGTGTTAGTGATACAGATTGCTCTTTATTCTGTATTGATAATATGGACGGCACCTTATTTGGTATTTGTAATATGGCTGGTTCTTTATCCGGTGCTGGTAATACGGCTGGCTTTTTATTTGGTATTGGTAATGCGGATGGCTCTTTGCTTGTTATAGTAAAGTTTGCTGTTGCTTTTCCGCTTTTTGATACAATATCAATCGTATGCTCCCCAATCGGAAGTGTTGCTATATAATCAGCTTCCAGGGTAATAATCGTGCTGCCCTCTTTCTTAGTGTAGTTCTCTTCATTAAGGGTTTTAGCATCAATTTCTACACGGATGAAATCACAAAATGCCGCATTGGAACGAAAAACAAGGGCTTTTCTTTCACCTTCTGATACGCTGGCATCCTGTCCCTCTATGATTTTGGGTGGGAGCTTTGAGATTACGATATCATCCAATTTGATTTCTGTTATACCATCTTTATCAGCAAAGCATTTACCACAATCTTTACAGTACCAATATTCTCTATTCCCTCTAGAAGTAACTGTCGCAGCATTAGAGTCCTTATGCTCTAAATCCCTGTGATTTTTGCTATCAATTCCACCGTACTGCCCACCGCAGATTTCACACACTGCCTGTAATGTACAGGTTGCCGTACCTCCTGAGCAGTTCTTTGCATTAGCTGCTTTGCAACCGGCTGTGGTGCAATGACGATTGTGTCTTCCATTTCCGGCAGATGCCCATTCACTCCAGGTATGCTCTTTCTTTGCAGCAATCGCCTGTTCACCACAAAATTTACACAGAACCGGCGTGGTGCAATCGCCGTCATCGTCCAAAGGTGTATGCCCTTTGTTTACAGTTACAGTGATTTCAGATTTATTGCCTGTTTTGTCAATCACTACTATCTTCTGTTTTCCTTCTTTCGGCGAAAGAGTAAATTCACCATTTATAGGTGTTACGTATTCGCCATTTACAGAAATAGTATCCATATATTTTTCATCCACCATTACCGTTTTTGCTGAACAATAAGTCTTTCCATTTGTCACACCCAAAATCACAGAATTGGTTTCATTGATCACGATACCATCTGAGTTAATATAACAGGTGTTACCTGATTGATCACTTAACCGGACATAGATAACATACTCGTTATCCGGTTTTATATTAAATGCTCCTTTGTATTGCTTAAAATCTTCTGTTTCAAGTTCTTTTTGGCTCAATTTCCTGCTACTTAACAGATATTCAATCGTAACCGGCTGACCACTATTATCAGATGCAGTAATCTTAACCTCCTGTGCTTCCCGAAAGAACAGATTGAAAGTAATGTTGTTTAAAGAGGTACTCCATGTATTCGTGCCAATGCTGATCTTTCCGGTAGGTACTTCCACATCTTTCCACTGTGCATAAAGAGTTATCTCAGCATTATTTTCACTTGTCAGATTCAATACGGACTGTTCATCTGTATAGCTTGTCCCTGTGCCATCAGCCTTTGTATTCCATCCCAGAAATTCATATCCACTTTGGGTAAACGTATTTTTTGAAAGCATTTCTGCTTTGTCGTATTTCATATTAAGTGCCGACATTGTTCCATTGCCGCCGTTTGCGTCAAAAACAATCGTATAATTATTAGCGCTCCATACCGGATACAACGCCGTTACCTCCTGATTATACATATCAGCAACACAATAAGTTCTATTCAAACCATAAGTTATATAATAATCATCCCAATACTCAGTGTCTTTCCATCCAGTCTGCCTGTAGCCGGTGCGATGGAAGATTTCCCCTTTTAGTGTCAACAATTCATCACCATAATAATTCTTTGTATCAGTTTGTTCTTCCGTTTCTATGGCATATCTGCCCGGCTTATAAGTTATGACATAAGTATCTGTCCACTTTGCTTTCAAATTCAGGTCAGCGGTAACCGCATTATGGAAATCATATTTCGTCTCTCCATTGTACCATCCAATAAAAGCATTCCCTCGCTTGGTTGGTGGGGTGGGTTCTAGGGCAGGTGTATTAACACAATACTGGGAAGTAACCGCCGTTCCTCCGTCAGAATCAAATGTCACCGTATATCCACCATTTGGTTTACTGCTGAAACTGCCATTGGCAACAGTTCCATAATTGGTAACCGTACCATAAAATCCACCACCACTGATGGTGCCATAATTGATCACCGTACCTTTATAAATACCATCACAGATTGCATTCCGGTTGTCCACATCACCTCCGAAGTAAGTGACATTGGCAGCATAGTAGCCATGAGTAATTTCCCCCTCATTCAGCACCGTACCCTCTACATTGCCACCGTTTGCATACATATATGTTTTACTCAAAAATATACCACTACCCTGTTTTGCAGTACAGCCAATAATTGTACCGCCTTCCATCATGAAGTAGCCGCCACTTGCACAGAGGCCACCGCCCTCACCGGAAGCAGCACATCCCACGATGCTTCCTCTTTCCATCGTAAATGTTCCTCCTCCTAAAGAGACTCCTCCGTAATAGGAAGGGGCGCTAATACCCGCTCTGTCCTGGGTGATAACACCGCCCTTGACAATTTGTGTACCATTGGCTTCATCCAGCACCCACAAATCATTTACTTCACTAAACTTGTGTATAGCTTGCGAATTACTGTCTTGCAAAGTCAGCTTCCCATTTTCCATCCTAATAACACTGTCTTCACCAGTCATTCTCAATACATGACCATTTAAATCGAGGGTAACCGTGCTATTATCTGTGATGGTAATGGCACTATCAATAGTTATATCACTGTTCAAATAATATTTGCCTGTTGCAAGCATTGTACCACCATGAACAGACGTCAGTTCTGTCCATGTACTGTCAAAATTTGTCTCTGCAAATACCGTCATTGGTACAAACCCCAGTACCATGCAAAGGATGAGCAAGATACTTAAAATTCGTTTTTTCATTTCGTATTCCTCCCAAGTTGTGACTTATACTTTTACATACCTATTTTGCACTCTGTTCCAGCAAGACAAACTGTTCTGTTCACTTGACATTTCATCGGAAGTTTTAACATAAAATGGTCCAGTCCACTTACTTGTATAATGCTCAGTGAACCGGACCCTTAAAGCATCCAAATCGTTAACGTAGTTATAAATCACAGCGGAATTGCATCCGCAAATCTTTTCTAAAACTCATATACCTACACTCCCAAGTTTATTTTCATTCAAACTCTCAAAGCAGTTCTCCATAAGTTCTGTCTTACTGTGAAAATATATCCTCCATTGTGCACACGCATCATAACATCTTTATTTCAAATGCTGATCACATGATCGTATTATACACTACACATATTAAAAAAATCAATATGTTCCATAACCCCGGAGCATGGTTTTTCGCTCCCGGTAATCCGGCATCATGCTCTCTACAAATGCCCAGAATTGCTTTGAATGATTCGGATGGATAAAATGTGCAAATTCATGTACCACTACATATTCAATACACTCCTTCGGCGTAGCAATGAGCCATGCATTCAAGGTGATCCTTGCCTTTACGGGCTGGCACGAACCCCAGCGGGATGTCATGCTGCGAATGGTGATCTTCGGATATGGCACTCCGTATTTTTCAAATTGCGGATAGATGCTTTCTATGATCTCAGAAAACACCTGCACGGTCTGTTCTTTGAACCACTGTTGTACCAGCCGCTCCTTTTTTGTAAAATTTTCTGTTTGTTTTAAATATAGGCACAAATAGATTCCGTCCGTCTCTACCCGCTCAGTCTCTGCCTCTTTGACTTTTAAACACAGGCTTTTTCCTAAAAAGCCGAAGGTTTCTCCGTCTACATATTGTTTTGATGCTAACTCCTGCGTATTCTTCTTCGAATACTCCCGGATCGCCTGTTCTATGTAGTCCTGCTTTTCTATAATAAAATCCTCGATCCTCCACACCGGGACTCTGTTGTTTGCCGACACGCAGACGGAGCCGTCGGACTTGATGCGAAGGTTGATGTTCTTTACCGGCTTACGCTCTAAGAGGTAGGTCAGGGTGGTGTTTTTTAATTGTATGTTGTGATATTCTTTTGGGGTTGTCATGTTTTTGTCCGTGATCGTTTTATTCTATATTTGCCTATAGTTTATTTATAGTTCTTTTCTGTAATTATTCTATACTTTTTATATCTTCCGGGTTTTGCTTTTATATAGTTATAGTCTTTTGTTGTTTGGTACCTATTATACCATTTTGTTTCTGTAATGTCAGTGATATATGCAGAATTTAAAAAGTGTATCAATTAGTGCGTTTTGTGTTGTATTTTTGGTGCAACTGTTGTATCATAATATTGAGGTGATGCAATGAATCCATATTACAATCAGAATTACACCCGAGAAGAAATCCAGAATGTACTTGATAAAATAAAAATTTGTGTTTCGTTAGGAAAATATACCATTTCTCTAAACGAAAAGCGACAGGAGAATATCGAATTTATTAACGAGTATAATATACGAAGCGATAAGCAAAAATCTATACTTATGCAGATTGAAGTAGAAGATTTCTGTCATACACTCCAGAACACGAAACCCGGTTATGAATATGAAATATTATATGTATTTGTCCCACAAGTGGAACTTTATAACGCAGATGGAGAGGAAGAAACCGTTGATATTTATACAAAATTTAATATCATCGACTTGCCAAAGGGAAATCGAACCGTTGTTATCTCATTCCACAAACGTAACAAATCCATTGACTACTTATTTAGATGACTTTTGAAAGGAGGTCACAATGATGACTCAAAAAAAGATTTTTTGTGAAGAGTGCAGAAATGATGTTGACTATATGATTACCGAAGTTCCAATGACCGGAACCATCAAAAAAACAACCTACCATTATACCGGTAAGGAGGCTCATTGTCATGATTGCGGTTCCCTATTATATGTTCCAAAAATCAATGATTACAATCTTAAGGCACTCTATGACGTTTATCGTACTGCCAATGGCATTATCCCATTAGAGCATATTATGGCGATCCCTGAAAAATATGCTATTGGAAAACGCCCGCTCTCCTTACTTTTAGGATGGGGTGAGCAGACTTTCTCCCGCTATTATGATGGAGATATCCCAACAAAACAATACTCGGATATGCTTACGCGGCTGTACAATGACCCTGCATATTATTCCGAAATATTAGAAGCCGGAAAAGACAGCTTTAAATCCCCTGCCTCTTATGAAAAAAGCAGAAAGACGGTAGATACATTACTTGGACGAGGACTTGATACTGCAAACGAATCCAAAATATCCATAGCCATCCGATACCTTTTAAACCGTTGCGAGGACATTACACCTTTAGCACTTCAAAAAGCACTTTATTATATCCAGGGATTTTACAATGCCTTTTATCATACGTTTCTCTTCTCCGAAGATTGTGAGGCATGGGTTCATGGTCCGGTATATCGCGACATCTATTACCGGTATCGCGATTATCATTTCGATCCGATTGCTTCTGCTTCTGACTTTGACGACACGATATTAACCACTCAGGAAAAGACAGTTTTTGATAGCGTTATTAATTACTTTTGCTGCTATAGCGGTAAAGTATTAGAACATTTTACACACAATGAAACCCCTTGGCTATCTGCCAGAAAAGATTTATCCGCATCAGCACCTTCCGAGCGTATTATTACGCAGGAATCTATTCACGAATATTTTTCTGCCGTAAAAGATAAATACCATATGGTCACCCCAAATGACATTCGTGTATACGCACAGGATATGTTTACGAATTTGTAGTATCTCCACCTTGACTTTTCAAAACGGATATGCTATATATGTTACGAATATACAATCTAAATACAAATTGCCGCCGGGTAAGCTCGCTTTACCTCATTCCGTTAGGCCTTAGAAGGAATGAGCGTAAGGCGTTTTTTTTGCTCTATAGGAAGCACCGTGTTACATGAAAATATGAAAGTTGTGTTTCCTATAGAGCAAAAAGCCCTTCGGGCGAAGATGCGCAGCTCACGAATAAGTAAATATCTGCTATGCAGCACCGCTCGCGCGCGGAACAAAAGCTGTGCTATGGAAGACACCAGAGCGCAGGAGTGTATGAAGCACACTTTTGTTCTAATTTTTTCAGGAAAGGAAAACACAGATGAAACAACATATGATTCTCAATGATTTTATAAAATATGCCTCTCTCAATGTCCTTGGCATGATCGGACTGTCCTGCTATATTTTAGCCGACACCTTTTTTATCTCTAAAGGACTGGGTGCAGACGGACTTACCGCCTTAAATCTCGCCATTCCGGTGTACAGCTTTATTCACGGAAGCGGTCTGATGATCGGCATGGGCGGAGGCACACGCTATTCTATTTTAAAAAGCCAGAACCGACAAAAAGATATGAATCAGGTATTTACCAATGCAGCTGTTGCTTTTTTACTGCCTGCACTTTTCTTCTTCTGTGCCGGTCTGTTTTTCTCTGCCCCACTTACACATCTGCTTGGTGCAAATGAAACGGTCTTTGAAATGACACAGACTTATCTGCGGGTAATCCTGTTTTTTGCTCCGGCTTTCATGCTCAACAATCTGCTTTTATGTTTTGTCCGCAATGACGGTGCTCCACAGCTTTCCATGCTGGCTATGCTGATGGGCAGTTTTTCTAACATCCTGTTAGACTATATTTTTATTTTCCCATGTAAAATGGGGATTTTCGGTGCTGTCCTCGCAACAGGATTTGCTCCGCTGATCAGTATCCTAATACTGTCAACTTTCTTTTTTCAGAAGAAAAATCATTTTCATTTAGAAAAATGCCGCATTTCTCCCGGATTGATACGCCACATCTGCTCCGATGGTCTGCCGTCTCTGATCACAGAGCTTTCGTCCGGCATTGTGATCATTATTTTTAATATGATCATTTTAAATCTGCAGGGAAATACAGGTGTGGCCGCTTATGGTATCATTGCAAATATTTCTCTGGTTGTGATCTCTGTCTACACCGGAATCGCACAGGGTATCCAGCCGATCCTCAGCAGCAGCTATGGAAAGGGTGACCGCACCGCGGTACATTCTATTTTGCGTTATGCTCTGATCACAATGCTGGCTATCTCTGTTTTGGTGTACCTTGGTATTTTCTTCGGTGCCGAGCAGATTACTGCCATTTTTAACAGCGAAAAAAATGTTCTTCTACAGCAAACTGCTGTAAAAGGACTTGTCATTTACTTTACCGCATGTGTTTTTGCGGGATTCAATATTATTCTGTCGGTGTATTTTACCTCCACGGAATTTGCCCGCCCGGCACATGTCATCTCGCTTTTACGCGGATTTTTTGTCATTATCCCGATGGCATTTTTCCTGTCTTACCTGTTTGGCATGACCGGTGTATGGCTCGCCTTTCCTGTAACTGAGTTGTTGGTCAGTATTCTTGGCGGAATTTTATTTTTCCGGCATAACAGATCATAGACGACTGGCTGGGAAACCACGAAATCATAAAACCGTAAAATGAGAAAACTACAAAGCTATAAACCTATAAATCTATAAGATTATAAAATTACAGCAAGAACTCCGTCAAAAGTGTGTTGCTGACATCAATGCCTGCTTCCGTGAAGAAAATCCTGCCCTCACGTTTCTCTAAATAACCTTCAGATGTCAGCTTTGCAAGTGCCGGTCCGTAGGCACCTTCAATCTCCATTCCAAAAGCTTCTTTAAAATCTGCCCTTGAAATTCCATTCGTCATGCGGAGTCCTAAAAACATGAACTCTTCCATCTGTGCTTTTTTCGTTAAGACTTCTTCATCTTCACGCTCAAAATTGCATTTACGATATTCAAACATGATATCTGTATTATGGAATCTGGTATTTTCAAACAGGGAGCTTGCTCCAATTCCCATTCCGATATAGTTCTCTCTTCGCCAATAACCTACATTATGTTTACATTCGTAACCCTCTCTTGCGTAATTTGAGATTTCATATCGGTTATAACCATGCTCTGCTAACAGTTCCTTTGTCAGCTTGTACATCCTGCGTTCTTCTTCCTCACTTGGAAGATATTTCGGTTTTCCACCGGCAGCACGGATATATTCATCCTCAGAATAACGCTCATAAAACGGCGTATCTTTTTCTATCATCAGACTGTAGGCAGAAATGTGTTCCGGTTTTAAGCGAAGCACATTTTTTAAGGTAATCTCATAGGAAATAACGGTCTGCGCAGGAAGTGCTGACATCACATCTACGTTGATATTTTCAAATCCTGCTTTTCTTGCCGCATCATAGCTCTCTAAGAAATCTTCATAGCTGTGAATCCTGCCTAACATTTTTAATTCCTGATTATTTGCAGACTGCAATCCAAAACTCAAACGATTGATCCCACTCAACCGGTAAAGTGCCAGCTTTTCTCTCTCGACCGTTCCCGGATTACACTCAATCGTAATTTCCGCATCTTTTTTTACATGAAAATACTTATAGATTTCCTGTAAAATAGAATCGATTACCTGTGCTTTTAACGTGGATGGTGTTCCTCCTCCAAAATAGATCGTCGATACCTCATAATCCTCGCAGTCATATGCCTGATATTTAATTTCATTTAATAATGCCCTGATATATTCCTTTTTCTCAAATGCACTTGCTTCCCCTGATAAAAAGTCGCAATAGTCGCATTTTTTTATACAAAAAGGGATATGTATATATAATTCTAAATTCTTCATGTTTTTATTATAACGCGAATCCCGTTTGCTGTACAGTTCTAATCTTGGCTTTCTGTACCGATTCCTTTTTTCTTCCTTTTATGGTTTACAAGCATCCTCCTTATATGTTATGATTGCATAGTCAGCTGTCTTGTCAGTTGTAAATTAAAGTAAATCAATTTAGAGGAGTTGTTATTATTATGTCAAAAGAACCCAGTTCATTTAAACAGTTTTTAGCACGGAAAAATGTTGTATTTTCCGCAAAACGATACGGTATTGATGCCCTTGGTGCTATGGCGCAGGGACTCTTTGCCTCCCTTCTGATGGGAACGATCCTTTCCACATTAGGTCAGCAGATCGGTTTTGAGCTGCTTGTCACGATCGGTGACTATGCCAAAGGAATCTGTGGACCTGCGATGGCAGTGTCTATCGGTTATGCTTTACAGGCACCTCCACTGGTCCTGTTTTCACTGCTGGCTGTCGGAAATGCTGCAAATACTTTGGGCGGTGCCGGTGGTCCGCTTGCTGTTTTGGTCGTGACAATTTTTGCGGCCGAATGTGGTAAAATGGTTTCTAAAGAAACGAAGATTGATATTCTCGTTACCCCGCTTGTTACCATTTTAGTTGGTTCCCTGCTCTCTATCTGGTGGGCTCCTGCAATCGGTAAAGCGGCAAGCTCTGTCGGAAACCTGATCATGTGGGCAACTGAATTACAGCCATTCTTCATGGGTATTCTGGTATCTGTCATTGTAGGTATTGCCCTGACACTTCCGATCAGCAGTGCTGCGATCTGTGCTGCACTCAGCCTGACCGGACTTGCCGGAGGTGCTGCTGTTGCCGGATGCTGTGCGCAGATGGTTGGATTTGCAGTTATGAGCTTTAAGGAAAATAAATGGGGCGGTCTGATCGCACAGGGAATTGGTACAAGCATGCTGCAGATGGGTAATATTGTAAAAAATCCACGCATCTGGATTCCACCAACACTTGCTTCTGCCATTACCGGCCCGATCGCAACCTGTATTTTTAAAATGCAGATGAACGGTACTCCGGTATCTTCCGGTATGGGAACCTGTGGATTTGTTGGTCAGATCGGTGTATACACCGGATGGCTGAATGATATTGCTGCCGGAACAAAGACTGCTATCACAGGTTTTGACTGGCTTGGTCTGGTATTGATCTGTTTTGTTCTCCCTGCAATACTGAGTGTTGTGTTCTGTGAGATTTTACGAAAGATCGGATGGATCAAAGAAGATGATTTAAAATTAGCGGACTAAGCTACAGCTTTTTGGATGTTACTACTGTTACATAGTAATTTGTTTACAAAAAAGTCGGACTGCCAAGGTGTTCCTTATACATAACCCTGACAGTCCGGTTTTTATTTTTCTTTATTTTCCATCATCCAATTTCAGGACACTCATAAATGCTTCCTGCGGAATCTCTACGTTTCCGACCTGGCGCATTCGTTTCTTTCCTTCTTTCTGTTTTTCTAACAGCTTTCTCTTTCGTGTGATATCACCACCGTAACATTTTGCAAGTACATCTTTTCGCATGGCTTTTACGGTTTCGCGTGCGATGATCTTACTGCCGACTGCTGCCTGTATCGGTATCTCAAACAGGTGTCTCGGTATCTCTTCTTTCAGTTTCTCACACATCTTTCGTCCACGCTCATATGCACTTCCTTCAAATACGATAAAGGACAGGGCATCGACTTCTTCACGGTTGATCAGAATGTCGAGTTTTACCAGATTGGAACGGACATATCCTTTCATCTCATAGTCAAACGATGCATATCCTCTCGAACGTGATTTTAAAGCATCAAAGAAGTCATAGATAATCTCATTGAGCGGCAGATCATATTTTAAGAGTGCCCGTGTCTCTTCCATATATTCCATGCTGATATACGTTCCACGACGCTCCTGACACAGATCCATGATCGCTCCGATATATTCACTTGTGACCATAATTTCGGCACTGACGATCGGCTCTTCCATATATTCAATCTGTGCCGGGTCCGGTAAGTTCGACGGATTGGTCAGTTCCATCA
Organism: Lachnospiraceae bacterium; assembly: GCA_003507655.1. Classification (GTDB taxonomy): domain Bacteria; phylum Bacillota; class Clostridia; order Lachnospirales; family Lachnospiraceae; genus Maccoyibacter; species Maccoyibacter intestinihominis. Next base: position 17,925 of record DNUZ01000005.1, on the reverse strand, counting down.
CTTCCCCATTGGTCTTATGCACCTTATAAATAACACCCGGTGCCGTTGTGACTAAGTCTAAATTATATTCTCTTTCTAAACGCTCCTGCACGATCTCTAAGTGGAGCAGTCCTAAGAATCCGCAGCGGAATCCAAAACCAAGGGCGATGGATGTCTCTGCCTCAAACTGAAGTGCCGCGTCATTTAACTGCAATTTTTCTAAAGCATCTCTTAAATCCGGATATTTTGCTCCGTCTGCCGGATAAAGACCACAGTATACCATCGGATTGACTTTTTTATATCCCGGAAGCGGCTCTTTGCATGGGCGGTTTGCATCGGTGACCGTATCTCCCACACGGGTATCCTGTACATTTTTCAGACTCGCCGTGATATAGCCTACCATGCCTGCTGAAAGTTCGTCGCATGGAATGAACTGTCCTGCACCAAAATAACCGACCTCTACGACATCTGCTTTTGCTCCTGTCGCCATCATCTGAATGGTTGTCCCAACACGGACACTTCCCTCTTTGATACGGCAAAATACAATAACTCCTTTATAGGAATCATACAGCGAGTCAAAGATCAACGCCTGTAACGGTGCGTCCGGATCTCCCTGCGGTGCCGGAATTTTTTCTACGATCTGCTCTAAGACATCTTCTACATTCAATCCCGTTTTTGCAGAAATCCTTGGCGCATCCTGTGCCTCGATTCCAATTACATCTTCGATCTCTTCCACGACACGATCCGGGTCTGCACTCGGAAGATCGATCTTATTGATGACCGGCATAACATCCAGGTCATGGTCAAGGGCAAGATACACGTTCGCAAGTGTCTGTGCCTCAATTCCCTGTGCTGCATCTACCACTAAGATCGCACCATCGCATGCTGCAAGGCTTCTGCTGACCTCATAGTTGAAATCGACATGTCCCGGTGTATCTATCAGATTAAAAATATACTCTTCACCATCTTTTGCAGTATAGACGATACGGACAGCCTGCGCCTTGATCGTAATACCTCGTTCTCTCTCTAGATCCATGTTATCGAGCACCTGTGACTGCATCTCACGACTGGTCAGAAGTCCCGTTTTTTCAATAATGCGGTCTGCTAAGGTGGATTTTCCATGATCAATATGTGCTATGATACAAAAATTACGAATTTTACTCTGGTCAATATGTGACATGACTCCTCCTTAAAACCATCCCTTTTTCTTTACAAAGAAAAACAGAATCGCAAACATAATAAAATAAATTGCTATCATCAGGTAATCAGAAAAATGGAACACCTGCTGTAATATTGTGCTGACGATCATTGGTATAAATACGCATACCATTGCGGATATTATCTTGCTCATTTTTATCTCCTCCTGTATATCGGCTTGCATTAAAACCCACTTTATATGGTATTATTTTTTCGGTTATTCGTCAAGAAAAAAAGCAAGGCCGCCGCAGAACCCGGTCGGCGTGGCAGCCTTGCTTTTCTCCACTTTTTCTCACTCCTGTATGACCCGGTGCAGCACATCCGCAAGCGGGACCATGGCATTTTTTGCCTCCTGTAAGGTATTTGTCTGCGCTCCAACCTCGATCAACAGGCTTTTCGGCTTAAAATGCATATTATAACGATAACCTTTTAAATAAATCGGTCTTGCAAGTCCCGGATAATACTCTGCCGCTTTTAACTGCATCTGGAAGGAAAATGCCAGATTATCCTGTATGTAGGGATTTTTTAAATAGGAAATATCTCCAAGTGCCGTTGTGCGGCTGAGTCCGTTAAAAAACATGATGGATGCCATCTGCGTGCCGTCTACTTCCGTCACAAGTCTTGTTCCCTCTGCCACTCCGTCACGGTGTAAGTCGATCACTACTTCAATACTTGGATTTTCCCTAAGAATCTGCTCAATTGCCGGCTCAGCATTGGAATAGGCATGATCTCTGTCATTGACATCATAAGTTCCGGTATGATGCAGTACATTCATTCCATATTTTTCGCGTAAGATCTGTGTCAGATATTCTCCGACTCCGACAACCGTGGTATCTAAATTCCCCGGTGCGGAATCCGCATACCCTTCCTGTGAATGTGTATGATAGATCAGGATCTGTGGACCCTCCACATTTTTTGCCAAATGCATATCCTCCGATAGCATTTTTTCTGCGTTTAACTGCTCTCCGGTAATGGTCGTGGTGCGGTCTACTGTATAAAAATTCTGTCGCAGATAATCAAAATCCGCTAATTTTTCCTTGGAAAAATTCACCACCGGCTTCTGACTTTTTTTCTCACTCTCTTCGTCTTTGTTCCGGCTGACTAATTCTCCCGTTTTTTCATCTACATGATTTTCATCCGCTGCCTCTTTTGCCCGTATCATTTCATAGGTCAGCTCGCTCTCGGATGCCGTATCATAGACCTCATTATTTTTCATATAACTGTAAAGAGGGAGTACCCGTTTAAAATACTCCCTGCTGTCTTTTGTCTGGTCATATGTCATTGCCGGCGTATAGGTTTTTAAAATGTCACTGTAGAGTTCTTTTTCAAACTGTGACATCATCAGCGTTCCTAAGGTATTATTTCCCTGCGTCCTGCTGCTTCTGCCCCCCACCGCGATCATTCCGGTCATCAGGACGCATACTAGCAGTCCCTTTGTTTTATTTTTACATTTCTTTTTATTTACTCTGTCCATAACAATATATTATATGCATGGACAGGCTGCTTTATTCTAAGAATTTGTACAGGCTGTTTTTTCAAATGCCAGATTCAGTCCTTCTGATATGGTAAAACTCAGTCTTTTAATGGATTCATCAATATCTTTTGGCGTTACAAAAAAGGAGTTCAGGGTGCAGTCCACTTCTTCGTAGTAACCGCTGATGGCATCGTTGACAATGGTAGCCGCATCTACCACGGTCGGAACTCCGATCGCGATCACCGGAATCCCGACACTCTCACGGTTCAGCCCATGTCTGTGGTTTCCCACGCCTGAGCCCGGATTGATTCCGGTATTGGTGATCTGAATGGTCCGGTTCAGCCGTTTCACACTTCTTGCCGCTAATGCGTCCACAGCTACGATACAATCCGGCTCTGTCTCCCGGATGACTCCCCGGATGATCTCTAAGCTCTCCATTCCGGTCTGTGCCATGACCCCCGGTACGATACTGCTGATCAGATTGCTATGCTCTGCACCCAACGCATATTTTCCAAATTCACGGATCACATGCCTTGTGATCATCATGTTATCCGCCACCCGCGGTCCGAGTGCGTCCGGCGTTATCTCACGGTTTCCAAGTCCTACCACTAAGACAGACAATTCCTCCCTGTTCACAGGGATCATTCCCCGCAGCACTTTTGCTAATTCTTCAGATATTTCCCTGTGATATCCGTCATCGCCGTCTGTCATTTCCTGCGCTTCTATCGTGATATAGGAGCCTCTTGGTTTTCCCATACTCTTTGCTCCGTTTTCCGTTTCTATGATCACTTCCGTAATCTTAATATTCTCTCCACGCTCTTCTTCATGGATTCGCACACCCTTCAGTTCGACGTTGTCCTCTTCAAACTTTTCTTTTGTTTCTAACGCTAAATCGGTTCTTACCTGAAACATTTTCTTATCACTCCTGTTGATTTTCTTCTATTTTTTGCAAAAAAGCGGATTTTATGTATTGACAGATAATAGGGGATGACCTAAAATGTAATAGTATGTTTACATTAGCGCTCCGTGTCCGCTTTGATGTAACAATCATGTAAAACAATTCAGAATCATTGGAGGTGTACAGATTGGCTAACATTAAATCAGCAAAGAAAAGAATCTTAGTAACTGAGAAAAGAACTGCTAGAAACAAATCTATCAAATCTGCTGTTAAGACATCTATTAAGAAAGTAGAGGCAGCTATCGCAGCAAAAGATAAAGCTGCTGCTGAAGAGGCTTTAAAAGCTGCTATCGGTCAGATCAACAGAGCTGCTACAAAAGGTGTATATCATAAAAACACCGCTGCTAGAAAAGTTTCCCGTTTAACACTCGCTGTTAACAAGATGGCTTAATCCGGTAGAAAATAGATATTTATGATAAAGAAACCACCAGTACCGTCATGCTGGTGATTTTTTTATTGTCTGAAACAGGTTGTGTCGCAGAACTACTTCTTAGATATTCCAATGAACCTCAGTAAATTTGTGTTTAATAATCCGTTTTAGCGTAAATATTCACATATCATCTTACAGTTATCCTCAGTTTTTCAGACCACTCTGCTTCCTTAAAGCCAACCAGCACAGTACCGCCATTTACAACTAATTTATATTATGCTCATCCAGCCACTTTTTAGCCTTCTGGCAGGTTGAACATTTGGGATAATATACAAATAACATTTTCTCATCCCCAATCAAGTCTGATTCATCATCCTTAATAGTCTCTCTATACTTTCTTATATATTTTGCACAAAAAATCCTGTATTTTAACCATTGGTACAATGGTCTATAAAGTTACAACAACTCCATGCGATAGTACTCTTATTTCCACCAAGGTCATGTAGCTACAGATTCATAGATGTAAAGGCAGAGGAAGGGCTAACGACCACACCTGATTCAGAGTGTGTGCTAAATGCTCTTGCAATGGACAACCCTGTGGAGGATGCTCGCCTTTATAGTTTCCTGTGACAATATATTTTTGAATGCTGCCTTCCAGCTTTCCGCTTGAACAAAAGCCAAACTTCTTTCATCGCCATTTCTAACTTTTCTAATTTCAATCATAACAATTCTCTCCGTTTATAAATAGAATTTCTACAACTCTGCAAATCTCAAGTTGTCAAGTTTCCAGCTGTTCCATTGTTCCGTTGCTCAGCTTATATACTTCCCCATAAAATTCCTTTTTTTCATCGGAACAAACGATCACGCTGTCATCACACAGACCATATATGATGTACTCTTTCGACAATTGCATCAGTTCATCAGTTACATTTTGGTGGTCAAAATGCGGCTCGACCGAAATGTCTACACACCCTAATGCGTTATAGATTTCTAATTCATTGTGGCGGCACGTTAATGTGCATATGGCTGTCTTCCCAAATTGATGGAGCCTGCACTCATTCCAATGATAAGACCCGGGTGCTTCCGAATAGTATCATCCAGACCATATTTCACCAAATAGGCGTACTGTACAGGCGTATCACCTCCTGCCAGCCAGACCACATCCGCCTTAGAGACTGACTTCCTTGCTTCAGCTGCATCCATGCGTCCGTCAAGAACATACGAATTTTCAAAATAAATTCCGCTTTCTTCAAGCATATTCAGAAAAAGATGAAAATAGCAATCTGTCGTACCATGATCCTTTTCAAATTCGGATGCGACAAACGCAAAACTTTTCCGTTGGGTCACCAGGGTTTGAAACAGCTCACGATTCTTTCCGTGTATCCCATCAGGAAACATACTTGTTAAAATATATGTGCTCATATTCTCCTCCCAAACTTCCGATTTTTCCAACTCTACAAGCCGGAATTTAGTAAATTGAACTTCCAATGTGTTTATCTTTTCTCCATTGCGGAGCATCTCCATCATCAGCCCAATATTCATCCATTGAAATAATCTTGTTATTTGCTGTCTTAATAAATGATGTCACATGAAAAAAAGTACTCCTATCTTTGGGATAAACAGATGTGACTGTAATGGTTAAATCATTCATTCGTTCTATTCTTTCAACAACGCCATCCCAGTCTCCCGGATACTCACAATTGGCAATAATAAACTCATCAACATTAAAATGTTCATTTGTACAATGCCAGTTTATATAAGCATCTTCATGAAAATATTTTCTAATTGCGTTCTCATCTTGCGCAAGAATGACTTTCCAAAATTCCTTTACATTCATTTTTCATTCCCTCTCATTACTACTCCAAATTTTCGATTGAGATTTCACCTGTTTTAAGAGATTTAATAACTGTTATATTTTGTTATCAAATTCTCCGCAAACCATTGAAAATACCGAATTTGTCACAGTTTATCTAATCTACATCTCTTTGGCAATACAAGACTAAAAGCTCCTGCTGCATTAAGAGTAGGAACTGTAAATGACTCTACAATTCTCTTCTCTGTACTACGCTGTCCTCATATCAAATCTCCGAACCTCTCTAGTCAAAAGCCCTTGCATAATGGGTTTCGCTGCCTACATCAATACCTACAACTAAAGTTTTTTCTCAACCTTCTTTCTTGGAATTCCTTATACTTGAATTATACAGGAAGTTCCTTAAAATTGAAATATTTAGATTTGCTCCAGTATATTGTCATTCAGCAAGAAATCAAAGATTCCGACTGTTATGATACCTTGTTCATCAGTATTCGGTTTGATATCATCTTTCACAACTATAATTTTTTTGAAAAAGTCATTTAATTTGGTCAATGACTTTTTTTCCTGTACTATTTTTTCAGGAGATGTCATTTCAAATGCAGATTGGATATAGTATTTCTTATCCCCTTTATTAGCAATAAAATCTATTTCCAGAAGCTTTTTTTCTCTTTTTCCTGAATTTGATGTCTCATAAACTTCTACAACACCTACATCAACACGATAACCACGGCTTCTAAGCTCTATATAGATGATATTTTCCATAATATGATTCTCTTCTTGTTGTCTGAAATTTAAGCGGGCATTTCTTAAGCCAACATCCTCAAAATAGTACTTTGCAGGAGTATTAATATATTTTTTCCCTTTCACATCGAATCGTACTGATTTCTCAATGAGAAAAGCATCAGATAGATAATCTAAATATAATTTGATGGTCTTATCTGATAACGATTTTTGACTCATGCTTTTAAAAGAGTTAGAAATCTTAGTCGGATTTGTCAATGAACCTGTTGCTGAAGCAACGATATCTACCAGTATATCTAATTCATCATCTGTCTTTATGCTGTTACGTTCTTTAATATCTTTTAGATAGATATTATTAAAGAGTGAAATCAAATATTCTGCTTTTAGTTCATCAGTCTTTCGAGAAAGAATCAATGGCAGTCCCCCATAAGTATAATAATCCTTCCAAGCCTCGTTCTTATTATCATAGGCAGTACAAAATTCTGCAAAAGATAATGGATATACACGAATTTCATCTCCGCGTCCTCTAAATTCTGTCAGAATATCACTAGAAAGAAACTTCGAATTACTTCCGGTTACATATATGTCCAGATTTTCAATATGAAGAAGCCCATTGATAAGATCCGTGAAGTTACTGTTCATCATCTGGATTTCATCCAAAAAGACATAGTGCATTTCATCATCTTTAATATTGTCTTTTACATAATTGTACAGTTTAATAGCCTCTCTATATTCAATATTTGCAATATCATCCAGCGCTAAAGCAATAATATGGTCTTTTGCAACACCCATAGATAGTAGCTTATTTCTATACAAATGAAACAATAAATATGATTTTCCGCATCTTCTGATTCCGGTTACTACTTTTACAAGACCATTTTCTTTTCGTTCCAGTAGTTTATTTAAATATCTATCTCTTACAATTTCCATGATACACCTCCGAAAAAAATGTTTTGCAACTTTTTTCGGAATTAGTATACTACGAATTTGTTATATTATGCAATGTATATATTCCGAAAAAAGTTGTATTACAACAAAATTCGTAAAGAATTGATGCCTTAATAATTTTTTTCCGGTATGCTTTTTGCACCCCGTTACACTTTTCATATATTATCAGCTCTACAAATTGGAAGTTCTGATATTCTATACGGATACATCAATAGAATTACGAACTATTCTATTGCCATTTTGAACAAGTGTAGCTTCCACCGCTTCTCTTGTGACATTATCAAGAATACTTGTGTCAAATATTTGCCCTGGTTTCCAATTTGGATTAGCTGATTTCACTGCTGCATACATAGCTGCTCGATACTGTCCTTCATATTGTTCTAAAGTCCACGTACCGCTTAAGCGTTTATCTTTACTAACGCTTAACTGATAATCTCTGAAAACATCTGAACGCTTAGTTGTATCACCATTTGAAATACCTTTTTCTTGGATAAATTCTCGCTTCACATTATCAAACATTTTTTGGCGATATTCTTCCGATACACTTGTGAGTTTCTGCCACGATGTGTCTTTTCCAGTAACATCCATGCCTGGCACTCCATTTGAATTCAGTAAATCACCATCCGAATCAAACTGTTTCATCAAATTCTTAATAATGGTGTCCCTTCCACCGAATATTTCATATATCATTTTTTCTTCTGGTGACATCATGGCTTCGTTTTGAATTACTCCTGACAACCAGCCGTTTTCTTCCAATGCCTTATATTGTTTACTATTTGTATTGACACCATTATAGGAATTACCTAATCCGCTAATATTCATCGACATATAAAAGCCTCCTTGCAATTAAATTAAAAATCCGTTTTGAGTAAGTTCAATGTTATATTAGTTGTATCGTCATAATGCACCCAAAAATAAATAGTCCATTCTCTCCAAATACCGAGTTGTTTATCTCTATCCTCTAATAGTGTTTGCTTCACTGTCAACTTTGTAAGCAACATATTCATAATCAAATTCATATCTGAATCTATCTCCGCCAATTCGTATCCTAATGGAATTTCTTTTAAATTATTTTGCAATGCTTCTTTATCAAATTCTGTCCCCCCTGAGTTTTACACTCCAACGAAAAACAGCCACACCCAAATCTCATCAAAATTCAATCTGGTGTGACTGTCCTTTTCCTATTTATAAGATTTATAAGATATTACACATTCCACTTCGCAAACTCTTCGTCCGTACACTTCACATAATGTGTACCTCCAACATGATGCTCCGTTCCAAGTGTATAATCAATTCCGGACGTTGCATAGTCATAGCTTTCTGCTGCCCTTGTCTTTTCTACAATCGGATTCGGTGTCGGGATCGCTGAAAGCAGGCTTTTCGTATATGGATGGATCGGATTTTCAAAAATTTCATCCGTGGTTCCTGTCTCTAGCAAATGTCCTAAGTGCAGAACTCCGATACGATCCGAGATATATTTTACCATAGACAGATCGTGAGCAATGAACAGGTAGGCTGTGCCTGTTTCCTGCTGGATATCCTTCATCAGGTTGACTACCTGTGCCTGAATGGATACATCCAGTGCAGAAATACATTCATCTGCAATGATCAGCTTCGGATTCATGATCAGGGCTCTTGCAATTCCGATCCTCTGTCTCTGACCACCGGAAAACTGGTGCGGATAACGGGTCGCATGCTCCGGTGCAAGACCTACTTTTGCTAAAATTGCTTTGACCATCTCATCCCGCTCTTCTTTATTTTTGCATTTATGATGGATATCAAGACCTTCTCCGATGATATCTTCTACTTTTTTTCGCGGATTCAAAGAAGCCATCGGGTCCTGAAAGATCATCTGCATCTGCGTGCGGAGTGTCTGGCTGTCTGACTTACTCATCTTTCCACTGATATCTAAACCGTTGAATTGGATTTCTCCTGCGGTCGGATCATACAGACGGATAATGCTTCGTCCTATTGTGGATTTTCCGGAACCGGATTCGCCTACTAATCCGTAGGTTTCGCCCGGATAAATCTTAAAGCTGACATCTTCCACGGCTTTGACGGTAAAGCTGCCGCTTACCTTAAAATACTGTTTCAGATGATCTACCGTAAGAAGCGGTGTTGTATTTTCATCAATCTTCATATTCTTCCGCCTCCTTCTTCATTCTTTCGATCCTTACCCTTAATTCCTCCGGCATCTCTACCTTCGGTGCTCTTGGGTCTAACAGCCAGGTTGCCGCATAATGTGTATCCGTGATCCGGAACATTGGCGGCTCTAACTTATCATCAATCTCTAACGCATACTGGTTACGCGGTGCAAAAGCATCGCCCGGTTTTTCGCGAAGAAGATTTGGCGGTGAACCAGGGATCGTATAGAGTCTGTCATCATCGGTATCTAAATCCGGCATTGCAGACAATAAGCCCCAGGTATATGGATGACGCGGATCGTAGAAAATTTCATTAATTTTTCCTTTTTCCACGATTTTTCCTGCATACATGACATTTACATAATCAGCTACTTTTGCAACCACGCCCAAATCATGTGTGATATAGATAACAGAGATTCCTCTTTCTCTTTGTACCTTGCGGATCAGCTCGATGATCTTTGCCTGAATCGTAACGTCTAATGCCGTTGTCGGCTCATCACAGATCAGCAGATCCGGATTGCAGGCAAGTGCGATCGCAATAACTACTCTCTGTCTCATACCGCCGGAAAGCTGATGCGGATAATTTTTCATTCGTTTTTCTGCATCCGTAATTCCTACCTCTTCAAGAAGATGTACTGCTCTGTCCCAGGCTTCTTTCTTTGGTGTTTTAAAATGCCAGATCATTCCCTCCATAATCTGTTTTCCAATGGTCATGGTAGGGTCTAAACTTGTCATCGGGTCCTGAAATACCATGGCGATCCGTTTCCCATTGATATGTCTTCGGATCCATTTTTTATCTTTTTGTAAAATATCTACGGTCTCCGGTGTACCATCCGCATGATGATAACTGAATTCGATCTTTCCTCCGTTTACCTCTGCGTTGGAGGCAAGAATTCCCATTGCAGCTTTCATGGTGACGGATTTTCCGGAACCGGACTCTCCTACGATAGCAACGGTTTCCCCTTTATAAAGGTCAATATTAATTCCCCGGATAGCATGTACCGGTCCTGCGGTGGTCTTGAAGGTAATATCAAGATCGGATATCGCAAGAATCTTTTCTTTGTTTTCAGACATGTTCTCGTACCTCACATTTCCTTCATTTTCGGGTCTAACGCTTCTCTTAATCCATCTGCCACAAGGTTAAAGCTCAACATTAAGAGTGCCATAACGATGATCGGCGGGATGATCTGGTAAGAATGCGTTGTAAAGCTGTTGAATCCCTCTGAGATCAATGAACCTAAGGAACATTGCGGTACCGGAATTCCAAGTCCTACGAAACTTAAGAATGCCTCTGTAAAAATAGCAGTCGGTATAGAGAACATTACCTGTGTAATGATCGGTCCGATAATGTTTGGCAGGATTTCTTTGAATATAATAAAGAAACTTCCCGCACCAAGTGTTCTTGATGCTAAAACAAACTCCTGCTCTTTCAGCTTTAACATCTCTGCCCTTGCAATCCTGCTCATGCCGACCCACTCCGTCAGCATCAGTGCAAAAATGATCGTCAGCATACCCGGTTTTAATACTAACAGCAATAACGTTACAATTACCAGTCGCGGAATACCGTTGGCAATTTCCAAAATTCTCTGCATCACCATATCGACTTTTCCACCAAAATATCCTGAGATCAGACCATAGCTCATACCGATGATCATATCGATCAAAGCAGCTGCCACAGCAATGATCAGAGATACTTTTGCTCCTGACCAGGTACGGGTCCAGATATCACGTCCGAAGTTATCACTTCCGAACCAGTAATAGACGTTATCAAGTCCTTTTTCTACATAGTAGTTCATCTTTTTGCTTCCGCTGGTGGTACTGATACTTTCACTTCCATCAAAAATACCCAGTTTTTCCAAAGAAGCGACACGCGGTGCTAAATTCTTCTGGCTCAGGTTCTGCTCTGAGTAAGTATACGGTGTCATTCCCGGTCCGATAATGACCATTACGGTGATCAGCACGATAAAGATCAGTCCGATGACTGCACTTTTTTTCCTGAAAAAACGGATCAATACATCTTTCCAGAAATTCTGTGAAGCAAAGTTCGTATCAATGCCAATCTCTCCGGCATTGCTTTTTAAACGGAAATCCTCATCAGTCGGCACATATGCCGCCGTCACGGTTTCCATACAGGTTTCTTTTTCTCTCATCTTAATCACCATCCTTCGCAAGTCTGATTCGCGGATCAATGATTCCATAGAGAATATCCACTACCAGCATAATGATAATGTACATTGCAGAATATACAAAGCTCAATGATATGACAACATTATAATCGTTTGACTGGATCGCAGTAACTAAAAGACTTCCGACTCCCGGAATGGCAAAGATTTTCTCTACTACCAAAGAACCGGTCATCAGATCTACGATCAGCGGAGCTAATACCGTAATGATCGGGATCAGTGCATTTCGCAATGCATGCCGAAAGATCAGGGAAGCTCCTGAAATACCTTTACTCTCTGCTAAAAGCATATAATCACTGCCTAATACTTCTAACATCTCACTTCGCGTAAAACGTGCGATCGATGCCATGGTAAACATGGACAGCGAAATACTTGGCAGGACGCTCGATCCCATCACATCCTGTATGTTAAACAGCATTGGGAACCATTTTAATTTAAATCCTAAAGAATAGCTGAGTGCCAGCGCAAACACATAGGACGGCACGGATACTCCGATAACCGAAATGATCGTTGCGATAGAATCCCAGATTGTATTGTGCTTTAAGGCTGCAAGTAATCCTAACAGTAATCCTAAAACTGCACCAATCAATACTGCAAATCCTCCGATAAGAATGGAGATAGGAAGCCTTGTCTGAATCAACTGCGAGATTGGTGTATTTTTAGAAATATTATAGCTAACTCCAAAATCTCCCCTCAGCATATTTCCGACATATCGGAAAAACTGAACGACCACCGGTTGATCTAATCCATATTTTGCATAAAGTGCCGCCCTCTGGCTGTCATTTAACTTTTCATCGTTAAACGGAGAACCCGGCATCAACTGCATCAGTACGAACAACACCAGCAGGATCGCCAAAAGCGTAAAGAGTGCTGTAATGACTCTCTTCAGAGTATATTTTTTCACGTTTTCATCCTCCATATTGATAGGAAATAGCTGCACCAAGTCTGACCTCAGTGCAGCTCATAACACCCCGGTATGGATGTCTCATTTTTTTATTTCTTTACAGTGTCTTTATAAACACGGTTCAGTGCTACCGGATGGAATTCGATTCCCTCTACCTTAGAGGATACCATCTCTGCATTACACTGTGTATATAATGGCATGATGACAACATCATCCATTGCAATCTTCTCTGCTTCATAGAGTTTTGCCCAACGTCCTTCTGCATCTGTGCAAAGATCACCGGTTGTACATTCTGTGATGATCGCATCATAGTCAGCATTGCTCCACATACCATAGTTGTTGGAGTTGTCTGTAACCCACATTCCTAAGTATGTCATAGGATCTGCGTAGTCCGGTCCCCAACGTGTAAGACCAAGCTCGAAGTTACCATTCTGTAAGTCTTCTACTCTCTGTTTCTTAGGCTCTACCACAAGGTTTACGGTAAGACCAGGAAGTGCTTTTTCCCACTGCTCTTTTAATACCTGAGCAACTTTCTGTGGTGCATCATCTGCATCTACTACCATGTCTAACTCAACCTCTTTCACGCCTAATTCCTCTAAACCTTTTGCCCAGTAATCTGCTGCAGTTTTTGCATCATATTTACATACATCGCTGTATTTCTCCTGGTCTTTGGAGTAGTCGGAACCATCAGGACCTGTTGCGAACTGTGGTGGTACTGCTGTATAAGTTGGTGTGGAACCATCTTTTAATACGTCTTTTGTAACTGCTTCACGGTCGATTGCCATAGTCATAGCTTTACGAACATTTAAATTTGCAAGCTCTTTTACATCTTTGATGTTAGATGTTACATACCATAAGTAACCTGCACCGATGCTCTGGAATTCAGGATCATCTTTTACCTGATCCACCTGCTCACCGTTTACAAGAGTTGTATCTAAGTCACCGCTCTGGTAGCTCATTAATGCCTGCTGTGAATCCTGGATTACCTGATAGTTTAATCCTGAAAGGGAAACACGGTCTGTATCCCAGTAATCTTCATTCTTTGTTAAATGGAATGCTGTTGCTGCCGGCTCATAAGAGTCTAACACGAAAGCACCATTAGAAAGTGTTGTCTCCGGGCTTGTTGCAAAAGTATCACCACAAGACTCAAAGAATTTTTCATTTACAGGATAGAATGTCGGGAAGTACATCAGTGACTCAAAATAACTTACAGGTACATTTAAACTTACCTCAAGTGTCTTATCATCTACTGCTTTGACTCCTAATTCGCTCTTATCCTTTTCACCGGCGATAATTTCGGCTGCATTTTTTACCTGGCCGATATCACTTAACATGTATGAATATTCAGAAGCAACATCAGGATCTACTGCTCTCTGCCATCCGAATACGAAGTCTGCTGCTGTTACAGCATCTCCATTACTCCATTTTGCATCGCGTAAATGGAAGGTATATGTAAGTCCATCCTCTGACACATCACAGCTCTCTGCGATTGCCCATACTGCCTTTCCATCTTTGTCCATCTGCATGAGACCATCTGTATAATCAGCAATTACCTCGAAAGAAGTACCATCGGTTGCCTGCTGTGGATCCAGTGATTCTACAGGGGTTTCAAGCATTACATTCAGGTCTGAAGATGAAGAAGATTCTGATTTGCTTTCTGATTTTGAAGTATCTGCTTTATCAGAAGAACTGCCACATCCAACAAGACCCAGCACCATTGTTGTTGCTGCAAGAACAGCGACAAATGCTTTTGCTCTTTTCATTTTCTTTCCTCCTTAATATTTTTATAAAAAAATACAAGGGTGGCATCATTTCATGCTCCCTTGCATTTTTATACATTATATCACATACTTTTTACAATTACCAGTATTTTTTTACATTTTTTGTAAAAAACTTCTATTTCCCATCGGTTTTATAGGTTTTTATTGACTGCATTTGACGATCAAAAGTTCCACTGCAATCCTGTCATTCATTCTTCCGGACTTCACACTCTCTTCAAATTCCACGCCGTCTTCTATGGCTTCCCGTATCTGCCGCATCGTAAAATTGCCTACCATCCTCTGGTTTTTTCTGACTGCAAATTCCGGCATTCCCGCCTTTGATGCAATGGTACGGCTGTCTGCTCCCTGCCCGCTCAATTCTTTGATCAGCATCAGCTTCTGGAACTGTCGCAGGATCAAAAACAGAATTCTCATCGGTGGTTCTTTTAAGGTCAGCAGGTCATAATAAAGGTCTAATGCCTGCTTCTGTCTTTTTTCTGAAATGGCATTGATCATCTCAAATATTTTGTTTTCCGTCTGCTCTACGCAGATGGCTTCTACCTGTTCCTCTTCAATCGTATCACGATCCATGCAGTAACAGATCAATTTTTCTAACTCCCGGTCTATATTTTCCATGTCATTTCCGGTTTTGGTAATGAAACGCTGATATGCCGCCCTGGTCATTGCTTTTCCTTCTTTTTTCAGTCTGCCACCGACCCAGCGCATCAGTATCTCATCATTCTGTCTTTCAAAGCAGACGATCCTGCCTGATTTTTTGACCTGTTTATAGAGCTTATTTCGCTTGTCTACTTCGGATTCCACAAAAATAAAACAGGTGCTTTCCGCCACTTCCGGGATATAGGCTGCAAGTTCTTCGGCGGAATTTTTAAAAAAGCCACTGTCCTCCACTAAAATAACCCTGCGCTCTGCAAAAAACGGCAGTGTCTCTGCTAAGTCGATCAGTTCGCCCTGTGCAATGTCTTTTCCCTCATATGCCGAAAAATTCATGGTATCACCCTGCGTTACCATGGCTTTTAACAGCTTCTCCTTGTACTGGCGTTTCAGATAAGCCTCTTCCCCATAGAGCAGATAAACGTTTTGAAATTGTCCTGTCTTTATATCCTCATCAATGCTTTTCATATGGGTATTCTAACACAAAGGAGGAGGGTGCTTCAAGCCAGCCTTTGGAAAATAATAATGCTTCTTGACAATTCCCGCACTTTCCTATATTCTATGATAAGAAGAAATGAGTTTTTAACCGTACAGCCTATTGCTCAAGCGGGGTACTCGTTTCTTTTTTTATGTTTATAACGTCGTACAAATACAGCTTATGGTCAGCCGCATGACGAATAATCAGCTCTGCCCGATATACATTGTATCTGCCTACTCTCCCTTCCTCTGCATATACCGGCAATGCAAATCTTGTGTCACATCGGTACCATCCATATCGTGCGTCAAAGCAATGCTTTTTTGCCAGATTCTTCTGCTTTCTTAAATTAGTAGCAATTCTAATCATTTCTGGCAATCCTTGGGCTGCATTTGCTTTCGCTTTTGCAAAACCCCCCTTCAATTTTTCTGTATATTTTGAACCCGAATATTCGTCTGCTAAATCCTTCCCCAAATATACGATATCCCCTGTGTCCATAATCTCTACAAATTGTCCTATATACCGTCTGATATAATTCTCTACACTATCCCAGTCGATATTCTGCCGCCCTTTGAATTGTATATTATGGATTACTACAATGCGTTTTCCTTCATCATCCTGCACTACTTCACTATTTCTTTTCATCAGTTTCTCCTAAAACCCCCTTTTCTTTTAGCAGCCTCCGCACGCAGACCTTCCCATCCTCCTGCGTTATACTAATCTGTCCGCACTCCGTCGTCTGAAAGATTTCTGCACCGACGTCCTGCATATGTTCTACCGCTTCTTTTCCGGGATGACCGTAGGAATTATCCTGTCCACAGGAAATCGTTGCAATTTTCGGCTGCAAAGCATCCAATAACTCTTTCGAATTCGATGTCTTAGATCCATGATGTGCTGCCTTATACCAGTCGATATTCCTACTGTCACATACTTCTCCATATGTTTCTATTAACTTTTTCTCCTGCTCACTTCCAATATCTCCGGTCAGAAGTCCGTGAAAGTTTCCATGTTCTAAAAGCAATACCAGACTGTCTGCATTGCGCTCCCCTTCCACGGATTTTTCCGAAGGATAAATGGCTTGGATGCGGACTGAAGCATCTCGAAAACATTCTCCCTCCTCCACATAAAGCACCTGACATCCCTTTCTCTTTGCAAGAGCCACCAACTCTTCCTGTGCTTCATCCCTTAAAACATATTTAGAAAACACGAGATGTTTTATGGGAACATCTGCCTCTAATAATTCCATGAGTCCATTGCAATGGTCCGCATCGCAATGACTGACAAACCAGTAATCTACCTCTTTTACGCCACGGGATTTTAAAAAAGGCTGTATCCGATATTTTCCGACTTCCGAAACATCCACACTTCCGCCATCCACAAAAATTTCCGTACCGGCATCCGATTCTATATAAATGCCATCTCCCTGCCCCACATCTAATACCTGAATTTGAAATCTTTTTCCTTCTTTTTGCATGGAAAATGTAAGTAGTCCTAAATAGAACAACGTTAAGGCAATCCTTTTTAATCTATGATTTTCTAATATGTTATTTAATTCTGTTTTTAATTTTCTTTGAGGTTTCTTTCCATACCAGAGCCATGTTAATATGGCAGCCAAAACCACATAGTAAAAAATCAATCTTTGCAGCCTTTGTTTTCCTGTCGTCCAGACAGCTCCCGGCAACTTCAAAAAAAGCTGACATAGAGACTGATACAACAGTAACATCCCTTTTGCACCCTGTAATGGCAAAAAACCAAGCACCGGATGCAGCAATCCTGATATTCCTCCGAGAATACCCAGAAACAGTACCGCTCCTGTGGTCGGAAGTATCAG
This sequence comes from Lachnospiraceae bacterium, assembly GCA_003507655.1. Taxonomy (GTDB): domain Bacteria; phylum Bacillota; class Clostridia; order Lachnospirales; family Lachnospiraceae; genus Maccoyibacter; species Maccoyibacter intestinihominis. Next base: position 476 of record DNUZ01000005.1, on the reverse strand, counting down.
TAAATTGATAAAAATGACATATATTGGAAGTTCAAAATAGCAATACGCAATGACCGGGATCGTAAATGCCTGAATGCATCCGCTGACACATATCTGCTCTCTGATCCCCTTTTGAATGTCCATGCTTTTCAACAGAATGACAGACGCATCGACACCTAAGACTGCTAAGAATGAAAGGATAAATCCTGTATAGGCATAGACAAACGGATTTTCCCATAATAAAAAAATGGCTGCTAACGCCAATCCGGTCAGCGAATCATAACTCCGTCCAATAACACCTCCAAAAAGAAGCAACAGAAACATGAGTACCGCTCGTTTTGTAGAAACTCCTGCTCCTGATAAAACAGCAAATACCAAAATTGCCACTGCCGATAGAGTGCTCCTTAACAAGAGCGGCACTCTTTGTTTTTGGAGCATTTTATAGAAACCCATCCCAATGATAGAGACATGTAAACCCGTCTGGGGTTTTACCCTGT
>DNUZ01000034.1 GCA_003507655.1 Lachnospiraceae bacterium | reverse complement strand
CATATTCCTTGTAGCGTTTTACTCTTGCAATTTCATTTGGAATATCAAAAGCATAAATGGACTTTGGAACCAGGTCAGAACGTTTGGTAGGATTAGCCACCTTGTATGTAGATAGCTTATATTCTACAAAATCTTTTACTTCTTTTTCCAGTTCAGACAGTTTGGTTAATGGTATCTGGGCAACGTCTTTTCCAGTCTCATTTGAATAGACGTGGATCACGCCATCTTCAGCAAATTCTTTTACATCAAGCTCCCTGATTCTTGTATTTGTCATGGTGTCAAGTGTTCTTATTCTGCTTTTTGTATTCCTATTTTGGATGAAAAACCGGGTACATGAAATGGGTGTTCTGCTATCTATCGGGAAAGGAAAGGGAACGATTGTATTACAGGTATTAATGGAAGGGTTATTGATTGGTGCAGTTGCATTTGTTCTGGCTACTTTCTCAGCACCTTTTGTGTCAAAGCAGGTTGCTGACTACCTTGTTGGTTATCAGCTACAGGAAGAATTGGAACGAAATCAGGCAGAAGAAGGAATGGTTGCAAAGTCTGTTACAGAGACGGAAAGCAGTGTGGTAGGTGTGTCTGTGAATATTGGAACGGAAGTAGTTTTTTTTACTGCCATCTCCACAATGGGAATGATTGTAGTTTCTGTTTTGGGTTCTGGTATTTATATTGCAAGTCAGAAGCCAAAGGATATTTTGAGCAAGATGAGTTAAAGGAGTAAGCGTATGTTAGAACTGAAAAATATTTCTTATTTTTATAAATCACAAAAAGATAAAATGGTCTTAGATCAGATTTCTTATCAGTTTGAGAAAGGAAAGATGTATGCCATTCTTGGCGCAAGCGGCAGTGGTAAAACGACACTTTTATCGTTGCTTGCAGGATTAGATTCTCCGATATCCGGAGAGATTGACATGAATGGAGAAAATATCGAGGAAAAAGGATTGGCAAACCACAGAAAAAATCATATTTCATTGGTGTTTCAGAATTATAATCTGATCGATTATCTGACACCTGTGGAAAATGTAAAGCTCGGAGGAAACGCTGATGCAGAGATGCTTTTGACACAGATGGGAATTGATAAATCTACGAGAAAGAGAAATGTAATGCAGCTTTCCGGTGGTCAGCAACAACGTGTGGCAATCGCAAGAGCGTTGGCAAGTAAAGCGCCAGTGTTACTTGCTGATGAACCGACAGGAAATCTGGATGAAGATACTGCAAAGGATATTGTCGAGATTTTTAAAAGTCTGGCACATGATCAGGACAAATGCGTGATTGTGGTTACACATAGTAAGGAACTGGCAGAGGAAGCAGATGTCATTTTGACTTTGAAGCAAGGAACAGTGATAGCAACTGAGGATACTGTACTGGAAGAAAGGATAAGAGGATAAGAGAAGGACTTATGGAGGAAGCTGAAAGATTTTCAGTCCCGGATGACCTAAAAGATAAAATAATGAAAAAGATTGAAAAACAAAACAATTAAGCTACACAAGGACAATTCTGAACGAGGAGGTGCTGTATATGGGAAAATTTTAGTTCTGACATTTGAAGATAGTGAGGAAAAAATTCTGAATCATATAATATCCTGTGTCAGTACGGGAGTAAGAGCATTTCAAGTAATTGAAAATACAAAAACGAATTTGAGTTTTAATGGATTGAAAATAGATGATATAAATCGTTCGGTAAGAAAACAGAAACAGGAAATAGATTTGACATTTACAGAGTTTGAAATCCTTTATCTGTTAGCCAACAATCCAGGCAGAGTGTTCAGCAAGGAGCAGATTTATGATATTGTCTGGAAGGAATCCGATACTGGTGATTACAATATTGTCATGAGCCATATCCGCAACCTGCGTGAGAAAATAGAAGATAATCCAAGTAAGCCTGTTTACATTCAAACGGTCTGGGGAGTTGGCTATCGTTTTAATCAAAAATGGTGAAATAATATTAATTTAAGTGATGAAGTAGAATAGAACAATATTCATAATTGAAAGCTGTAAAATTCCACGTTGAATTTTACGGCTTTTTTGGGTATAATATATATAAATGAAGAAGCTATATCGAGGAAAGGAAGTTGATTTTATGCCGAATATATTACCTGTATCAGATTTAAGAAATTATAATGAAGTACTGAAAAATTGCCAGGTTGGAGAACCCGTGTTTTTGACCAAAAATGGAAGAGGCAAGTTTGTGGTTATGGATATTGAGGACTATGAGCATGAAAAGGCGGAGAAAAAGCTGTTGATGAAGTTGCAGGAAGCAGAAGAAGCAGTTAAGGATGAAAGTGCCTGGATGAGTTTGGATGAACTGAAGAAATCTGTCGGGGTATAGCCTATGATGAAATTGCAGATTAACCCTATTGTGGCAGAGGACTTGAAGAACATTAAAGAGTATATTGCGGAAGACAATGAAGAAATGGCAGTAAAGACCATTCAGGAGATATATGCTCGAATTGAGAATATACAGCAACTTCCGTATATGGGAGCTGATCTTACTAAGAGGGTCAGCTTTCGGACGGATTATAAATATGTGATTTGCGGGAATTATGTTGTGCTGTATAAGATTGGAAAAGAGTATGTGGAGATTTACCGAGTTGTGAATCGGTATCAGGATATTACAAAGATTTTTGGCTAGTAGATTTATTTGGAAAGTTTTTGTGAATATACTAGTTAATGAAAGGAAAATGAGATTTTAGGGTCTCATATGGAATTACTATGCTTGAAAAAATATATAAAATGCTAGATATAAATTGTGATAATGGTTTGGCTGATAGTATGAATAAAAAAATGACGATGTATCAGCAACAATTTTTTAAAATGGTAAAAGAGAAAATAGGTATTGACGCTATATATTTTTTGAGAGATGCTGAGGGAATTCCAAAGATTCCGTTGGTTTATTTTGCTGCTATAGATAATTATAATCAAAAGAAAATAGCAGAATTATATCGGTTGGCATGGAATTTAGGTGAGGCCCCTTTATTATTTGTGGTGACTCCGGAACAATTGTTAATTTATAATAATTACGTTGCACCACAAAGAGTAAATGGAGATATAGATGATCAAGATGCATTAATAGAGATGATTGATTTGGCTAATACCTTAGAAGCTCAAAGGCAATTACTAAAATATCATCGTTTGAATTTTGAGACTGGAGAATATTGGAGAAATAATGAATATAGATTTGATGTAAAAAATAGAGTAGATACAACGTTAATGAACAATTTAAGAGTCATGAGACGTGAATTGATTCATAATATAAGAAAACGTATATCAATAAAAGAATTAAGTGACGAGCAATTATTTTCTATAGTTCATGCACTTTTAGGAAGGTCAATTCTAATAAAATATTTAGAAGAAAGAAAGGATACGGAAGGAAACACTGTTTTTCCAATTGGTTATTTTTCAAAATTTAAGAGACCGGCATCAAAATATGTAGATGTTTTGGACGATAAAGAAGCAACATATTCTTTATTTAGAGAGTTATCTGAACATTTTCATGGGGATATGTTTCCGTTGGAAGACCGAGAATATGAAATAATTCGACAAGAAGATTTAATTGAATTGAAGAATTTTATTTCAGGTGAGACAGACATGGAAAGTAAACAAATGGCTTTATGGCCATTATATTCCTTTAATGTCATTCCGATTCAGCTGATTAGTAGTATTTATGAATTATTTTTTCATTTGAAAGTTGATGATAAGAATAGTAAAGTAGGCACTTATTATACGCCTTATCATTTAGTAAGTATGTTGATGGATGAAGTATTGCCATGGGAAGGTATGTATAAAGATATGAAGATTTTAGATCCATCATGTGGTTCGGGTATTTTTTTGGTTGAAGCATATCGACGCATGGTAGGAAAGTGGATGTACACAAATGATGCAAAGACTATTTCAAATGAACAATTAGTTAAAATAATGCAAAATTGCATTTTTGGAGTAGATTTAAATGGTGAGGCGATTAGGATTGCGTCGTTTAGTTTGAGTTTGGTTATGTGTGATTATTTAGAACCACGAAGTATATGGGAAACACTAGAGTTCCCAAGACTGTTAGGATACAATCTTTTCGTTAATGATTTTTTTGATAGGGGAAAATTTGATGAGTTACGGTACGATATTATTATTGGAAATCCGCCATGGGAAAGCAAACTGACGGAGAAAGCAGAAAAATACATACTAGAAAATAAGCTTATTATAGGGGACAAACAAATTGCTCAAGCTTTTTCATGGAAAGCTGGAGAAGTGTGTAAAGATACAGGAACAATTTGTTTATTAATGCCAAGTAAGGGATTTTTATTTAATCGTTCAGAAAAGAATTTGCTATATAGAAAGGAATTTTTTGATAAATACGATATTTCGATAATTATAAATTATTCCGTTTTTAGAAAAATATTATTTGAGCATGCATCGGGTCCGGCTGCGGCTGTGGTATATTCAATTAAATCAGAAAATAATAGAGATCCAATTTTTTATTGTACACCGAAGCCGACATTTACATTAGAAGATAATAGGAGATTTATGATTGAACCTTCTGATATTAACAAGATACCAAGAGATGTAGTAGATAATTCGTTGATTTGGAAAATCGCCATGTGGGGAACACCTAGAGATTTAGAACTAATTAATAAATTGACTACAAAGTATAAGCCTTTAGAAGAAATGCTTATAGAAAAGGAGATGTCATTTGCAGAAGGATTCATAAAAGGAACGACAAAGAAAAAAGAATTCAAAGAATATTTTGGGTGGCCGTTGATTACAACTAAGAAATTTAAACCATTTAATAATGTCATGCAACAACAGGACAAGGTTAATTTCACTAAGTTTTATAGATGTACAGAAAAAAATAAAGAAGTATTTAGAGACCCACACTTGATATTTAAACAAAGCCCTAAAAATGGCCGTTTTTTATCTACTGTTCTTAGATATGATGCGCTTTTTGGAAATAGCTTTATAGGAATACATGGTGAAGAAAACATTTTAAAATATATTAGCATTATTTTATATTCAAAGGTATTTGTTTATTATTCTTTGATGACAAGTAGAAGATGGTTGGTTGAGCGTGATGAATTAAATGTAGGGGAATTGCTTTCCTTTCCATTACCTGAGCCATCAACAGAGGAAGTTGAGTATGCTAATAAGATTTATGAAGAAATAGAAGGCAATAATCAAATAGACGAAAAAAAGATTGATGATTTTTCCTATTCAGTATATAAATTAAAATCTTACGAGATTGAATTCATAGAGAATGCAGTTTCGTATGTATACGATTATTTTTATATAAAAGGAAAATCTAAGGCATTGTCAGTGCCTAGCTTTGAGACATTAAAGGAATATAAAGAGGTATTCGAGAAAATACTACAAAATTCATTGGGAGGTAGTGACAACATTTCTTGTTGTTTCTTTAAAGGAACTGCACCACTGGTTGTATTGGAGATTTCTTTTGGAAACCAACAGACTAATAATGAATTCATTATTGATTCTACTGAAAAAGTGAATGATAAACTAAAGGTATTAGATGCTATGTTAATAAGTGAAGAATCAGGGTGTGTAGCGGTAAAAAGAAATGTGAGGATCTATCAAAAGAATAAAATATATGTAATCAAGCCTAATCAAAGCAGATATTGGTCATATTCAGCTGCGTGCAAAGATGCGGATGAAATTTATGCTGATATTATGGCCACATGGAGGAAAAATAATGAGTAGTATTAAAAATATTTCTGCTTCGAATCCGGTTCCTAATGATTTGGCCAAGCGCTTAGGAAATGATGGGATAGGAGTAATATTGGCAACATTGTGGTTGGGATATAAAGATTTGTATGCAACGGGTATGGTTGGGGCAGATACCGATGAAGATACCATTACTGTGGAATGGTATCTAAAGGTATATAATAGATGGACGTCGGAAAATAGAGCATCACAAGTTAATGTTAATTTAATTCCTACAAATCAATATCCAGATGTGACTGTAAAAAAGAAACGTGGAAAAGCACCTACAATTGATTTTTGCTTTAGAGCATGGAATAGGGATGAAGGCTATTTTGGTGCAGAATGTAAAAGACTAAAATCCAATAATGCCAAGCTTTTACAAGAGTATGTGGACAATGGATTAATGAGATTTGTAAATGGTAAATATAGTTTAATGTGTAGTGAATCTGCAATGATTGGCTATATTCAAGAGGGAACTATTAAAGATATTGTTGATAAATTGAAGGTGCTATTAGCCACAAATACAAGATTAGAAGAACAATTATTACGTGAGGTAAGAGAAGAGAACCCACAATATAAGTCTGCTCATAATAGGAAAATAGATAATCAAACAATTACAGTACATCATTTATTTTTTGATTTTGTTGTATAATAGGGTTGTTGCGCTAAGACTTCTTTGTAGAAAGAAACCAAAAATAATTTGTAAGGTGTTGTGAGCCAAGTATAATGAGGTTGTTGGTTTGGTGAATAGCTTTGAAGACAGATTTTTTTAATTTGATGTGAGAAATTATTAGAAATATTAAGAATGGGGGATGTTTTATGATAGAAAATGAAGAAAAACAGCTTTTAGATGAGATAATGAAAGACTCGTCACCAGTTTTATTTTTGGGTGCAGGTTTTTCTAAAGGGTCAAAAAATGAAAATAATACGCTTGATGGTAAAGGCATATGGAATCTTATCTTAGAGTCTTTGGTACTAAAGAAGGCGGATGAATCAGATATCGATGAAATTAAGGGTTATAACTTAAGACGTTTATGTGAATATGTTTATACATTATATGGTGGAAAAAAAGAGCTTACGGAATTACTTACATCTTGTTTTAAAGGAACTAAACCTGATGGAAATAAATTTCATTTGAAATTGACTTCATATCCATGGAAGAAAATTTTCACGGTCAACATTGATGATTTGATAGAAAATATATATAAAGCTAATCAAAAGGATTATTTTGTTCAAAATTCTAATAGATTGAGTCAAGAACCAGAGGATAGAACCATTATATATAAACTTCATGGGTGTGTAAATAGGCCGGAAGAAGGTTATGTTTTTGCGGAATCTGAATATACGGAATTGATAACAAAAAAAAATTGATCCCCGTTTAAATCGATTTACAGAGGAATTGCAACATAATAATGTTATTTTTGTTGGAGCAAGTATGGACGAGCCAGATATAGAGTATTATCTAAAAATATATGAAGATGCTGGTTGTAAGTACAGAAGGAACAAATTAATCTTTATTGATTCCATGCCTTCTCTGTATTTAAGAAATAAGGTTAAGTCATTGGATGCAACACTTATTAAAGCAACTGCTGAGGAATTTCTTGATTATATTCAGAAATTGAACTTTTGTCCAGATGAATTGCAGCGTGCACTGATTAACTTAAATTATTGTGGGATTTATAGACTTTCTGATTTGGAAAAAACGTATTTAACTCCTTATGAAAGCCGCTTATATTCTGGAAATTTTTGTAAGTGGCAGGATGTTGCAGATGGATGGGTTGCAGAAATAAGATCGTATGATGAGGCTAAGGATAAACTTGATATGCTTCTCACACAAGAAAATGGGGTCTGTTGTTTTAGTATTTATGGACAGGTGTTTACCGGAAAGAGTTGTTTGCTAAAAACGTTAGCATATTATTTGAATAAAAAAGGGTTTGAAGTTCTTGAGTATAAGGGGAAATTTATTAACACTAATGTTATTTGGAAGTACATGGCTGAAAGTACAAGTACAAAATTTGTACTTGTTATAGATGGTGGTAGCTATTATTATGAACAGATAGAAAAGATGTTTTCCCAAAAAATTATGAATAAGAAAATCGTCATTCTTACAGCGGCGAGGGAGTATTATCATAAGAAAAAACGGTATTATTTAGAAGGAAATCCATATGTTGATTATAGAATTAGTGCATCTTTTTCAAGAGAGGATGCAGAAATATTAGTGGACAAATTGGATTCCAAGGCGCATTTGTCATTTATGGCATCGATGAAACCAAGAGAACAACGGGAGTATGTTTTTAAGCAGAGAAGTATGGTAAATTTGATACTTAACTTAACATATGGAAAATTGGCGGAAAAAATTGGAAAGGCATATAGATTTATGTTGCCAACATTATCTGAAATGGAACAGAGATTGTTACTTGAGTTAGCTATTTTTGACACGGCAGATATCGAGTATTACCCTAGAGAATTATTTGTTGAAAAATATGGAAGTTGTGTAAAAATGGATTCTGACGTTTCGATCGATAAGATGCGTGTTGTTGATTATGCAAGGATGGATGAACGAGGATTGGCATTAAGAAATTCGTTACTTAATAATTGCATTTTGGAATATAAGAAAAACGAAGTAGAGGTATCAATAATAGACATATTGATATATATATCTAGATATGTTAAAGAACGAAATAACGATATATGGTATTTTGTATTTCAATGTTTGACCAAGGAAGAAATTCTAGAGAGGCGCTTTAAGCTTAAACATAGGCAAATAGAGAAGATATATTTGTCTGTAAAAGAAAATTATATGGATATTAGTTATTATTGGTTACAGATGGGATTACTTTTCCAGAAAAGAGAGGATTATATTTCAGCCTATAATTACTTGGAAAAGTCATCTAGTATAAGACCTAATTCTTATAAAATCCAACATGCAATGGCGCGAAATTTTTTAAGACATGCAAACTGTACAAAAGATATTGTAGAAGCGAAAAATTTGTTTACAAAAGGTGAAGAAAAGATGAAGAAATTAATCGATAGTAAGGATTATAGAAAAGAGAAGGCAAAACCGTTTTCTGTTACTTGCTATGTATCAGAGAAAATCAAGTTTATGATGAAATTTAATATTGTTCCTTCGGATAAGGAATTGCAGTATCTAATTAATTCACTTGATAGTGTGAAAAATTCCATGGACGATAATATGGAGACAGTATATAAATCCTTTTATGCTTTTTTAGTAAATATTCATAAGCAGGACATGATTAGAATGGATTTTTCAAGTCCTTATTTGAAATATATAGGTAATCCTGTAACGGTAAGGTTGTTTGATGATAATGAGGATCCGATTATTGAAGCTATAAATTAGTTTGAAAAGATTGGAGAATACTGTGTATGTTAATAATTTTTGTGAGAAATACTTTAAACGTATAAAAGAATATTGGTATATTTATCACTTAATTTTAGCTGATGATAGATTTGGGGGTGAGGATTCTACTTACTCATTTATTCGAGTGATGAAAACTTATACATAATAGAACTGGTTATGCTACTGTTTTGTATCAAGTCTGCGTGTTGATTAGATAATAAAGAGTGGGATAAGAGATGCAACTATGTTTTAGTGCAAAATACTCATTCATTGAAATTCTCCGACAATCACTCTATACACGTGATATACAACCGACCTCAAAACCCCAGTAACTCTGCGGACACCTTAGAAGCTGCTATGTTAGCACAGGGTGTTTGCTAATCAGAATCAACAGTGAATTAGTACAATCAAAGAATATATGATATGGAAAAGTCCTATAGACCTTGGTCTATGGGACTTTTTGTGGTATGATAACGGAAGTATGTAACATCACCCAACGGAGGAACGTCCATGAAACTAAAAAACGTACTGATCGTCGTAAAAGATATCGAAAGATCTAAGCAGTTCTACCATGACCTGTTTGGCTTGAACATGCTATTAGACAATGACGGAAACATGATATTAACAGAAGGACTGGTGCTTCAGGAAGAAAAGATCTGGAAGAGTTTTCTTGGAAAAGAGATTATTCCAAAAAGCAATTCCTGTGAACTGTATTTTGAGGAACACGATATAGAGGCATTTGTTCAAAAACTGGAAAGACTGTATCCGTCTGTTCAATACGTCAATAAACTGATGACACACAGCTGGGGTCAAAAAGTAGTCCGGTTTTATGATCCGGATGGAAATCTGATCGAGGTTGGAACGCCGATGTAACACAGTCCCCACCCTATACATACAATATAAAAAAACACCCAAGGAGGCATTACATGCAGATCAAAGACACGGATGTCTACAAACTGAATTATTTTACATACAACAGAGCATTTACCGGCAGCTATGGAAATATGCGTTATCGACTTATCCGAAAAAAAGACGGGGATGAGGAAGCAGTTCTGTCAGCAGCAGTTTATCCGCAGCCATACTGTTGGGAAGAAACGGAGGACGAAAAAAAGCAAATACGGGACTTTCCATTTACGGAAGAGGGAAGAACCGGAATGATAGAATGGCTGAATCAGAAATTGAGCGAATTTAAATAGAATGATAGAAAAATCATAGAAAGAGGAAAAAACATGGTAACATTATTGGCTGGAATATTTATTAAAGATAAGGAGAATACATCTTCGCCGGCAGTCCGGCAGGCATATGGAATGCTGACCGGAATTGTGGGGATATTTTTAAATATATGTCTGTTTGCGGGAAAATTCATAGCAGGAACCATCAGCAGTTCCATTTCCATTACGGCGGATGCATTTAATAACCTGTCGGACGCAGGCTCTTCTTTTGTAACCTTAATCGGATTCAAACTAGCCGGGGCGAAGCCGGACCCGGATCATCCGTTTGGCCATGGAAGAATAGAATATGTGTCAGGATTGATTGTTTCGGGAGTTATTTTGTTGATGGCATTTGAGCTGATAAAAAATTCCGTGGATAAGATTATACATCCGACAGAAGTAGAATTCAGCCTTTTGGCAATGGGAATCTTAGTGGCATCCATTTTAGTAAAAATCTATATGTATTTTTATAATCAGCAAATCAGTAAAAAAATTGATTCCGCAGCAATGAAAGCAACAGCAGTGGACAGTCTGAGCGATACACTTGCAACAACAGTTGTTTTAATTGCAGCAATTGTTGCAAAATATACCGGATTACAGGTGGATGGCTACTGTGGAGTTCTGGTAGGCTTGTTTATCTTCTATGCGGGATTTTCAGCAGCAAAGGATACCTTGGACCCGCTGCTGGGGCAGCCGGCAGAGCCGGAATTTGTGGAACGGATAGAGGAAATTGTAAATGGCTATGATATGGTATTGGGTATTCATGATTTAGTAGTACATAATTATGGACCGGGACGGGTGATGATTTCACTTCATGCAGAGGTGCCGGCAGATGAAGATATTTTAAAAATACATGATATGATAGACATTATAGAAAATGATTTGAAGGAACAGCTGCACTGCGAGGCAGTCATTCATATGGACCCGCTGGTGGTGAATGATGAGCAGACAAATGAGCTGCGGACCGCAGTGAAAGAAATCGTAGAGAGTTTTGAAGGCAGCGTGTCCATGCATGACTTTAGAACAGTCATAGGACCGACACATACCAATATGATATTTGATGTGCTGGTGCCGTTTGACTATCCGATGACAGATGCACAAGTCAAAGAAAAAGTGCAGGCAGAAGTGTGGGAGCGACTTGGAAAAGAATATTACACTGTTATTCAGATTGACAGACCATATACGGCAATGAAGAAGTAATAAGAAAAAATAAAAAAGATAATAGAACATAAAAACGGCAGCTTGAATCGCATTTTCAAGCTGCCGTTTTTTCACTATTTTTTATAAAGCTATAAAGGAGAAATTCTCACAATCTCACTATTCTTTTGCGGTTGCCGGTGGATATTGTTTTACCGGTTCTTCGGTTCCTTCCTGAATGTCGTTTACTACTTCGTTTTTATCCATATTATTCATCAGGGCATCCTGATCTTCGATATCTGTTTCGTTTTGCGGTGTATCAGTAGCAGGCGTCTCTTCGGAAGGGTCAGCAGGAATATGGTAAACATATTCGTTGGAGCTTCTAAAGATCGTATTGCTCGAACCCATCTGGTTCACGACAAGGACATCGCTATCCTCTAATTTATCCGTTTTAATCTTAAGATAGTTGCCGCTGACATAAGTAGTAGGAACCTTGGTGCCATTGATAAAGACCTTACTCCAGGGAGTAAAATGCTGTCCGTAGATCATCAGTTTTCCATCACTGGCAAGCCACGTTCGGTCGATACTGGTCTCATCGACACCCATGACCAGATCAGAAGCCGGGTACGGATCCTTATCACCATTGTAGCAGTAGCGTTTTCCATAAAGGATATCGTACTGTAAAAGCTCAAAATTCTGGATGTAATCCTTAGAGTCAGTTGCTACATCCTGCTGACTCTGATGGAAACGGAACATTGTTCCTTCATGGATGTCAAGCTGGTCGGTTAAGTGAGCTAAAAGCTGATAGGAAGTCAGATCAGCGTCCTGTTTCTCCAAACCGAAATTATTCCAGGTTACATACTTTGTCTTAAAAATATCACCGGTTGCCATATCACTCTCTTCTAAGCCGAGTGTAGGAAGATGGTCCCCCCAGAGCACGAGGATCGTTTTCTCATCACGCTGCGCAAGGGCATCCTTTAACTTTCCGATAAATTTATCCACTTCGTGGATTTCATTAATGTAATATTCCCACTGATTATTGGTAGCTTCATCTTTCGCACCACTAACGGTAATTTCAGGGTTTTCAATGACCTTTTCCGTCGGATAATCGCCGTGACCCTGAACCGTGATCGTGTAGACAAGATCCTGCTGATCCGGTGTGGCATCCATGGACTTGATCGTTTCATCCACTAAGATATCATCAGTAGGCCAGGAACCAAGCGGAGTGTATTCCGTGATGTTCATCAGTTCCTTACTGGTAAAGGTATCAAATCCCATCATAGAAAACGCATTGGCACGGCTGTAGAAGTTACCGCCGTTGTTGTGGACTACATGAGTTCCGTAACCTAATTTAGAAAGGTCGGAAGCAATGCTTTCGCAGTCTGTTTCTTTTAAGATCGTCTTATATGGATATTCTCCGGTTCCGAAGAACTGAAGTCCCATACCGGTTAAAACTTCAAATTCCGTATTCGCCGTACCGGCACCTACAACCGGAACCGTCATATGACCGGTGGAGTAATTTGCCTCCAGTTCATGGAAGTTCGGGATCGGATCACTTGAAGTCTTTAAAAAGTTGATATCAGTAGGATCTACAAAAGACTCTAACAGAACGACAACGATATTAGGCATATCCTCTTTAGAGCGGCTGGTATCCGCTACTTTTACGGAATCTTCAATCGATTCAATCTTCTTTTTTGAGTAGGCATCCGGTTTGCTCATGCCTCTGTCCACAACGGAAGAGGAGAAACCGTAAACAAAACCGTAATTTTCATAACCCTGTGCAATATTAGAAAAATAAGAAGCGATGATATGCTTATCCTGCGCTGCCTGTGTGGTCAGTGGAACCCAGATAAAACAGGATGCCACAAACAGGAAAACGACCAGTTTGTTAGAACGTCCCTGGAATTTCGGACCCTTTGCCCAAAGCCAGATACAAAAGGCAATAAAAGCAGCGACTCCGATAACGGCGATCAATGCCTGACCGGCAGTAAAGTAATTCGTATTCTGCATGGTTAAGAGGTCCGTGACCATCTTTAAGTCGGTATAGCCAAATGGTGTGACACGCTGTGCTAAGATACATCCGTTGATAATTCCAAGGAACAGCCACAGACCGCTGATGATGACGCGGGCAAGGGCTCTTCTGCGGAAAAAGTATACAATGGACAGCGAAACAAAAATGATCAGTGAGTTATAAAGGTAAGCCCAGGTATGTGCATCCATAAAGGTTAAAGTAGAACGCAGGTCTCTTCTGGAAATAAACTCAATGATAAATGTCAAAAAGCATGCCAGTATAATATGGAAGATAATCGAAAAGCGGTTCATAAAGTTGATGACCTTATCCAGCTTTTCACGCGTCTCCGGCTTCATCGGCGGAAGCTTTGGAATCTTAGAATGAATCTTTAAGAAAAAGTTCTTTATGCCTGATAAAATATTTTTTAGTTTCTTCATGTATTTCACCTCGAAAAAGTATATTCATATATAGATAAAAAAGCAATGTAAAAAGAAATTTACACCAAATTTACATTACCTAAACAAGAATAAAACGATTTCAAGTAAAAATCAACGGTAATCTTACATAAAAATATCTTAAGAATTTATGAATGTTCGTCGAAGATACGAAGAAACGCGAAAAATGGGCTGGAAAAGTCAGGAAAAGCACTTGAAACTGCAAAAACCATGGGTTATACTAAAATAATAAGAGAAGGTAAGAAAATGGGTATTCATATGAAGAAATACATAAATACAAGTCGTAGGATTAATACAAAAGAGAGTGAAGAATGGGGCTTCATTGTCATTAATGCATTGAAAAAAGTATGGCTTGCAACGTTGATCATAGAGTTGTTTCTGTTTATCTTCTTTCAGCCGAATGAAGAGTGTAGCAGAGCCTATTACTTTTATTTGTTTGTAGCCCGCCCGTCGATTGGACAGGGGGTATGGTTAGCAGCGGCAGATATTTTGTTTAAGAAGTGTATAAAGAGTAAAAGCCATAGGATTGTTTCCTTATTTATGATGATTCTGGTATCGGGATTTGCAGCCATTGCCGTCTGGGTGCATACCAGCGTCGGACTGATGCCGGTAGCATTACTGTTCCCAATGGTGTTGTGTCCGTTTTACAGGGACTGGAAGATGATGGTGCTGCAGGCAGGAATCTCTACCGCATTATATGCGGCGTATCAGGGGTATTTTTTACCATATTCCCCGTATTTGCCGCCGGAAAATCTGTTGATCGATGTGACGATCTTTGCCGGTTGTACCTTTGTAACATTTGTATTAGAAGAACAGGTCAACCTTTCCTATATATTACAGGAAGAAAAATCCGTCAGGGATTCCCTGACGCATCTGTATAATCATGAGACATTTTATGAAGAGTTAGAATATCACATGAAGCGGTATGAGGAGAAAAAAGAGACTTTTTCCGTTATGATCGCCGATATTGATAATTTTAAAAAAGTCAATGACACCTATGGTCATGCATTTGGAGATGAGGTCATTCGCAAAGTGGTTGTGGCATTTGCGGAGGGACATGGAAACAGTGATTTCTGTGCACGTTACGGTGGTGAGGAGTTTGCGATGATCCTTCCAAAGCGGGGGATAGAAGAAGCCATGGGAATTGCAGAGAATATCCGAAAGAAGTTTGAAGAAATTGCTTTTCAGACAGAACTGGGGGAAAAGCATTTTACTTTAAGTATCGGAGTTGCGGAATATACAAAAATATATGAGAATGCCAGCACATTTTTTGAACAGGCAGATAAAGCATTGTACGAGGCGAAGAGATCGGGAAAGAACCGGGTATGCTGTGCAAAGAGTGCTGAATAGGAAAGGCAGAGAGATACACGAAGAAAAAGTGGAGTCAGTAAGCTCCACTTTATTTTATAAATTTATTGATTGCTTCTTCAAGGTCTTTTAACACTTGGGTGTCGCCGGTTTCCACGGCGTCCACAACACAGTGATTAATGTGATCTTCAAGAATGATTTTTCCTATATTATTAATGGCAGAGCGGACAGCGGCAATCTGAATCAGAACTTCGCTGCAATCACGTCCGTCCTCGATCATAGTACGAACGGCTTCCATATGACCGATCGCACGGGACATACGGTTTAAAACAGCCTTTGTGTTTTCGTGATGATGACCGTGGTCATGTTCATGCGTATGTGAGTGTTCATGCTCATGCGTATGCGTTTCCTGTTTCTTTGTGCTCATAAGTAACTCCTTTAGTATGAATGAGTTTATTGTAAAACAAAAAATATCTTCACGCAACCGTTTTGTGAGGGGCAGCAAAGCGTATCAGCGTAGTATTGGGGTATTGCAGAGAGATAGCAGAAGAAAAATGAATGAGGTATTTTTATGAAAAAAATAGCAGTTGTATTGTGCGGAATGGAATATAGCAATCAGCAGGAGCTGGTACAGGGGATGATACAGTATCAGTCGGAGCATGGGGGAAGTATCCATGTGTTTCACTGCAGTGGGGACCATCTGCAGACCGGAGGTTATAAAAGGGGAGCTTTTAAAATCTTTGATCTGCTGAATCCGAAGGATTATGACGGGATCATTTTAGCAAGAGAGACACTCCATGAAAAAGAGATGCAAAAACGTGTAGTAAAACGTCTGCAGGAGAGCGGCGTTCCCGTGATTTCATTAGGAGCCAAAACAGAGGGCATGGGCTGTATAGAATTTGACGATTATGATGCAATGAGCCGGATGGTACGTCATGTGATTCGTGAGCATGGGGTGCGTAAGATTGCATATATCGATGGTCCGAAGGAGTACAGTGATGCAGCAAAAAGAGCACAGGCATACAAAGATGTTTTAGAAGAAGAAGGGGTCCCATTTGATTCCCACTGGTTTTTCAAAGGGGATTACAGTGTGGAAGCAGGAACCTATGTAGTCAGTGAACTCGACAGGATGCACAGGATTCCCGAAGCGATCATCTGTGCAAATGACTGTATGGCAGCAGGAGCCATTATGGAATTGCAGGATCGCGGATACCGGGTACCGGAGGATGTTTTAGTCACAGGATTCGATAATGTGTCGATCGCAAAGGATAATTCTCCAAGGATTACAACGGTGGATTGTGATAGAGAGACTATGGGATATCGTGCCTGTGAATATCTTATGACAAAAACGGCAAAAGAGATACAAAAGCTTTGCGTTCAAATACCGACTACCCAGATCTGTTCAGAGAGTTGCGGCTGTGAAAGAGAAGGACAGGACGATGGCAGAGAAATAAAACACCGCTTGATCCGCCAATCCGCAAAGACGAAGGATTACCAGAAGAGAATGAACGAAGTCTTTAACAGCTTTATGAAATCCAAAAAAGTAAAGGATTTTATTCAGCCGGTAAAAGAATTTGTTCCGGGGTTGGAGACGGAGTGTTTTTACATAGCATTCCGCGATACGGATGCCTTTGCAAGACGGATGGTACGCAGTTATGGGGACAAAGATCTGTTGCAGGATGCTGCATGGGATGAAGTGGAGACAGAAAGATACCGACTGCCGATCGCCTATGAAAAAGGAGTATTTTCTTCCTATGGTGAGTTAGAACCGGGGATGCTGCTTCCAAAAGAATGTACGGCAGATGAGAATGTAGTTTCGTTTATTATGCCGATCCACTATCAGGAGCATTTTTTCGGATACTGCATGATCGGACACTGTGATATGGCAACCGAAGCGGATCTGATCAAACAGTGGATGTTAGAACTTGGAAATGCCGTAGAGAGTGTTTTGAAAAAACAGATCTTGCAGAACATCACGGAAAAATTAGACCGCATGAGTGCGTTTGACAGTCTGACCGGACTCTACAACCGGGTTGGTTTTCAGATACAGGCAGATAAGTATAAAATGTATGCAAAGAGCAGCGGAAGAAGTCTGTACATCAGCTTTATCGATATTGATGGTTTGAAAAAAGTGAATGATACTTATGGTCATCACGAAGGCGACTGGCTGATCAAGACAATTGGAGAATGTTTGAAAAAAGCAAGCCATGAAGAAGAGGTCTGTATGCGTTTTGGCGGAGATGAGTTCATAGTGTTAGGACTTGAAAACGTTGCAGACGGACGGCATCTGGAATTTGAGCAGGAATTTCAGAACAATATCCAAAAGGTCAATGAGACACAGGAGAGGGAATATCAGGTTTCTGCAAGTATTGGAAGCTATACAATAGAAGATGTGAAAAATACCAATCTTCAGATTGTGATAGAACGTGCAGATATGGAGATGTATCTGCGTAAGAAGAAAAAAAGAGGATAGAAGGGAAATTATATGACGTGGTTATATTATGCCGCAGGTTCCTCAGTATTTGCAGGAATTACAGCAATTCTTGCAAAAATAGGAATAAAAAAGACAGATTCGGATTTAGCAACAGCATTGCGGACGATCGTGGTCTTGTTATGTTCCTGTATGATGGTTAAGATCGTCGGTTCATACGATGGGATCCACCATATCAGTCAGAGAACATTCCTGTTTTTGATCTTTTCCGGTATTGCAACCGGAGCTTCGTGGCTGGCTTATTTTAAAGCCCTGCAGATGGGCGATGTGAATAAGGTGGCACCGATCGACAAGCTGAGTACCGTACTGACGATGCTTTTGGGAATTTTTCTGTTAGGAGAGACTGTTACAAAATACAGGATTATAGCGATGGTGCTGATCGGTATCGGAACATACATGATGGCAGTAAAAGCCGGGAACAGTAAAAAGAGCGGTAATAAACAGTGGGCAGTCTATGCCGTATTGTCAGCCGTATTTGCAAGTTTGTCGGCTATTTTAGCCAAGATAGGAATTGACGGGGTGGAATCCAACTTAGGAACCGCGATCCGTACCGCGGTAGTGCTGGTCATGTCATGGCTGATCGTATTTATCAAAGGAAAACAGAAACAGTTTAATACGATCACATTCAAGAGTGGAATTTTTATCTGCCTGTCCGGAGTGACCACAGGATTATCCTGGCTGTGCTATTATCGTGCCCTCCAGTTAGGAGAAGCAAGTGTGGTAGTTCCGATCGATAAGCTGAGCATTGTGCTGACCGTAGCATTTTCCTCGATCTTTTTAAAGGAGCATTTATCGCGTAAAGCGTTTATCGGTCTGATCCTGATCGTATCGGGAACCATGCTTTTGCTGGTGTAAAAGAGACTGGATAAGAGAGGAGCCGCACTTTTTTGGAAAAGAGGCATATAGTATAGTGATGTTTTTTCCAGGAGAAGTGGAGTGGACTATAATAATAAAGACTGGTATTACTCACCACAGACCTATCCGTTTTATGCGCCATACCAGATGCAAATGCAGGCAGGATTGCCGATGCAGATGCAGGGGAATTATTTAAAAGAAATGGAGTATGAAAAGGATTTAGACCGGATGAGGGAACTCTATCCGAATGAGGTCAAAAAGATCCAGAAATATGTGGACGAAGAATGTGACAGAATGGAGTATGAGGGAAGCCTGATGTTTGACGAATATCCGGATAAAACGATGCTCTCTTTAGTCAGCAAGCGGATTATGGATAAGATCGCACAGGATAGCGAAAAAGACGAAGTAGAGACCAGCGAATGCTGCGGAGGTTCCCGCCGTGGCGGAGGATTGTCCGATTTGGTGGAAGTGTTGTTATACAATGAAATGTATAGAAGACGCTGCAGACATCGGCGTTGTAACCGCTGGTGGTAAAATAGTAGTTGAGTTTTTGGATAAAACTATATACAATGAAAGAAGTCAGCGGTGCCGTATGGCACCGCCTGTTTTTGAAGAAAGGGAGGACAGGCTTTTGAAGAAAGGAAAGATAAAAATAATCGCACTGATCGGGGCATTTGTACTGACCGTATTGATCGTGGGACTAATAAACCGTCATTCGAGCAATGACACGACCGATAATATGGCGGGAGCAACACTGCCGGTTGTTACGCTTACCTATGCAGATGAAGAGATCAATGAACTTCATGGTCATACGGCACAGATGAATGCAGTATATATGAGAGACAGCATTACACCATTAGATAAAAGCCGTAAATTGCCTGTCAGTATTGAGACTTTTGGCAATTCCATTGATAAGATCTCCTATGAGATCCGAAGCATGGACAGGAAGCGTTTGGTCGCAGAAGCCGATGTGAAAAATTTTAAGGCAGAAGACAAACAGGTGACAGCGAATATTAAGATACAGAACATCATTGAAGAGGGAGAGGAATATCTTCTGATCTTAAAGCTGCAGCAGGGAAAAAAAGAAGTCTACTATTACACACGCATCATACAGCCGGTAGATGCCTATGTGCAGGAGAGCCTTGCGTTTGCGAAGGATTTTCATGATACATCCATGAATCCGGAAACAAAAGGGACACTGGCAACTTACTTAGAACCGAACTCATCAGGGGATAACAGCAGTCTGAATAACGTTACGATCCATTCTTCCTTAAAGCAGGTGACATGGGCAGATTTTCCATATCAGAAAGTCAGTGAACCGATCCCGTCCATTAAGGAGATCAGCAGTACCTGTAATGTGATCACGTTAGATTATGTAGTAAAAGCAAAAGATTCGGATTCCGAATACTATAATGTAGAGGAATACTACAGGATCCGATACACCAGTGCAAGACCGTATCTGCTCAGCTATGAGCGATCGATGAACCGCGTTTTTTCAGGTGGAAAAGACAGTATTTATGATAACTATATCCAGTTGGGAATACGTTCTAAGGATGTAAACTATATCTCAAATGAAAATGGAAGCGTTGCGGCCTTTGTACAGGAAGGAGATTTGTGGATGTACAATCAGGACACCAACCAGATCGCAAAGGTATTCAGTTTCCGCTCAGATATGGAAGACGTGGATGACAGGGAAAATTATGGAGAACACGATATCCGTATTGTCAGCATTGATGAGCGTGGAAGTATGGACTTTTTAGTCTATGGCTACATGAACCGGGGAATCCATGAGGGCAGGACCGGAATCAGTGTGTGCCATTATGATTCCGTGACCGATACGGTAGAAGAGCAGCTGTTTTTACCGGTAACGACTTCTTATCAGGTTATGAAAGAGGATTTAGGAGAGCTGGCATACCAGAACAATCAGGAACAGTTCTACCTGATCGCCGGCAAGACGCTTTATCAGATTGATCTAGACAGTCTGAAAGTTACCAAAAAAAGGAAGGATTTAAAGGCGGGAACCTATCAGGTGTCAGCAAGCGGACGCTACCTTGCATATAAAGATAGCGAGGGACAGCTTTTAGTGGAAGATTTAGAGACGGGAAATACACATCCGGTCAAGAGCAGCAGTGGAGAAGAGACGCGTGCCATCGGATTTATCGGAGAAGATTTTATATACGGACAGGCGAGAAATGCAGACAGCGTTAAGGATGCGGCAGGAAATCAGGTTTTTCCAATGTATCAGATCCGGATCTTATCACCGGAAGAAGATTATAAAGTAGTAAAGACCTATGAAAAAGGCGGATATTATATTACAGATGTCCGTATAGATGAAAACACCATCTATTTGAGCAGAGTCCGTCCGGAGGGCGGAGCCTATGTGGATGCTTCGGAGGATACGATCGTAAACAGCGAGGAAGAGAGCGGAGCAAAAGCCGAGCTGCATACAACTTCGACAAAAGAACGCCAGACACAGGTGCAGATACAGCTTGCAAAGGCGGCAGAAGAAGAGAAAAAATTGCAGACTCTGGTTTCGAAAGAGATCATCCATGAGAAATCCAAAGAAGTACAGTTGGAAATTTCAGACGGACAGAAGTATTATGCTTATGCCGCAGGAAAAGTCGTACTTGGAACAGCAGATGCAGCCGAAGCAGTCAGGGCAGCCGATGAAAAAATGGGAGTAGTTGTAGGAGAAAAGCAGCAGTACATCTGGAAGCGTTCACGCAGGGCTTCAAGAGAAACCGTCATAGCGGATGGAACACAGGCACAGGGCAATAGCACGGCTGCAAAATGCCTGAATGTTATCCTGAAAAAAGAAGGGCTGAATTTAGATGCAGGAGCGTTGTTAGAAAACGGTGAAAATGCAAAACAGATCTTGCAGGAAGCCTTAAAGGAAAGTACGGTACTGGATCTAAGCGGATGCGGAGTAGAGCAGGTGCTCTACTATGTCAGTGAAGGAAATCCGGTCTTTGCCGTACGCGGAACAGGAGATGCCGTTCTGATCACAGGGTATGATTCGAACAGTGTGTGTATTTATGAACCGGGAAGCGGAGCAATCCAGAGGAAAAATATGGAAGAAGCCAAGAATACACTGGAAGGATCAGGAAGCTGCTTCTATGCATATTTAAAATAGAAAAGTTGCATAAAAAAATGTAGTTTTGTTGGAATCCTTGTTGGAAATTGCCAAAAATGAAAAAAACATATTGTAAAACCTCTGCGAATAAGCTATATTACATGAATAAGCTATACAATGTAGCAATATGTTAGAACACGGAATGAAGCGAAGCGAGGTATTGGGACTGTGAGTAAAAAAGAGATTGTAGTTTCTGATGTTGAAAAAGAACATGATAACCCGATTGCCGAACTGGTACAGGTAGCCTGTAAGTTCGATAGTGAGATCATATTAGAGAGCAATAACCGCAAGATTAATGCCAAGAGTATTATGGGAATTATGGCATTTAATCCTTCCAACGGTATGAAAGTAAATATCGTAGCAAATGGAGAGGATGAAGCGGAAGCTTTAGATGCAATGGAAAAGTTCTTAGTTTGTGAATAGGAGGAGCATATGAACGCAAAATCAGGAAAGAAGCCGGAAGTGAAACCAGTTGTAACAACTGCACAGACAAAGGAAGCAGAAGTAAAGCCTGCTGAAACAAAGGAAGCAGAAGTAAAACCTGCAGAGACAAAGACTCTTGAGGCAAAGGCAGCAGAAGTAAAAGCAGCAGCCAGCGCAGTAGAAGCAAAGGCAACAGAAAAGTTAGCGAATGTAAAAGAAACCGTAAAAGAGACAACAGAGGCTGTAAAAGAAGAAGTAAAGAAAGCTCCAAAGAAAAAAGCCACACGCAAGGCAGCCGCTAAGAAACAGAGCGAAAGCGAGACCGAAGTATTTGTAGAGTATTACGGACAGCAGTCTTCTGTAGAAGAGATTACAAATAAGGTAAAAGAAGTATTTGTATCAGAGGGACACAGAGTATCTACCATTAAATCCTTAAAGCTGTATCTGAAACCGGAAGATGGTTTTGCATACTATGTGATCAACGAGAAGTTCGCAGGACGGGTTCCATTGTTCTAAGAGAACGGATAAATCAGTATAGGATCATCATCATAATGATCGTACATAAAAAAGGATTTCCTGTAAGTCGTAGGACGACTTATCGGAAATCCTTTTTTGCTCTATCGAAAATACAATGTTCCGTTAAAGTATGAAAACGGTGTTTCCTATAGAGTAAAAAGCCCCTCGGGCAAAGATGCACTTTGGGAAAGGGAACCGGGAATTTTAGTATTCGCCGGCTCTGTATTTTTTCAGAAGTTTATCGATTCTCTCGTATGGATCTAAGAGATCGCTGATCGTTGTATCATGATTTAAAGTATCGATGATGTAAGCGATGTATTTACTCATATCACAGTTGATGTAGTAAGGTCTTGAAAGCAGTTCAGGACTCTGGTAAGTCAGGTTGGTCGTTACGACACGATAGATGATACCATCTTCTACTGCCTTGTCAAATTTTTCTAATCCGTTTGTGAACAGACCAAAGGTTGCAACGGTAAAGATACGGTTTGCTTTTCTCTTCTTTAATTCAGTTGCAACGTCGATCATACTTTCTCCGGAGGAGATCATATCGTCGATAATGATCACGTCCTTGCCCTCTACGGAAGAGCCTAAGAATTCGTGTGCTACGATCGGGTTACGTCCGTCTACGATACGGCTGTAATCACGGCGTTTATAGAACATACCCATATCCAGACCTAAAACGTTGGCAAGATATACGGCACGGTTTGTACCACCTTCATCCGGGCTGATGATCATCATGTGATCGGAATCGATCTGTAAATCCTTAATGTGTTTGCAGATACCTTTGATAAACTGGTAAGCCGGCTGAACGGTCTCAAATCCGTGCAGCGGAATGGAGTTCTGAACTCTAGGGTCATGAGCATCAAAAGTAATGATATTTTCTACACCCATGGCAGTCAGTTCCTGTAAAGCGATTGCACAGTCGAGAGATTCTCTGGAACTTCTCTTATGCTGACGGCTTTCATACAGGAATGGCATGATGACCGTGATACGGCGTGCCTTACCACCAACGGCTGCGATGATACGTTTTACATCAGCGTAGTGGTCGTCCGGAGACATGTGGTTTGTCTGTCCGCACAGAGAGTAAGTCATGCTGTAGTTGGTCACATCCACCATGATATAGAGGTCATAACCACGAACGGAATCTTTGATCACACCTTTGGCTTCACCGGAACCAAAACGAGGGGTATCTGCATTTACAATATAAGATGCGCGGTGATAATCCTTGAATGCAATGTTATCCTTGTGTGCATTGTGACGTGTGTCCCTCCATTTTACAAGATACTGGTTCACCTTCTCTCCGAGTTCCGTGCAGCTTGCTAACGGAATCAGACCGAGAGCACCGGTTGGAATCGTTTCCAAGTTTCTTTCATCATTTGCCATGATAGAGTTCCTCCATATGTTCATTTATTGTAATTATAATAAGTTCTTAAAAAATACCACAAAAGATTATAGCAAAGATATACTGTTATTGCAATTTCTTTTTAATGCGGATATCGTCTCCGAAAAGTTTGATCATCGTATAATTAGAAGAAATACGCGAAAAAGTCCGTTCGGAATAAATTTCTGCAAGCTGGTTTAAACCAAGGTTTGTAGATATTATGGTTGATTTTTTTCTTAAAATACGTTCATTCAGACATAAAAATAGCTGAGAGACCGTAAAGGAGTTAGAAAGCTCCGTTCCAAGGTCATCAATGATCAGTAAATCACAGTCAAAAATATTCTGATACGGAAGTGCCATATCCTGTGCTCTTTCAAAGACATTTTTTTCAAAAACATGGAAAAGTTCAAACGCCGTAAAATAAATGACTGAATGACCGCGGTCTAATAATTCTTTTGCAACACAATTAGATAAAAAAGTCTTGCCGACACCGGTATCACCATACAGAAAGAGATTAGAAAACTCTTTCGTAAAGCCGGCAATAAAATTCCGGCATTCCGCAACGGCATTCTGTGCAGTCTCTCTTGCGGAAAGTCCGGTAGCAGGATTGGTCTGCTCATCGGAATAATAGGAAAAAGAAAAAGTGGAAAAATTCTCTTTTTCTAACACCGACTTTAAGTTCGACTGTGTATACACTAGATCAATGGCTGCCTGCTTAAAGCAGTGGCAGCGTTCGTTGCCGATATATCCGGTATCCTTGCAGTCTGCACAGGTATAAGTCGGTGCGAGATAGTCCTTCGGATATCCGAGGGATGCGATCAGACCGGATTTTTCCTTTTGCAAAAGGGTAAGACGTTCCCGTAATTTTTGGGATTCTGCTTCATCACCGGATAACAACAGTCTGGCACTCGAAACAGAAGTAGAAGAAATCTCGTCATCTAAAAGTGTCAGCCGTGGTTCTTTTTCATAAATCTCTTTGGTGCGGAGTTCTAATCTGTGCCGGTTTTCGGTCTGACGCTGTTCATAACCCCGCATGATCTCATCATATTGAGCATTTGTTAAAGCCATAGCCTCTCCTTTACTGAATTGAACGGTTTAAAAGCTGACGTTCTAACTGGTCATAGTTATAATTTCTCTGGGAGAAATTGTTGAATTTACTTCCGGTATTTTTCGGTGGTGTCGGATGCTTCTTTGCTTTCTTATCCTTATAGGAAGCATCTAAAACTGCAATATCCTCTAAATGATGGATCTTATTATCCTTCCAGCTATGCAGGATCGTATCGGTATATTCAAAGCTCGGCTGGTGAATCGCCTGAATGGTACGTTTGCAGGCTTCCGTGATAATATCAAGGGTAAAGCCATACTCCTTCATCCATTTTTCAATAAAATCCATCTCATACGGTACCAGGTTGCGGTTGCTGATGCCAAGGGATTTGATCACTGCATAATAAGCCTGATTATGTACGGTAGAAAGCTGCTTTGCCTGTTCCGCAGTGTGGATCTTTAAGTCTGCCCAGGAAAGAGCGACCTTGTCCATATAGCGGAGACTCGGATGACCTTTTACAATGCAGTGCTCGATCAGATATTCTACTAACTCGGCAGAAAATCCAAGGCTATCGTACCAGTAGAGTATCATTTGCATATCGGTCGGAGTCAGAGGACGTTTTAAATATTTCTCTGCAACAAACAGCATCGTACGGACATCTTCTTTTTCGCGGAAATTGTCCATCTCATCAGTAGAATATTCGCGTCTGGCGTTCTCTTTTTCCTCTGTGGCAGGTGCTGCGGTATTGTCTGTTGCAGCATTTTGTGGCATATGCGTTGTGCTGCCGGTTACAGTATTCGGAATCCTTTGTGCAGTGACAAGTTCCGGAGCACTTACCTCCTGTGGTTGTGGCATATTTCCGGAATCTAAAAAATAAATACCGGACAGATCTCCCTCGTTATCGTATTCTAAGCGGAGAAGGTTCAGTTTTTCCCAATAGCACAGCGCACGTTTGATATCCTTTTCCGTATGTTCAAATTTGTCTGCCATTTTAGAAATGGACAGTTCGCTTTTATTGCCGTTGATACAGCGGAGCAGATAGAGATAAATCTTCACGAACTCACCACTCGCGTGAACCATATACTGGTCAATAAAGACATTAGGAACACAGGTAGTCGTAGCAGGACTATCTGTGTGTAGTGTAATATTTGACATGAAAGCTCCCTCTTTCGTTTTCTCTCTCAATTTGATATGTTGTGAATTATAGCACAGTTTTTTTGAAAAGAGAAGTGCTATATTTCCCACAAAGCCCCTGTTTATCAAGGGTTTCGGGATTGTGGATAATGTGGATAATTTTGTGCAAAACCGTTATGGTTAACTCACAAAAAAATAGTTTTCCCCAAAAATCGGGACAAACCGTAACTCGCAAAAAATATTATGTAAATAAAAAAAATCCACATGGAAAAGCGGAAAATTATTCGCTACTCCATGTGGACAATGTGGATAACTACTGTCCAAGCAGATGTTCACCCACGTTTACAATGTCTCCGGCACCCATAGTTATCAACAGGTCTCCGTTCATACATTTTTTTAATAAAAATTGTTCAATCTCATCAAAGGAGTGGAAATAATAAGCCGTTGTTCCGGCATCCTGAAGTCTCTTCTGGATATCACCGGAGCTGATCCCTAAGGTATCGGTTTCTCTTGCAGCATAAATATCTGCAAGCACAACGATATCCGCTAAAGACAGGGCATCGGCAAAATCTTCTAAAAATGCTTTGGTGCGCGTGTAGGTATGTGGCTGGAAAACACAGACGATACGTTCATGAGGATAATTTTTTGCAGCCTCTAAGGTTGCGCGGATCTCCGTCGGATGATGGGCGTAATCGTCGATGATCGTAATGCCGCCGACCGTACCTTTTTTTTCAAAACGGCGTTTGGTTCCATGGAAAGCAGACAGGCCACTTATAATAGAAGCAACCGGAATCTTCATCTGTGTGCAAAGAGCAATCGCCGCAAGGGCATTCTGTACATTGTGTTCTCCCGGAATGGAAAGTGTGATCTGTCCGATCGTTGTATCTCCCTCGTGAGCAAGAAAACTTGCGCATCCCTTTTCATTATAAGAAATATCGGAAGCATAGAAATCATTGTCAGCAGACAGACCATAGGTAACGACTTTCGCGGAAAGCCCCTCTGTAATAGCGTCATGCTGTTCGATGGCACCATTTAGAACGATCACACCGTCAGGAGCCGTATTTTCCGCAAACAGACGGAAAGAATGACGGATATCGTGGATATCCTTAAAAAAGTCTAAATGGTCTTCTTCTATATTTAATATCAGACAGTATTTTGGGCGGAAATTCAAAAAGCTGTTTGTGTATTCACATGCCTCCGTTACAAACAGGTTGGATTTTCCAACGCGGATGTTGCCGCCGATCGCATCTAAGATACCGCCAACGGAAATGGTCGGGTCCATTCGGGCATCTAAAAAAATCTGGGAGACCATAGAAGTCGTAGTGGTCTTTCCGTGCGTACCTGCGATCGCAACAGAATCCGAATAATTATCCATGATCTGTCCTAACAGCTCAGCTCTGGTCAGTGTCGGAATGCCTGCAGCCTTCGCGGCGGCAAGTTCCGGGTTATCTTCGTGGATCGCTGCCGTATAGACGACTAAATCCGTACCTTCTTCAATATTAGAAGCGCGTTGTCCGTAAAAAATCTTCGCTCCGGCATTCGTAAGTTTTTCGGTTAAAGGTGACTTCTGCGAGTCGGAACCGGAGATCGTAAAATGTTCTTCAAGTAAAATCTCGGCAAGACCGCTCATACTGATACCGCCAATGCCGATAAAGTGAATATGAATTGGTTTTTTAAAATTAATCTGATACATTTTTTACCTGTCCATTCTATCTAGAAATCTTAGTGCATATTTATCTAATATATTATAACCCTATCTTTCAAAATTGCAAACGAATTTGAGCGAAGTTCAAAAATATCAGGAAATCATAAAAAGTTATAAAATAAATCCACATTATACTAAATTTTACAAAAATACACACAAATTATCAGAAGAATTGTGAAAGCTGTTGAAATGCCGAGACGGGGTATGGTATAATTATTAAGAAATAAAAGCAAGGTTAAAAGGGGTGATGAGAATGGCAAAGAAAGAAATGATTGCGATGCTGTTAGCGGGAGGTCAGGGAAGCAGATTAGGCGTTCTGACAGCCAAAGTGGCAAAACCGGCGGTAACTTTCGGAGGAAAGTATCGTATTATAGATTTTCCGTTAAGTAACTGTATCAACTCAGGGATTGATACAGTCGGAGTTCTGACACAGTATCAGCCGTTGCGGCTGAATACTCACATAGGAATAGGTATTCCGTGGGATTTAGACCGGAACAATGGTGGAGTAACCGTACTTCCTCCATATGAAAAGAGCAATAACAGTGAATGGTATACAGGAACAGCGAATGCCATTTACCAGAATATGAATTACATTGATACCTATGATCCGGAATATGTCCTGATCTTATCCGGTGACCATATTTATAAGATGGATTATGAGGTTATGTTGGATTTCCATAAGGAAAATAATGCGGATGTAACCATTGCAGCAATGCCGGTACCGATCGAAGAGGCAAGCCGTTTTGGAATCGTTATTACAGATGAAGAAAGACGTATTACGGAATTTGAGGAAAAACCGGAGAAGCCGAGAAGTAATCTGGCATCCATGGGAATTTACATCTTCACATGGAAAGTTTTAAAGGAAGCCCTGATCTCTATGAAGGATCAGAGCAACTGTGACTTCGGAAAGCATGTAATTCCGTATTGCCACAGCAAGCAGCAGAGACTGTTTGCTTATGAATACAACGGATACTGGAAAGATGTTGGAACCTTAGGCTCTTATTGGGAAGCCAATATGGAACTGATCGATCTGATCCCGGAATTCAATCTCTACGAGGAATACTGGAGAATCTATACCAAGAGTGAGATTTTTGAACCACAGTATTTATCAGAAGATGCCGTAGTGGAAAAGAGTATCATCGGGGAAGGCAGCGAGATTTACGGAGAAGTACATAGTTCCGTGATCGGAGCAAATGTACGGATCGGCAAAGGCAGTGTTGTCCGTGATTCCATTATTATGGCAAATACCACGATCGGCGAGAATGTCATTATCGATAAATCCATCGTGGCAGAGAATACCGAGATTGCAGACCGTGTGGTTTTAGGTGAAGGCGAAGAAGCACCGAGCAAATTAAATGAGAGTATTTATGCATTCGGACTTGTTACGGTAGGAGAGAATTCCTATATACCGGAAGGAGTAAAGATTGGTAAGAATACGGCAATTTCCGGTGTAACAGAACTTTCCGATTATACAGAAGGAGAGTTGAAGGCAGGCGAATACATCATTAAGGCAGGTGAGATACAATGAAAGCATTAGGGTTAATTTTAGCAGGCGGAAACAATAACCGGATGAGAGAGCTTTCAAATAAGAGAGCGATCGCGGCAATGCCGGTCGGAGGAAGTTTCCGTTGTATAGATTTTGCACTGAGCAATATGTCAAATTCACATATTCAGAAAGTTGCAGTGCTGACACAGTATAATGCCCGCTCTCTGAACGAACATTTAAGTTCTTCAAAATGGTGGGATTTCGGAAGAAAACAGGGAGGACTCTATGTCTTTACACCAACGGTTACATCCGATAACAGCTGGTGGTATCGTGGAACGGCAGATGCGATTTACCGAAACATTGATTTCTTAAAGAGATGCCATGAACCATATGTGATCATTACCAGTGGTGACTGTGTCTACAAGATGGACTACAATGAAGTCTTAGATTACCACATCAGCAAGAAAGCCGACATCACGGTAGTATGCAGGGATATGGGACCGGAAGAAGATGATGTGTGCCGTTTCGGAATCGTTCGGATGAATGAGGATTCAAGGATTGTAGAGTTTGAAGAAAAACCGATGGTAGCACGTTCTAATACCGTATCTACCGGCATTTATGTCATCCGCAGAAGAGCATTGATCGAGATGTTAGAAAAGTGTGCAGAAGAAGCACGTTGGGACTTCGTTACGGATATCCTGATCCGCTATAAGAATCTGAAACGTATCTATGGATATAAAATGACCGGTTACTGGAGCAACATCGCAACTGTAGAATCTTATTACAAGACCAATATGGATTTCTTAAAAGAAGATGTGCGTAACTATATGTTCCGCAGTGAACCAAAGATTTATTCTAAGATCGATGATCTGCCGCCGGCAAAATATAATACCGGTTCCGTTGTAAAGAACAGTCTGGTATCGAGTGGATGTATCTTAAACAGCAAGGTAGAGAATTCTGTATTGTTTAAGAATGTCTTTGTCGGAAAGAATTGTGTGATCAAGAATTCGATCATCTTAAATGATGTTTATATCGGAGACAATACACATATAGAGAATTGTATTGTAGAGAGCAGAGGAACACTTAATGCAAACACATACTATTGCGGTGACAATGGTGTGAAGGTGGTTGTAGAGCATAACGAGAGATATGTGTTCTAAATAATTCTGTACATAGATAAGTATTCATAAAATGAACCTATCAGCAGGGCAGTTTCGCAAGTCGGGACTGTCCTGTCTGTGATTTAAAAAAGTAGTGAAATAAAAATGGGAAAGGTTACATTTTCGCCACAAAATATACAAAAAGTTTTTGTAAAATATGAAGTATTGTAATATAATGGGAAAAGCAAATTAAAACGCGGAGGATATTATGGAACAGTTGAAAGCCATTATACTGGCAGCAGGAAAAGGAACCCGAATGAAATCAGAACTTCCAAAAGTGGTACACCGTATAGACGGACAATGTCTGGTAGACTATGTGATTGATGCGGCAAAAGGTGCAGGTGCTAAGGATATCTGTCTGGTAGTCGGTTATAAACATGAAGTGGTGGAGGCAGAGATTTCTCATCAGGATGTTCAGTATGTATTGCAGACAGAGCAGCTTGGAACAGGTCACGCTGTAAAATGTGCGGGTGATTTTCTGACCGGAGAGGGAGAAACCTTAATCTTGTTTGGCGATACTCCGCTGATTACGGCAGGCACATTAAAGAGATTAAAGGAATATCACAGAGAAAAAGGAAATACTGTAACGGTATTATCCGCAATGGTGGATGACCCGACCGGATATGGACGAATTATCCGTGATGAAAATGGGAACTTTATTAAGAGTGTAGAGCATAAAGATGCAAATGAGGCGGAACTGGCATCCCATGAGATTAATTCGGGTATGTACATCTTTGATACAAAAGAGCTGCGACAGGCATTGGATTTACTGACCACGGATAATGCACAGGGAGAATATTATCTGCCGGATACACTGACCATTATTAAAAATAAAGGCTTAAAGGCAGATGCATTTGCATTGGAAAATGCAGAGGACATTACAGGAGTCAATGATCAGCAGCAGCTTGCAGAAGCGGCAAAAATTATTGATGAGAGAAAGAAGACACATTCTTAACAGGAGAAATACACGAAATGTACTTAATTGCAGGTTTAGGGAATCCTACAAGACAATACGACCATACAAGACATAATGTAGGATTTGATGTCATTGATGCTTTAGCAGAGAAGTATCATATCAGTATCAATGAAAAAAAACACAAAGCTCTACTTGGAAAAGGAGTTATAAACGGTCAGAAGGTCATACTCGCAAAACCGCAGACCTATATGAATTTAAGTGGTGAGAGCCTTGTGGAACTGGTGAACTATTATAAATTGGACCCGGAAAGTGAATTGATTGTCATCTATGATGATATCAGTTTTTCACCGGGAAATCTGCGTATTCGTGAGAGCGGAAGTGCAGGCGGCCATAATGGTGTGAAGAGCATTATTAAGTGTTTAAATACGCAGAGATTTATGCGAATCAAAGTGGGAGTTGGTGAAAAGCCAAAGGACTGGGATTTAGCAGACTTTGTATTAGGACGATTTACAAAAGAGGAGCGGGAACATTTAGAAGGTGCCATGGAAAGAGCGGCTGAAGCTGTCTGCTATATGGTAAACGGCGAAGTGGCAAAGGCAATGAATGAATATAATAAGAAGGTAACAGATTAAAATGAAGGCAATCGAAGAAGTCTTACATGGCTGGGCGGATTATGAAAAAATCCGGGAATTCCTAAAGAAAGAAAAGGGAATCATTCAGATTTCCGGTTGCGTTGACGCAGGAAAAGCACATATGGTATACGGAGTTGGCAATGGTTTTGGAAAGAAAATCATTGCTACTTTTAGCGAACAAAAAGCCAGAGAATTGTATGAGGACTGTCGTTTTTTTGATGACAATACCGTGTACTATCCGGCGAAAGATATTTTATTTTACCAGTCAGACTTACGGGGAAATCAGCTGACCAAAGAGCGGATGAATGCCATGAAGGTGTTGTTAGAAGAAGAGCAGATGACTTTAGTTACGACATTTGATGGTTTGATGAACCGCCTGATGCCTCTTGAAAAATTAACACAATTTATCTTAAGGCTCGCACCGGGAGATGAGCTGATTCTGACGGAGTTTACGAAGCAGTTAGTAGCCATGGGCTATGAGAAAAATTATCAGGCAGAGGCAGGCGGACAGTTTGCAGTCCGGGGCGGTATCATAGATATTTATCCACTGACAGAGGAAAATCCATATCGTATTGAATTGTGGGGCGATGAGATCGATTCGATCCGCAGCTTTTCAGCGGAGAGCCAGCGTTCCCTAGAGAATCTTGAAACAGTTAAAATTTATCCGGCAGCAGAGATCATCTTTGAAGAGGCTACCTTAGAAAAAGGTTTAAAGAAAATTGATGCAGATGCTAAAAAACTAAGTGAATTCTATCAAAAAGAAATGAAAACCGAAGAAGCACACCGTGTGCGCCTGTTAGCGTCAACTGCAAAGGAGAGTATTGAGCAGTTCGGAAGTGTCGAGGGTATGGATGCGTATTTGACCTATTTTGAAGAAGAAACGGTTTCGCTTCTGGATTATTTTTCTAAGGAGGATGCACTGGTATTTTTAGATGAACCAGTCCGGGCAATAGAAAAGGGAAGAGTCATAGAAAAAGAGTTTCAGGAGAGCATGAAGCAGCGTCTGGAAAAAGGCTATATTTTACCGGGACAGATGGATTCTCTCTATTCCTATGAAGAAATTGCAGCAAGACTGATGGCACATAAGGTCATCGGTCTGGCGGCACTTGAAATGAAAGAGAAGGCACTTCCGACCAAAGAATATTTTTCGATTCAGATGAAGACCGTCAATCCGTATAACAACAGTTTTGAACTGTTAATTAAGGATCTGAAACGATATAAAAAGAACCACTATCGTGTCATTCTCCTATCCGGTTCAAGAACCAGAGCGAATCGTCTGGCACAGGATATCACAGAAGAAGGGATCAGTGCATTTTATACACAGGACGAGGAGCATGAAGTAAAACCGGGCGAGGTCATGGTTGCCTATGGAAAAATCAAAAAGGGCTATGAGTACCCGGATCTGCAGTGCGTCGTCATTTCGGAAAGTGATATTTTTGGCAGGGAAAAGAAAAAGAAGAAAAAACGCAGAGTCTATGAAGGAGAGCAGATACAGAGCTTTTCCGATCTGCATGTCGGCGACTATGTGGTCCATGAAAATCACGGACTTGGTATCTACCGCGGAATTGAAAAAGTAGAAGTAGATAAAGTCGTAAAAGACTACATTAAGATCGAATATGCCAAAGGCGGAAATCTCTATATCCTTGCAACCCAGTTAGAGCTGATCCAGAAATATGCCGGTGCGGATGCCAAAAAACCAAAGCTGAATAAATTAGGAACACAGGAGTGGTCTAAGACAAAGTCAAAGGTGCATAAGGCAGTCGCGGATATTGCACAGGATTTAGTTGAACTTTACGCAAAACGTCAGAACCGGGAAGGTTATGTATATGGCGAAGATACCGTATGGCAACGGGAATTTGAGGAAATGTTCCCGTTTGAGGAGACGGAAGATCAGGAGCTTGCCATTGAAGCTACCAAGCAGGACATGGAGAGCAAGAAGATCATGGACCGTCTGATCTGCGGAGATGTCGGCTATGGAAAGACGGAAGTTGCCATCCGTGCGGCATTCAAAGCCGTGCAGGAAGGAAAACAGGTGGTATATTTAGTTCCGACAACGATATTGGCACAACAGCACTACAATACATTTGCGTCAAGAATGAAAGATTTTCCGGTACGGGTGGATCTGCTCTGCAGATTCCGGACGAGTGCGCAGCAGAAAAAGACCATCGAGGATCTGAAAAAAGGAATGGTCGATATTGTCATAGGAACGCACCGTGTCCTTTCAAAAGATGTTGCGTTTAAAGATTTAGGACTTCTGATCATCGATGAGGAACAGCGTTTTGGCGTTACCCATAAAGAAAAGATCAAAAAAATGAAAGAAAACGTGGACGTACTGACATTAACTGCGACACCGATCCCAAGAACCCTGCACATGAGTCTGATCGGAATCCGTGATATGAGCGTCTTAGAAGAACCTCCGATGGACAGAATGCCAATCCAGACTTATGTTATGGAGTATAACGAAGAATTAGTCAGAGAGGCGATCGTCCGGGAAATGTCAAGAGACGGTCAGGTGTATTATGTCTTTAACCGGGTAAATCAGATTGAAGATGTTGCGGCAAAAATTGCCTCACTGGTTCCGGAGGCATCCGTTGCCTTTGCTCATGGGCAGATGAAAGAGCGGGAATTAGAGAACATCATGTACAGTTTTATTAATGGTGAAATCGACGTACTGGTATCGACTACCATTATTGAGACCGGACTGGATATCTCCAATGTCAATACAATGATTATCCATGATGCGGATAATCTGGGACTTTCCCAGCTCTATCAGCTTCGCGGAAGAGTCGGAAGATCAAACCGTACGGCATACGCATTCCTGCTTTATAAGCGGGATAAGATGCTAAAGGAGATAGCAGAAAAACGTCTGGCAGCCATCAAGGAATTTACGGACTTAGGCAGTGGCTTCAAAATTGCTATGCGTGATTTGGAGATTCGTGGTGCCGGAAATCTGTTAGGTGCAGAGCAGCACGGTCATATGGAAGCAGTCGGATATGACCTTTACTGCAAGATGTTAAATGAAGCAGTCCGGCATTTAAAGGGAGAGCAGAAAGAGGAAAACTTTGACACGGCACTGGATGTAGATATTGATGCGTATATTCCGCCTGCTTATATCCCGAATGAATTCCAAAAGCTGGATATCTATAAGCGGATTGCGGGAATTGAAAATGAAGAAGAGAGCGAAGAGATGTTAGAAGAGCTGATCGACCGGTTTGGAGATCCGCCAAAATCCGTCGAAAATCTGCTCTGGATCGCAAAAGTCAAAGCCAAGGCACATTCATGCTTTTTAAAAGAAGTAACGCAAAAAGGCGAAAATATCCGCTTTGTGTTCTTAGAACATGCAGCAATAGACCCGGTCAAGATCCCGGATTTTATTGCCCTGTATGATTATGCACTGGATTTTACACCGGATCAGAAGGGGCCGTATTTTACCTACCACTTTAAGAAAAATTCCAGACAGGAGAAGTTATCCGTAACAGAGGCGATCGAGAAGATCCTTACGGATATTGAAAAAATGCTGGTATTACACTATAATGAAACAAGCAGACAGGAAAACTAGGAGGAACAGACAGATGAAAATAAAGAAAGTTGCGGCATTGGCACTTGCGGCAGTGATGGGAGCATCTATGTTAGCCGGATGTGCTTCTAAGTCGATAGATGAGGATGCAGTTGTTGTAAAAATGAAAGACGGAGAAGTCAGACTGGGGGTTGCGAATTTTACGGCACGGTATACCCAGTATACCTATGACAGTATTTATGGCTCTTATTTCGGAGATGATTACTGGTCACAGGATATGTCGGGCGAAGGAAAGACCATGGAGGCGGAAGTAAAGAGTCAGGTCATGGATTCCTTAAAGACTTATTATGCATTAGCGGCGCATGCCGATGACTATGGTGTGAAGATCACCAAAGAGGATAAAAAGAAAATAGAAAAAGCGGCAAAGAAATTTATCTCCGACAACTCGAAAGATGCCGTTACGGAAATGAGTGCCACAGAAGAAGATGTAGAAGAGTATCTGCGTCTTGTGACGATCCAGCAGAGAATGCAGGCAAAAATAGAAGAAGATGTCAATGCCAATGTCAGTGACGAGGAAGCAGCGCAGCGTACCTTTAGTTATGTTTTCGTTTCTACCGAGGGAACCACTACAGAGGACGGAAAACAGAAAGCATACAGTGATGCAGAGAAAAAAGTACTGCGCCAGAAAGCACAGGCATTAGCAGCAGTAAAACCGGAAGAATTAGAGTCCAAGGCAGAAGAAGCAGGACTGACCGTTGCACAGGACTCCTACGGTTCCGCAAAAGATGAGAACAGCAGTCTGGATAAAAAAGTCTTAAAAGCAGCAGACAAGCTGAAAGCAAATGAAATGTCCGGTGTGGTTGAGACAGACAAGGGATATTATGTGATCCGTTTAGACAGCGAGTTCGACCAGAAAGCAACGGATGAGAAGAAAGACGAGATCATCGGACAGCGTCAGCAGGAACTTTATCAGAAGGTATGCGATGAATATACCAGCGATTTTAAATTTGATATCGATAAAAAAGTCTGGAAACAGGTCAAATTTGATAATCATTTCAAAGCAAAAGAGACCACAGACACAAAACAGGATTAGAATGCACTAAAAAAAGAAAGACACATATAGTAAAGTAGTAAGAAATGATCCCTGCCATAGAAATGTAATAAAAAAGTAAAACTATGTAAATTTACAAATGGGAAAATTATGCTATAATAGTACTGTATGAGCAGAAATATAATTGGAAAGATTTTACGATAGAAACATTCTTGACAAATAAGAATACAGGATACTATAATTACTGATTGTATGAAAATATAGAGGTGCAGGATGGAACAATATGTAATCAAAGGTGGAGTTCCGCTTTCCGGTGAAGTTGAAATTGGTGGTGCAAAGAATGCAGCACTTGCCATTTTAGCGGCAGCCATTATGACGGATGAAACCGTAACAATAGATAATTTACCTGATGTTCGTGATATTAACGTACTGTTGGATGCGATTGCGGGAATCGGAGCAAAAGTAGAACGTATCGACAGTCATACCGTAAAGATCAACGGATCTTATATCGATTGCCTTTGCGTGGATTATGATTCTATGAAAAAAATCCGTGCTTCCTACTATCTGTTAGGAGCATTGCTTGGCAAATACAAAGAGGCAGAGGTAGCACTGCCGGGCGGATGCAATATCGGAAGCCGTCCGATGGATCTGCATATCAAAGGATTTAAGGCACTCGGTGCAAGCGTGGAACTGCGGAACGGAGCAGTTGCCGTGGAAGCAAAAGAGCTTGTGGGTACTCACATTTACTTAGATAAAGTCTCTGTTGGAGCAACGATCAATGTTATGATGGCAGCAGTCATGGCAGATGGAAAGACGACGATCGAGAATGCTGCGAAAGAACCGCATGTGGTAGACGTTGCAAACTTTTTAAACAGTATGGGCGCAAATATCCGCGGAGCCGGAACCGATGTTATCCGTATTGTCGGAGTAGAGAGTCTTCATAAGACCGATTATTCGGTCATTCCGGATCAGATTGAAGCCGGAACATTCATGTTTGCAGCGGCAGCAACACATGGAGATATTTTAGTTAAAAATGTAATTCCAAAACATTTAGAGGCAACTTCCGCAAAACTGTTAGAAGCAGGATGCCGTATCGAGGAATTTGACGATGCAGTACGCGTATCAGCAGCAGGACCACTGCACAATACGCAGGTGACCACACTGCCTTATCCGGGATTTCCAACGGATATGCAGCCACAGATGGCGGTTGTACTTGGAATTGCACAGGGAACGAGTACCGTAACGGAAAGCATTTTTGAGAACCGTTTTAAATATGTGGATGAACTGACCCGTATGGGTGCAGACATCAAGGTTGAGAGCAATGTAGCCATTATCAATGGCGTAGACCATTATATGGGTGCAAGGGTCAGTGCTCCGGATTTACGCGCCGGTGCCGCTTTAGTGATCGCAGGGCTTGCAGCCGAAGGAATTACCGTGATCGATGATATCCATTTTATTGAACGCGGTTACGAAGAATTTCCGGAAAAACTCAGTCAGGTTGGTGCGAAGATTGAAAAGGTATCAACGGAAAAAGAGATCCAGAAATTCACATTGAAGGTATCTTAGATTAGTGGTGTCGTGGACAGCATCAGAATAAGAATCCAATAAAATGAAACAGAAAAACAGAATGAAATAGAAGATGTTATATATGTTATAGAGTAAAAAAGCAACTACTGTTTTATGACGTGTGTCATAGATCAGTAGTTGCTTTTTTGTTACACAACGGATTTAATATACAAATTTGGTTCACGGTACAGATCCAGACAGGTTCCGTCATCTAACTGGATCATTGGTGAAGACAGATGATTGGAATTCAAAAGGATAATGTTTGCACTTCTGCCATCGTTTAAAAGAATACGGTTATTCTGATATGCGTTGGCGATGTGCTCTAAAAATGTCAGGATATACTGTGGCTTATATTTAGAAAGACCGTCTTTTTCAAATTCTGCAATGACCTCAAACGGGCAAAGCGGAGTACGGTACTTTCTGGCAGAAGTCATCGCATCATACACATCTGCGATCGAAATGATCATAGCGTGGTCATCAATCTCATTTGTTTTTAAGCCAAGCGGATATCCGCTTCCGTCACAACGTTCATGGTGGGACAGTGCTGCCTGTTTTACATGATAATCTAAATCCAGTTCTTTTAACAGATCATAACCCAGAACAGGATGCTGTTTGATCAAAGCAAATTCGTTGTCGGTCAGCTTTTCTTTTTTATTTAAAATATCACTTGGGATCAGGAATTTGCCAACATCGTGCAATGCGGCTGCCAATGTCAGGGTGTCTAAATCTTCTTCGCTGAAATTCAGCCATTTTCCTAACATTCTTGCGATCATTGCAACATTCAGGGAATGAGCGAAGATCGGATCGTCGATCTGACGTAGATTGTGGATCATATCAAAGAACTGAATGGAAGTCCTGGTCTCTGATATGAGTAGTTTTGGAATCTCAACTAACTCGGTTGCGTGGTTCATGGTTCTGGTGTTGACCAGTTCCTTCAGATAATTATTAAAATTAGTAATATGATTAGTGTAATCAATCTGAAACTTCTGGAAAGAAGAACTTTTGCGGACTTTTTGGGAATATGATAATTCATGTTCCGGTGCAACGATCTTCTTTGGTTCTTCTTCTACGGTATCTTTGCTATCAATAACAGACACGCTTTGAATATTGTAAAAAGACATACGCGTGATCAATGATTCTGTTAATACCGTGTTTTTACCGATGATCAGCTGACCTGCTTTTGTCTTTACAGGGGCAGCAGTGATCATACCCGGCTTTAAATCCTGTACTGTAATAACTCCCATGGTTAACTCCTATCACTCCGAAAACGAAGTATCCTTCGTATTTGCTAATACCTTCTTCTAAATGCTCCTAAAAACTTTCATATATAAAAAAGTATAAATATTTTCAGAAAATTGTCAATATGAAATGATGGAAAAGACAGGAAAAGGCAGAAATACATCAAATTAGCTTGACTTTTTTTGCAAAGGGGAGTAAAGTAACGCCTGTAGATAAATCATAAATAATATATATCTCTCTTATTCAGAGTGGTGGAGGTACAGAGGACCTGTGAAGCCACGGCAACCCCTTTTGATGGAAGGTGCCTGCCTGAGCGAGAAATCGAACAATAAGAGGAAGGAATTGTAAGATTCGTGTCCGCTTATCACAGCGGATTTTTTTATGCGGCAAAATTCAGTTGTCAGAACTATGTTTTACGAATGTGATTTGCCATCCTGCACCAAGAGATATTTCAAGTTTCCTTGTGCAGAACATTCCGATGAACCTCAGAAAGCAGAAATCATGTTCGCCAGTGGGCTCCATGATTTCTTGAGTTTCATCTCCATTGCACAAAAAGAAACTTTCCATATCTTCTTGGTGCAGGCAGAAATATCACTTTGAAATATAGTTTTGACAATTGAAACTACATAAAAAATCATATGTATGTCGTATGATAATGAAAATCCGCAGGAGAGATACGATGACAAGGAGGAAAAAGATGGACAAGAGACTTTTTACATCAGAGTCAGTAACAGAGGGACATCCGGACAAAGTCTGCGATGCAGTCTCTGACGCAATTTTAGATGCATTGATGGCACAGGACCCAATGAGCCGTGTGGCATGTGAAACAGCAACATGTACAGGATTTGTACTGGTAACAGGTGAAATCACAAGTCAAGCAGATATCGACATTCCAAAGATTGTACGCCAGACCGTAAATGAGATCGGATACAATGATGCAGCAACCGGTTTTGATGGCAATACCTGTGCAGTTATGGTTGCAGTAGATGAGCAGTCAAGTGATATTGCAATGGGCGTTGATAAGGCGTTAGAAGCAAAAGAGAACAAAATGTCTGACGAAGAGCTTGAAGCAATCGGTGCAGGCGATCAGGGTATGATGTTTGGTTATGCAACAAACGAGACAGAAGAGTATATGCCATATCCGATCTCTTTAGCACACAAATTAGCTTTACAGTTAACAAAAGTCCGTAAAGACGGTACTTTAAAATACTTAAGACCGGATGGAAAGACACAGGTATCCGTAGAGTATGATGAAGCAGGAAAACCGGTACGTCTTGAGGCAGTTGTACTTTCTACACAGCATGACCCGGATGTGACACAGGAGCAGATACATAATGATATTAAAAAACATGTATTTGATGAGATCCTTCCAAAAGAGATGATCGATGCAGATACAAAATTCTTCATCAACCCGACCGGAAGATTCGTAATCGGTGGACCACACGGAGATGCAGGTTTAACAGGACGTAAGATCATCGTAGATACATATGGCGGATATGCACGTCACGGCGGCGGTGCTTTCTCAGGTAAGGACTGCACAAAGGTAGACCGTTCCGCAGCTTACGCAGCACGTTATGTAGCAAAGAATATTGTAGCAGCAGGACTTGCAGAAAAATGTGAGATCCAGCTTTCCTATGCGATCGGTGTTGCACAGCCGACATCTGTTATGGTAGATACTTTCGGAACCGGAAAACTTTCCGATGAGAAGTTAGTGGAAATCATCCGGGAGAACTTCGATCTTCGTCCGGCAGGAATTATTAAAATGTTAGATTTAAGAAGACCAATCTACAAACAGACAGCAGCATACGGACATTTCGGACGTAATGATTTGAATTTTCCATGGGAAGCATTAGACAAAGCAGATGAGCTGAAAAAATATCTGTAAATTTTTTAAAAAAGTTGATATAAGATAGCGGGAACAGTCCTTTTTTCTAAAAACAGAAAGAAGGGCTGTTTTTTATAAAAAGTTTAGAATTCTTTTTGAAAATAGCCATAGGATTCCGTAAGATTCGTGTTATAATAAAAATTGTGAGAGGAAATCTATTATGAAGCTTAGAACAAGACTATGTATTGCTTTTTGTATTTTAATATTTATTCCGCTTCTTTTAACCGGTATGGCAGCATTCGGGGTCTACAGGACACAGTCTTATGCATTTGAACAGGCAAAGGATGTGTTAGTCGATATTGGATTTTCGGTACTGCTGATCTTAATATTTACGGCAGCACTGATGACCGTCTGGATCTACCGGGCAATTATCGATCCGATCCGTAAATTAGAAAAGGCTGCACAGGAGATCCGGGATGGAAATCTGGATTTTGAGATTGAAGTAAAGGGAAATGATGAGATCAGCGAATTGTGCCAGAGCTTTGAGCAGATGCGGGAGCAGTTGAAGCAGTCGTCAGAGGAACGGGTGTTGAATGAGAAAGAGAACCGGGAACTCATCAGTAATATTTCTCATGACTTAAAGACACCGATTACCGCAATCAAAGGCTATGTCGAAGGAATCATGGATGGAGTGGCAGATACACCGGAGAAGATGGAGAAGTATGTCCGCACCATTTACAATAAGACAAATGAAATGGATTTGTTAATCAATG
Source organism: Lachnospiraceae bacterium (assembly GCA_003507655.1). Classification (GTDB taxonomy): domain Bacteria; phylum Bacillota; class Clostridia; order Lachnospirales; family Lachnospiraceae; genus Maccoyibacter; species Maccoyibacter intestinihominis. The sequence goes on along the minus strand of DNUZ01000034.1, from coordinate 3,601 downwards.
AACTGACGATTTATTCTAAGATTGACACGAACCGTATTCCTTATAATTTCAGCAAGATTAATGTGGCAGAATATTTTGAGGACTGTGTCGAGGAGATAGGGATGGATTTGGATTCCAAAGGAATCGGTCTTTCTTATATTAATTATGCAGAGGATGATATTGTAGTCATTATGGATCCGGAGCAGATCCGGCGTGTGATACATAATATTATCAGCAACTCCGTCAAGTATTTAGATAAACAGAATGGCTTTATCAATATCCGTGTACGGGACGTCGGGGATTTCGTCCAGTTTGAATTTGAGGACAATGGACGAGGCATTGCAGCAAAGGATTTACCATATATTTTTGAACGTTTTTACCGTGCAGAGAAATCCAGAAATTCTGCAACGGGAGGAAGCGGAATCGGTCTTTCGATTGTTAAGAAGATTATTGAGGATCACGGTGGAAAAATCTGGGCAACCAGTAAAGAATCAAGCGGAACAACTATGTATTTTGTAATTCGCAAATATCAGGAGGTACCAAATGAGCAGAATATTGATCATTGAGGATGAGGTCGCAATTGCAGATTTAGAGCGTGACTATTTAGAACTCAGCGGCTTCACGGTGGAGATTGAGAATACAGGAGATGTAGGATTAGCGAGAGCATTAAAGGAGGAGTTTGACCTCTTTATCTTAGATTTGATGCTTCCGGGCGTTGACGGATTTGAAATCTGCAAGAGAATCCGGGATGAAAAAAATACGCCGATTCTGATGGTGTCTGCAAAGAAAGAGGACATTGACAAAATCCGTGGGTTGGGACTTGGAGCAGATGATTACATTACCAAGCCGTTTTCACCAAGTGAGTTAGTGGCAAGGGTCAAAGCACATCTGGCACGTTATGAAAGACTCATTGGAAGCAGTGTGGAGACACGCAATATTATTGAAATCCGTGGAATTAAGATTGATAAGGATGCCCGCCGTGTGTGGGTTAATGAGGAAGAAAAAGCATTTACCTCCAAGGAATTTGACCTGCTTTGCTTTTTGGCAGAAAATCCGAATCGTGTCTATACGAAAGAAGAACTGTTTAAAGAAATCTGGGATATGGAATCGATTGGCGATATTGCAACTGTGACCGTGCATATTAAAAAAATCCGTGAAAAGATTGAATTTAATACGGCAAAGCCACAGTACATTGAAACCATCTGGGGTGTCGGTTACCGGTTCAAGGTATAATCATTCATATGATACCTGCTGAAATACTGCACCGGAAGGAGTGATTTCATAGACTACCTTTTCTTTGGTGGCAGGATGTATGAATCCAATATGGTAGGAGCAGAGTCCGAGTGGAAGATAACCCGGCGTGTTCCTGCCATATTTTTTGTCACCGATGATTGGATGTCCGGCGTGGGCAAGCTGTACGCGGATCTGGTGATGACGGCCCGTCTTTAACTGTACACGGACCAGACTGCAATCCTCCATTGTTTTTACGGTTTCATAGGATAATTCCGCACGTTTCGCACCAGTGGTATCTTTTGGGACTACGCTGGACACATTGCTTTTTCCATCCCGAAGCAGATAGTTTTCCAGTGTGCCACAGGCAGGAGAAAGCAGACCCACCACCATGGCATAATAATATTTTTCAAAGGTGTGAGCCTGCATCTGGGCAGACAGTGCTGCCGCACTTTTTTTATCTTTGGCAAACACCATCACACCTTCTACCGGCTGGTCTAAACGGTGCACCAGTCCGACATAGGGCGGTTCGCCTTTGGAAACCCGATAATTTTTTAACAGGCTGACCATATCGGTCACACCGGATTTTGGAGTCTGCGTCGGAATGCCCGGCGGTTTTTTACATACAATGATAAATTCATCTTCAAAAATAATCTCTAACATGGGTGGTATTATAACACAGACCTTTTGGAAAAGAAAGAATAAAAAGGGACTTTTTCTGACATACTTTTTTTATGAAAAACGAAGTGAAAAATTCCATGTTACAGTTATTAAAAATTGCGGTGATCACGGCACTGGTCTATCTGGCATTCCGCTATCTGTTAGGGCTTGTTTTCCCATTTCTGATCGCGTATGGAATTGCAGTGCTGCTCAATCCGCTGTTAGAAAAAATAAACAGACACAGGAAGATCAAACGGGGAATCTTAAGTGCATTGTTGGTGCTGCTCGTGTTTGCGGTGGCTGGTGGATTGCTCGGTATGGCAGGATATGCACTGATCAGTCAAGCCAAAAAACTGGTTCAGAATTACGATTCCGTTGCCGCGCAGGGAACGCAGGTATGGAATCTGTGCTGTCAGCGTGTCGAGGAACTCTGCGGAATACAGAACGGTTATGTAGAACGCTGTGTTTCCTCTTATGTGCCAATGCTATGGCAAAAATGCCGGACAGATGTGGTACCAAAGCTGATGAATTATTCGATCGGTTATGTGAAAGGTTTTCTGGTAGGCTTTACAATCTTTATTGTCATTATGGTCTCTACGATCCTGATCCTTGCAGATTATCCGAATATCCGAAAAAAAGCGGTGGAGCATCCGATCGGAAATCTGATCTATCGGATCGGACGAAATATGAAAAAGGCAGGAGGTACTTATTTAAAGGCACAGCTTATCATCCTTTTGATCATCAGCAGTATTTGTTGTGTCGGACTTTTCCTGACCGGAAATTCATATGCGGTACTGGTTGGATGCGGGATAGGACTGTGCGATGCCCTTCCTTTTTTCGGGACGGGAACCGTGTTTATCCCATGGCTTCTATTCAAGGTATTCTGTGGACAGTATCTGCTCGCGGGTGCGTATGGGATCATCTATCTGATCTGCAACTTTACCAGAGAATTCTTAGAGCCAAAGCTGATCGGCAGTAAATTATCCATTCATCCGATGCTGGTATTGATCAGTACCTATGTAGGTCTGTGCGTGTTTGGGGTCTTTGGTTTTTTCCTGGGGCCGGTGGCAGGGCTTTTGATCGCGGAGATTTATAAGGCGTCGGAGGAAGGGTGAGGAAAATAGTTTTATAGGATATAAGATATAGCTGATGGCACCGATGAAATATTCCATGTTCCCTTGTGCAGGACATTCCATATTTCATCTGTGCCATCTTTCTACGGAGTCTATGAAAAAATATAAAGTTTATTTCTGTAAGGGGCGAAAATCAGTTATCAAAGGGTGAAAGTAAAATGATTGCAGTCAGTAGTTTGGATGTAGTGTTTTTAAGAAATGTGTGTTAGATTATTGTTATACAACTCGGGATTTGTGGAGAGATTTCCTGAACTTTCCTTATTTTTCAAGGCTTACAGCCTCTTAGATAGTGAAATGATATGTATTTTCCCTTATTTTTGCCCTTATGCGGAATCCGCAAGGGAAATAAGGGAAATTTTCAAATCCGTCCAGCTGTTTCGCAACGGACCGGCAGGCAATGCTGAGTGTGCTTGGCAGTTCCAGACATCCGTCAGGTCTCAAGCAGACAAATTCTTCTGTTTTCCCAATTATATGGATTACTATGTTCTTCTATTCATATTTACAAATTTGTTAGCATAAATTGATGACCTTTTCACAACAAAAAAAGGTCAATTCACAACATTCCAGATAGATATGGCATGAACTTATCCGATATAATA
>DNUZ01000022.1 GCA_003507655.1 Lachnospiraceae bacterium | reverse complement strand
ATGTGTGAGTGTGAGAGAAGAGATCGCTCTTTTACACTTTTGTATATATTAGAATAGCATTTTAGAAAGCACTATGGTAAAATAAGGTGAAGGTAAATCGGAATTGCAGATTTAGAAAAATTGTTGGTATTTGAAAAAAGACTGTAACCCTTAAGAGGCGAGAGTAAATATGGTTTATAGGAAATCTTGTGCTGTTACACTTTCTTGACATTTTCATGACTGTTCTAAGGATATTTTTACATTTGCCTGAGCTATACTTTAGCCATACCGAACAACCGGTAAATAAAAAATCAGGAGGAACTAAAATGATGAACAGATTATTCAAAAGAGGAATGGTAATAGCACTTGCAGCAGCAATGACTACATCCGCAGGTATTCCTGCCATGGCTGCCCAGAAGGAGACACTGGATGAGACAGTGACTACATCAGAGGTAACACAAACAAATGTAGATTATGGTTCTCTCACTCAGAAGGAGATTGAAGAGTTTAACTCCATTTATGACCGACTTGACGCTATCGACAAAGAGGTAATGAAAGATGCAGATGGTCTTTCTGATGAAGATATCTATGCCAGATACGATCAGTATCAGGATGAAACCGATACCCTCATGGATCGCCTTGAGGAGCTTGATAAAAAAGCCGGGTTGATCGACAACGAGGAATATGAATATTCCGAGGATGAGTGTAATGCTCTGTACGATACAGGCAAGCTCACCGCAGAGGAAGCAGAACAGCTTCAGAAAGCATATGAAAGAATCGAAGAAATTGATGCGGAAGTGTGGACGGACGATGATCTTTCAGACGATGAGATCGAAGCCCGCTATGCAAAGTATGATGACGAGATTACATCACTGAACGCACAGATTGAAACGCTTGAAAAGAAAGCGGGTTGGTATGAGGGATACTATGGAAATTTGAGCGAAGATGAAGTCAATCAGCTTAACAGTATTTACAATAAAATTGATGCAATCTATGACAATATTTATAACGGCTCTGATAACCTCTCTGAAGAGGAATTTGCTTCTCGCTATGCGAAGTATTCAGATGAGATTGATGCTTTGGAGGCACAGGCAATCGCTCTTGAAGCGAAAGCAGGTGGAACTAAAATACAGACATACTGATTTTGAAAGATATAATATGGGGAATCTCACAGAATTTCTGAGGGACTCCCCTCATGTGGGATTAAAGATATGGCAAAAAAAATCTATTTGGCAGATGATGAACAGGATATACGAGAAATACTCACAGAATTTTTATCCAATGCCGGATATGAGGTAACAGCATACAAGAATGGTGATACACTCTTTTCTGCTTTTCAGGAGAAGCCCTGTGATCTTGTTATTCTTGATATTATGATGCCGGGTTCAGACGGTCTTTCCATATGTAAAAAGCTAAGGACAATATCATCAGTTCCTATTATTATTTTGACGGCAAAGGATTCAGAGTCTGACCATATGAAGGGATTTATGTATGGAGGGGATGACTATCTGATTAAGCCATTTTCGCCGTCACTTCTTGTTGTCCGGGTAAATGCGTTGTTCCGAAGAGTTGAAATGAATATACCGGTAAAGGCAGATATTTCCTTTGGTGATGTGTGTTTTTCATGGGAGAAGCATAATGCCATTGTGAAAGAGCATGATATTGGTCTGACTATGACAGAATTTTCGCTTCTGGGATGTCTTATGGAACATGGTGGAACGGCAATCCCCCGGAATGAAATTCTCGACAAAGTATGGGGAATAGATTCTACGGAGATAGAAACCAGAGTTGTCGATGAGACAGTAAGAAGAGTCAGGCAGAAAATGAAGACCGCAGGCAGCAAAGTTCGCATTAGTGCTGTCTGGGGCTATGGCTATAAACTGGAGGATTGTAATGAATAAGACACGTTATAAAATTGCCACACTTACAGGTTCCGCCGTTATGGCAGCCATGCTTTTGAGCCTGCTGATTCTGAACATAGTTTTTAATAAAAAAATAGAGCTGAGAGCTGAGAATGCAATTAAAAACGTTTTTACTTTGGATTCAGACGAATATTTGAATTACGAATCTGAAAATGATACGGGCTCTTTATATTATGCCTCACTTGTATATATGGGGGCAGATTCAGAAAACAGGGATGACATATATCAGATTCTGACACCCAAAGAGAAGAAACTTATTGACTGGTATGAAACACACCCGTCTGATGAAATGCAAAGGGCAAAAATTAACGAAGCAACTTATTATATGAAAGCCAGAACAGAGTATTACGAAGACGGCAATGAGAGATTACTTGCTTATGTGGATGTTACCGGCGAACCAGAACTCGTAAAAGAAATCAGTTTTGGTGTTTTGCTGGATGCTTTTGTCATTGCCGCTCTCGGTGCTGCCATTGGATATTTTCTCGGGAAAAAACTTGAACAAAATGACAAAGCTCAGAAGACCTTTTTTGAAAATACATCTCACGAATTAAAAACCCCGCTTATGGCAATTTGCGGATATGCGGAGGAGATTGAAATGGGAGTCATTACCGATTATTCTCAAGCGGGCAGAATGATAGTGTCTCAGACGGAGCGTATGAGTAAACTTATTGAGGATATCCTGTATTTATCAAAAATGGAAAGCGGTACGGAACCATTAAAGTGTGAACCAATAGAAATGGCATCACTGGTTCAAGATATTTTGATGCCGCTTGAAGGAATTGTGAACAGGCGAAACCTTTCAGTATCGTTAGAACTGGACGAAGGATATGTCAACGGAGACCCGGAGAAGCTGGAACATGCTGTTGCTAACCTGATAACTAATTCCGTAAAATATGCGTGTAGTCAAATCGAAATATCGTGGAAAAATCAAGTTCTTTCCATCTGGAACGATGGAGGAGAACTTAGCACAGAGGATTTTTCCCATATGTTTGAACGTTTTTATACGGGACAAAACGGAAACAGCGGAATAGGGCTTGCCCTCTCAAAAGAAATCGTTGAAATGCACGGATGGAAACTTAGTGCGAAAAATGACAGGCATGGCATATGTTTATCAATGGTATGCCACAGTTAATTTAGAAACAATCAGGTTTACAGCTTCCAGTTTGTTGAGATGTTGCAAAATTTGGAATCAGGAGAGAATAAGAATGATTAACAATTTAATGTACATAGAATTAAAAAAGGTATATCCAAGACCAAAGCAGGTTAAGCCGAAGCTCACTACTGCTATAAAATCAACAATACTCATGGCTTACCCCTCCTTTCCAGTGGATTCTCTTTCGAGTTTCTATGTAATCAGAGGGTCACAGGTCTCCGTTTCACTTCGGTCGTTGCAAAACGAGTGCCACTGGCACTCTGCAACCCTCTGCTGAAGGACTAACCGCCTACCGTTATGATAGCACCCATGTTTCGATTATAACAGTCAAGGTGGGAATCTGCAACCGGAAAGTTGACAGCTCATGAAAATCTGGCTGTGATACCGTTTTGATACTAAAAAATGAAGAGAACAGAAATATAGCGTAGAAATCCTATAACACAGGACAATAAAGACACGAAAATCACAGAAAATAATGAGATTTTAAGAACCTCACAAACGTGAAGGTGGACGTACTGTTGGATCAGGACGTGTTGCTACAGTTATCGAATAATTTTAGCATAACATCTTAATTATATA
>DNUZ01000027.1 GCA_003507655.1 Lachnospiraceae bacterium | reverse complement strand
AAAAAATTCCCTTATTTCCCTTGTGATTATCTCATAAGGGCAAAAATAAGGGAAACTACATATCATTTCACTAATGGACAGGCGGAAAAGCCTGTAAAATGGGGAAAGTTAGAGGAATAATTATATAAATTTCAGTTTGATGAATTGAAAAAGAGACATAAAAATAGGTATTTGACAAAGGGAGAAAAATAAATGATAAATCTGAGAAAAATTACTGAAGACAACTTTCTTGATGCATTCCGTTTAAAACTGGCTGAGGGACAGGAGGAATATGTTTCTCATCCAATCCGAAGTTTAGCACAGGCGTATGTTTATCGAGATCAGTGCCAGCCATTTGGAATTTATGCTGGGGATGAAATGGTTGGTTATGTAATGGTCATCTACGATTATGATATTCCGGAATATGATATCTGGCATATGATGATAGATGCTTCCAAACAGGGGGAGGGTTACGGAAGTACTGCTCTAAAACAAGTCATGGAATACATTTTTTACCGACCGCATATCAATCGTTGCCTTGCAAGGAAATATTCAGAAAAAGTGCCTAATAAATTTGGGGAAAAATATGGTACAGATAAGATTGCAATTCTTTCATGTTAAAGATTTGTAAAAATGAGATACGAGAAAATGAGAATGGTTGTGGGTTGCGGATAAATATTGATATTGGTAATTGATTATGATACAATATCCGAAAAATCGGAATTAGCAGGCGTAGAAAGGGTATTGTACCATGAAGTTATATGAAAAAATCTTTGCCAGACTTAACGAACTACATATGAGTCAGACGGAACTGTCCAGAAGAACTGGTATTGCAACAAGTACAATCAGCGACTGGAGAAAGAAACAGATCAATCCTCAGGCAGATAAACTTGCCGCAATATGTAAAGCACTGGATATGTCACTAGTGGATTTGCTTTGTGATGAAGGAAGTCCGGTTCAAGTAACTTCTACGGATTATTTCATAGATGAAGATCATATGCTGGAATTGTTTAGAAAATCAGATGTTGAAGGAAAGAGGGGAATTATAAGATATTTGGAACTCCTCGAAATTTGTAAAGAGATTAATGAAACCAGCCATACGAAGAAACAGCGACGTAATATTTCTGTTATTCAGGATGTTGATGGGAACAATATTGTAGTGATAAATGATATTAGATTTAAGGGAAAAAGATCCATTCATTGGAAAGAAGTCCGGGCATACTTGAAAGAATATATCGGTGATTTTTATAAGGTGGCTTCTACTGGAGATGTTATATATATTGGATCTGATTTACCAAGTGAATATTCAGGATCTGTATATACAAAAAAGTTGAACGGAGCAGTGGCAAAGGCTAAAGCAAATGCAGCACAGGGACTTCCTGAAATGATAGAAATATCAACAGGAAGATTTTTTAGAGAAAATAATGAAGAGAAACATAATTGGAATGCAAAAAATGGCTGGTATAGATATAATTCGTATTTTGCACTACCTGTATATGATGATAACGAAAATATAGAAAGATATAATGTATTTCATGCATCTTTGTTAATAAGACATGCAAGCGATGGCAAAATGTATTTATACGATATTATAGACATAAAAAAAGAAACGAGCACCCCGTTGGAGCCATAAGGCTTTACTTGGCACAAAACCCATTTCTTTCATGAATAGATAATACAATACGATAGAAAAAATGTCAATCCGAACATTTGAAAGGTTTGAACGATAAGACTTTTCTTCTTTTCATACAAGACCAACTCTTAAAACTCAAACCTCAAAATGATTTTTTTGAATAAAATGCAAGAAGTGTTTTGCAAAGAAAGGATACCTCTTATGGAAGAAAGATTCATAGCATTTACAATTTGGGGAATCATCGGCTTATTATTTATTGTAATGGGCATCTATGAGTTTCATTCTAAGAAAGCAAAACCTTTCGGCTTTTGGGCAAATGCTGAGGTAGCACCTATAGAAGATGTGAAAGGTTATAATCGTGCTTTGGGTATATTGTGGTGCGTATATGGTGTTTTGTTTACATTAATTGGATTGCCTTTATTAGATAGGCAAAATTCGGGTTTAATTATAATACCAATATTGGGTGCAATGCTTATTAGTATTGCGGCTATAGCAGCGTATGTAGTAGGTATTGAACCTAAATACCGCAAAAAGAAATAAATGGAAACTTGCGGTTATGCATGATGCAGAATCAGCTCTGAAAAATCGGACGTTGTGAGGCACACCTTTTTATATTTCCCCGGCATTGGCGATTTGTCAACTAAATATATTAATTTATGGTATGATCAGTTAAAATCAGGCATGTAAATAACACTTGCGCAGTGCATGATTCAATGCAAGTTTGACTTGCTAGCCATCTGAAAGAATTAAAAGCATAATGATACTGAAAGGAGGAACACATGACATGAAATTAGGACAGACAATTTTGGATATACGAAAAGAAAGAAAAATGACACAAGAAGAATTTGCCCAAATTTTTCATGTTACACGACAGACAGTATCAAATTGGGAGAAAGAAAAGAATTATCCGGATTTAGAAACTCTGATTTCTATGAGCGATGAATTTAATATCTCCCTGGATGTTATGCTAAAGGAGGATAAGAAGATGGTCAAAAAATTGAATAAGGAAATAACGTTTAGTAAAAGATTTAAGAAAAATGCAATTTTAATTCTGGTTTGTATTGTGGCAGCATTGGCGATTGGTGCAACAGGCTGGGGCATTGCTTGGAATAATGCAAAAAACTCTTTAGAAACGAAGTTTCATAAAGGCGTGGAAATGAATGAATTTCGTTTTGATAAGCAGTCAGGTTATTATAAAAAGATGATTGACCAGGAAAGCTATTATACGTTGCCAAATCAGTCAATGCCGAAGTATTTTGATTTCGTGCTTCATTTCCACAATGCAGTTTTGGATTATTATACAATAGAAAATGGAGATAATATCCAAATACGGTGGAGTGGAAGGGATCAGGAAGGAAAAATGGAGCACTCAATTTTTTGTTTAGATGAGCATGGGAAGTATGAATATACTTTTTCAGAAGAACAAGAAAAGGAATTATGTGAAAGAAATACAGAAATCCGTTTAATTCTTCAAGATGGCGAGAAGATATACGAAAGTGTATATGAATAGTTTGATGTAGAATTTAAACAACTCGGAAGTTGCGAGGGTTCATCATGTTTTTAGGTGGAAATGAAGTTTTCACCAATGAACGACACCATCACGAAATCTATTTATCAGACCCTAGAAAAGTTGCACAGGAAAAATGCAAAACTGTTATCAGGCATCCGATAAGAAAATTGTAAATGTAAATCAAAATATTTTTATTGATCCTTTCATGATAATTACATATAATATAGATGAGCAAGATTACTTGCTTGATTTAAGTGCGTTGCTACTTTGAGTGCAAACCTTTAATTTAAGTGCTTCACTACTTTGAATGTGAACCTTTAATTTAAGTGCTTCGCAGCTTAAAATGCGAATCGTTAATATTCAGGGAGATAAGCTTCTTATCTCCCTGTTTTGTTATACTATGGAGGATAAAATATGGATTTTTACCGTATAAATAAGGACTACAATCGATATCTCCAGAATTATGAAAAAGAAATTAACTGATAACAGCTGTGCATTCAGTATTTTGGAGCAGGGATATCGAGAATATATTGAGAATGTTTTAAGAAAAAAGCCTCCAGGTCCTCCAATCCCTGAAAAGTTATGGTTAACGCGTTTCAGGGATTGGTCTTCTATTTTCTTCGCCCCAGGTACATAGCTGATCAAGAACTTCCATGAGTGAGATGCCTCTTTCTGTAAGAGAGTACCGAAGAATTTCCTGTCGTAATGGAATGTGAACTTCTGGATTTTCTGGATACAGAGCATGTATCAGGAATCGTTGGAAAGATTGTAAATGTTAAAGCAGAGGAAGATGTACTTTCTGAGAATGGCAAGGTAGACCCAGAGAAACTTCACGCTCTAATGTTTGATCAGTTTCAGAATGGCTATTATTCTACAGGTGAGAAAGTTGCAACAGCATGGAATGCAGGCAAAAATCTGATGAATAAAAATTAAATCTAAAATTAATAATTAGTAATTAAAATGTCTACAGCAGGAAGTTTTTGCATCAAACCTCCTGCTGTTTTTTTAGTCACTTCCGGCAAACGTGCATCCCTGAACCCTTTAAGGATTCTTGCACACATCTACCCACTCTATGAATCCGGAATACTGCTCCATTTCCGGTATCGACAATTCAATGGCACTATTGCTGCTCCCGCATGCCGGAAATACAGTATCAAATCTCCGTAAGGAACAATCCAGATAAACCTTTACTCCATCCTTTACGGCAAACGGGCATACACCGCCCACCGCATGACCAATCCGCTCCGGTGCCTCATCCGGTTTGAGCATTTTTGCCTTTGTTCCAAACTGTTCTTTATACTTCCGGTTATCAATCTTCACATCGCCTGCCGTGACTACTAAGACCGGCGTATCATCCACCAGAAACGACAGCGATTTTGCGATTCGGCACGGCTCACAACGCAGTGCCTCTGCCGCCAATTCCACCGTGGCACTCGAAACCTCAAACTCCTGTATCCGTTCCTCTATCCCGGCTTTCCTAAAATATTCCCTGACCTGTTCAATCGCCATGATGTGTTTTCTCCTTATCCTATGCCTGCTCTATAAAATCATGATAAAATTTTTCATAAGGACATGGCTTTCCAAAATAATATCCCTGTATATAATCCGGTTTCAGACGATTAATACGCTCCAACTCCTCTTTCGTCTCAATTCCTTCTATGCAGAGCTTTAAATTAATGCCGCGAATCATCTCAATAATATGACGCAGCAAATTGTATTCATATTCATTGCTCAATGCCCTTACCGTAAAGGTCCGGTCAATTTTAATCATATTCGGACTGAGGTCATACAGATAATGGAAATTTGAATATCCCGTTCCAAAATCGTCGATTGCCAGTAAAATTCCATGCTCGCGCAGGCGCTTCCACAAATCCATACAACGATAATTTGACTCTAAAAAGCCGCTCTCCGTCAACTCTACAATGACATCTTCCGGCTTTAAGCCGTATTCCCTGACACTGGTTAAAATCTCTGTCAGAATCGGACTCTTCATAACCTGTATATAGGAAACATTGACACTGATTTTAAAATCCGGCACATACTTGTGAACCTCACGGCATACGGACAGTGCCTGATGAAGCACCCATTTGCCAACCGGTATAATCAGACCTGTTTCCTCTAAAATCGGGATAAAGTCCACCGGTGAAACCATACCCATCTTTTCCGAATGAAAACGCAACAGGGTCTCGGCTGCAAACAGTTGATTATCCACCGCACTCACAATCGGCTGAAAATACGTCTCAAATCCACTGAAATCATTGTATACCGAACGCCTCAAATCGCGTACCAGTTCCTTTTTCCTAAGGAACTTCTCATAATCTTCCTTGCAAAATAGGTAGCAGCGATTCTTGCCATCACGCTTTGCTTCACTTAGTGCAAACTCTGACAGCTTCATTAAGCTCTGAAATGAACTATCTGCCACATCTTTGCTCTCTAGCAGACCTGCAGAAATGGTATAAACGGCCTCATAGTGATTTTTCTCAATATACTTGTCTATCTCTAAACGGATCTTCTTATACAGCTTCTTCGCCTCATCTGTATTTCCTCCAAGAAAATCTACGATGATGAACTCATCTGCCACAATACGGTAAATCTGCTGTCCCGGCTTGACACATCTTGCAATACAGTTTGCCGTCTCGTGGATGATCATATCGCCGTATTCGATACCCAGATTTTCATTGATGTCTTTAAAATCGTCAATACCGATACGCAGAATAAATCCCTCCGGGAACACTTTTCCTGTTGTATACAAATAATCCTGTAAAGCAATTTCTCCTAACAGACCGCTGACATTATCGGCTTTCTGTTTCGCACCGATCTCATTGATACATCCCACCATGCACATCGGGTTTCCATTCTCATCATTCACTGTCCGTCCGCGACAGTTGATCCAGATTGGCTGTCCATCCAGTCCTAACCACCGATACTGAAGATTATGGAAATGCTTGATGCCCTCTTTCATCTCAGAAAGGTCTTTTTGAAGCATCTTTACATCCGCCGGATGCACAAATTTTTCATGTGTCTTACTCACATCATGAAAACTATTTGCCGGCAGACAGAATCTATCCAATGCATGGGAGGAAATATAATAATAATCATTTTTAAAATCATATAAATACAAATAGTCATCCATACATGGACGCAGTAATTCAATTCCCCCTTGAAGCTGCTCCACAGTTAACGGATGTGTTTTTTCCCCCATAACCGTACCTCCATTACTGTTTTTCTGTTCTACATTCTTCATATGTTCTGACTTCTTTTTTTCCATATACGATATTATAACTTATTTTTTACATAATTTCCATTTTTTCATTCAGTTTTTGATTATAAAATTGCATTTTTATACAATTTCTTTGTTTTTCTTCTTCTTTTCCCGCAGTTCTTTAAAAAATCCGCTTAACATCTGAGAACATTCCTCTTCTAAAATACCCTTTGTGATGCGGACCTGATGATTAAATGCCGGGATATCCAAGAGATTTAATACCGATCCTGCACATCCTGCTTTCGGGTTCATGCTGCCTATAACCACTTCGTCAATCCTCGCCTGTACAATGGCTCCCGCACACATCTGGCACGGTTCTAAGGTTACATACATCGTACAGCCCTCCAAACGCCAGTCACCAAGCTTTTTACTCGCTTTTTTTATGGCTGACATTTCTGCATGGGCAACCGTATTCTTATCGGTGTTACGCCGGTTATAACCTCTCGCTATGATTTTGTCCTGATACACAATCACGCAGCCAATCGGAACCTCCTCTAAGGCATACGCCTTCTTGGCTTCCCGTATGGCTGTGCGCATATATTTTTCCCTATTCTTCTCCATCGGATTTTTCATCCCCCATCTCATTCCTGCATGTAGAAAAAATACTCTTTCTTTTTCCTGCCTCCGGCGGAATCTGAATGTATTTTTTAATTGCAAAAAGCAATGCTATGCTGACAATTGATACAAAATCCTCAAATGCCGACGTATCTCCTATAATCATATGCCTTGATACCAGGAAAATCAATACCTCTAATACGGTATCGGCACTCGGCTGACAGAGCATTTTTAAGAACTCAATACTGATGACAATTTCAAAGATTGCATCGAGGAATACATAAAATGATCCGGTATGCCCTCTCTGTGACCAGAACAGCAAAAACTCCTCTCTTAATCCCAATGCTGCAATGACAATCCCGGCAACTACTACCACTGCCATAATCAGCTCTAAATAATTACATAATTCATAGAGAAAATCTCTTATTTTTTTTACCATGCTTGTCCCTCCAGACCGGAACTTCTCTAATTCTAAATAAAATAATAGGCATTAAAATCCGAGCATTCTGCTTTGAATCCCGATGCCAAACGTTACCTTTGCAGTTAACTCAGTCCAGGCACCCTCACGGCACACGAAAGGTTCTGCTTAGTGCTGCTTCATTCCTGACCTGACACGGTTCACAGATTTCCGTTGCGTAAGACCCAAACGTCAACGCCACTTACAAAGGGCTGCCTTAACATCTAAGACCCGAGGCAGAATATCACTCTAGCTATAGCGGATTGCTAGTACAGGGTACCGCTGCCACCCCAGCTGCTCGGAAATATAAGTATACATAATTTTCTTCATTTTGTCAATTTAATCTTCACTTTCCGCTCTGTCTGTGCCATAATCTATAATCAGATAGAATCGTTTTTTTATACACGATCGTGATTATTATGTGAGGTCATTATGCTTGAAATACATGGTTTTCAAAAAACAACTCTTTTAGATTATCCCGGCTATCTTGCGTGTACCGTTTTTTTCGGCGGCTGCAATTTCCGCTGTCCTTACTGCCACAACGGTGATCTGGTGCTTTCGCCCGGCAGTCTGCCGCTGATCTCTGAGGATACCGTCCTTTCCCATTTAAAAAAACGGCAGGGCATTTTAGACGGTGTCTGCATCACGGGAGGCGAACCGACCTTGCAGCCGGAACTTTTTGATTTTATTAAAAAAATCAAAGATTTAGGATATTTAGTAAAACTTGACACTAACGGTTCCCATCCTGAGGTTTTAAAGTCTCTCTGCCACAGCAATCTGATCGACTATGTGGCTATGGACATCAAACACGCCCCTTCCCGCTATCAGGAAATCTGCAACGCTCCTTCTTTTTCTATGGAAAAAATCGCAGAATCCGCTGCCTTTTTATTGGAAGGAACGGTGCCTTATGAATTCCGCACAACGATTGTGAGGGAGCTGCATACTCTTAAAGATTTTGAAGAAATCGGTGCGTGGATCGCCGGTGCTGATTCCTATTTTTTGCAGTCTTATCAGGAATCCGAGCAGGTGATCCACCCTGTTTTTTCTTCCTATACCAAAAAAGAACTGGAGGATATCCAGTCCCTTTTGCAGAAATATATTCCCCATGTGGAGATTCGAGGTGTTGATGCATGAATTTTCAATATGAAACCGAACGTCTTAACATTCGGATCCTTTCTTCCGATTTTGCCGGAAAAACGTTGGAATTTCACAAAAATAACCGCTCTACTTTTGAAAAATATGATGGCGGCAAACCGGAAAATTTTTATACCCTGCCCTACCAGAAAAGCCTTTTGCAGTGCGAATATCAGATGATGCTGCAGCAAAAAGCAATCCGTTTCTGGCTTTTTGAAAAGGGAAATCCTGACCACATTATCGGTACGATGAGCATTCAGCGTATTTCCCGCGGTATTTTCCAATCCTGTGTCATTGGCTATAAGATGGATGCTGCCTACCGTGATATGGGCTATATGACGGAGGCTTTGCATTTTCTGATCTCCTTTATTTTTACGGAATTAAAGCTCCACCGGATTGAGGCCTATGTCAAGCCTGACAATAATGCCTCGATACATCTTTTGAAAAAACTGGAGTTTACCGAGGAGGGCATTGCCCATGGAAGTGCCTGGATTCAGGGCGTATGGCAGGACCACTTACGGTTTGCCCTTATTTCTGGTCCAAAGAGCTAAGCCAAATACCAGCTCATTTCCGGGACTTTTATCCAGTTTTTCCCATTCATAACGCCAGTCATACTGCGGTTCGGCCTCTGTCGCCCGCAGTGTCGGGCTTTCCGGCTGTTCTCTCCTTTGTCTTCCCTGTCTTTGTCGTCTCTGCAATGACTCTGTCTGTAATGTCTCCTGTTGTGCTTCTGTTGTCTGTTGCTTCTGTTGATATTCTTCCGGCACTTCTCGTTGCTGTTGATGCTTTTCCTGAAAATCTGTCCCTTGGGACGGTTCTCCCTGCATCTGTTCTTCTGGTATTCTTCTTTCCTGTGATGGATTCTCCTGCAACATTCCTTCTTCCGGTTTCTCTTCTACCGCTAATACTCTGACTCCCGCTATGCGGATCTCTTCCTGCGTCCACTGGCTTGCAAACAGTTCCCGCTCGCCTTTGATATATAGTCCGGTCACCTGCTCAAATGTATAGGCACTTCCTCCCAGTTCATTTACCGGAAATCTACCCTTATAGATTCCTGTTTCTTTTTCAAATTTCATGGTTCCGATTGGAATCGCCTCCGGCTGCGCCGGTGTCCCGGCTAACAGGCATATCTGTGCCTCTTTGGTTTCCTTTATTTTTTTTCGTATCTGTATTTCTAAGCGGACAATCCCTCCTCTGCAATCCACCTTTGCAAATCCTACATTAGTATCCCTCTGGCTGTCACGATAAGAATAAATGTAGGTGACAAAACGGTTTAGTTTCTGCATTGCTCCTCCTAATTGCTTTTTACCTATATATATGCAGCAGGATTTTTGAAAAGAATTGACAGGATTTCTTTTTTATTATATATTATATTTGTAATTAGTTATGATTACTATTATCATATTGTTCTGACATAGAAAGCAGGTTTTTATGAGAAAACACAGTAAACAGCGGGAGGCAATTCAGTTTTACCTCGCCACCCATTCCAATCACCCTACCGCGGAAACAGTATATCTGGGCATTAAGGAGGAATTTCCAAATGTCAGCCTTGGGACGGTGTACCGGAATCTGGCTCTTTTAGCGGAAAACGGAGAAATCCTTAAGATTTCCACAGGTGTCGGACCGGATCGTTTTGACGGATGTATTGACCCCCACTATCACTTTTTTTGTACGGAGTGCGGTGCCGTGTATGATTTAAAAATGGAGTCTATTGACCACATTAATGTCATTGCCAATCACAATTTTGATGGCATTATTGAAGGTAACATTACGCATTTCTTTGGAAAATGCCCGGAATGTGCCAAAAAATTTAATTTAAAAAGTAGTTGACATCCGTCCTGCTTTTTGTTATATTAAAATCAGTAATAATTACTATTACTAATAAAGAATATTTCCTGCTAAAGCAGGCAAAATAAAATTATAAAAAGAAAGTTGAGGAAAAAAATTATGGCAAAATATGTATGTAGTGTATGTGGTTACGTTCATGAAGGAGATTCTGCTCCGGATGTCTGTCCAATCTGTAAAGCTCCGGCTGAAAAGTTCCAGAAACAGGAAGGTGAAATGAGCTGGGCTGCAGAGCACGTTCTCGGTGTTGCACAGGGTGTACGCGAAGATATTATTTCTGATTTAAGAATGAATTTTGAAGGAGAATGTTCTGAGGTTGGTATGTATCTGGCGATGGCTAGAGTTGCTTTCCGCGAGGGCTATTCTGAAATCGGTATGTATTATGAAAAAGCTGCTTTTGAAGAGGCTGAACATGCTGCTAAATTTGCAGAGCTGCTTGGCGAAGTCGTAACGGACAGCACAAAGAAGAACTTAGAGTTAAGAGTTGCTGCTGAAAACGGTGCTACTGCCGGAAAATTTGACCTTGCAAAACGTGCAAAGGAACTGAATCTCGATGCGATCCACGATACCGTGCATGAAATGGCTAGGGATGAGGCTAGACATGGAAAAGCATTTGCAGGACTGTTGAAGAGATATTTTGGCTAGGATAGACATACAATCGCTAGCGAGCAACTTAAATATATGAATTTTAAAGCGGATGGACCTGTGTTGGATCTATCCGCTTTTGTTTTTGAACTAAAATTACGAACATGCTTCATATTTTTACAAATACTATTATAAAAAAAATATAAAATTTCATATAATGCTGTAAAAATAGTTGATAATTATAAAGATACAGCATATAATATAAGTACGAATTTCCCTACTTTTCATACTTAAAAATGGAGGTGTTTTAATGGCAACTAATACATTTATAGATAGCGCTAAGGTCATGTCAAAAGGACAAATCACTATTCCAAAAGATATCCGAGAAATTCTGGGGGTTTCAAATGGCGACAGAGTTACTTTTGTTGTCGAAAACGGAAATGTCCGTCTAATCAATTCCGCAGTCTATGCAATGCAGATGCTCCAGGCACAGATGACCGGAGAAGCAGCAAAAGCAGAACTCACATCCGAGGATGCAGTCATGGACTTAGTAAAAGAAGTACGCGCAGAAAGTGAGGTTTAATGAACGTTCTAATTGATACTAATATTCTAATTTCTGCCGCATTAAATCATAAGGGAACTCCTTACCAAGCCTTTACCAAAGCTGTAAGCTATCCGAATCATGGGTTGGTATGTGAATGACCGTCCCATTCTTCGGGCTGCCATTTATGCCAATGCTGATATTTTGCTGACAGGGGATAAAGATTTTCTGGAATCCGGTTTGCAATATCCTAAAATTGTAACTGCTTCAGACTTTGTACAAATGATGTGATGTAATGATTTTTCATACCATATCTCCGTCTATCCTACTCTTATATTTCACCTTATTTGCATCTTCTCTTTTACCTCTATCTCACGCTCCCGAAAGATTTTTGGAAATGTCTTCAATATTACTATCGCAGTAATGATTCCCGCCACAAGATCGGCAATTCCCTCGGACATGTATACACCCTTAAAGCCCAGAAAATGCGTCAGCACAAAACAGAGTGGAATCAAAATAATAACTTTCCGGATGACCGCAAGTAACAGGGCAGATTTTGCCTGACCGAGAGCAACATTGATATTTTGCAGGGTCATCTGTACAAAAAACATAATGGAACCCATCAAAAAAAACGGCGTATAATGTTTCACAATACCCGTAACTGATTCACTGGACGAAAATATATGTGCATACATCTGGGGAACCGCAAGCGAAACCGACCAGATGGATACCGCAAAAATAAAGGCAATTACCGTCACATATTGGATGCCCTGCTTTAATCGCTCTGCATTTCCCTTTCCGTAATTGTAACTGACAAACGGTTGCATTCCATTCCCAAGACCGTTTAACGGCAGAGAAATCAGTTGTAATGCACTGAGCATAACCGTCAATGCAGCCGTATAATCCTTATTTCCTCCCGTAGCACGATTAAGATTGATATTAAAAACAATCTGGATGGCACATTCTGTCAGTGTCATAATAAACGGAGTAAAACCAAGTGACACAATATTGGCAATTCTTGCAAAAGAAATCTGCATATCCTTAACAGAAAAATGAAACAGACTTTTCTTAGAGAAGAAAAAGCAAATAATACAGATGCAGGAACAAAACTGCGAGAAAATTGTTGCCAGACCGGAGCCACGAACTCCCATCCGTAAAGTAAAAATAAAAATTGGGTCCAATACAATATTGATGACTGCACCGATTAAAACAGCACTCATTGCAATAAATGAATATCCCTGTGTCAGTATAAACGGATTCAATCCCTGTGCCAGCATGACAAAAAGCGTACCACAGGAATAAATTTTCAAATAGGCAGTAGCAAATCCGACAGCACTGGGTGGACATCCAAAGAGCAGCACGATCTGTTTAGAAAACAGAAAAGTAACCATGCCAATCAAGATTCCAAGCACCAGCAACATGAAAAATGCCGTATTAAAAATGCGATTGGCTTCCTTACAATTATCTTCACCCAGTTTGATACCGGCTCGCGGAGAACCGCCAAGTCCAACGAGATTTGCAAATGCCTGAATAATCAGTGTAATCGGTAAAACGATTCCCAACGCTGCCAATGCATCCATTCCGGAGCCATCAATTCTGGCAACGTACATTCTGTCTACGATGTTATATAAAAATGTAATTAATTGCGCAATAACAGCAGGTATTGTAAGACGGAATACCAGTGGAAGGATTTTTCCCTGTTCTAACTGCACCGTAATATCCTGCTGTGGTTTTTGTATATGTAACATTATTCTTTTAGCCTCTCATAAGCAATTCGGGGTGTTCCATCTAAAACATGTATGATCCCACACTTTTGGAATCCATTTCTGCTGATGAGGTGCTGCATAATCCGATTCTGTTCATGCGTATCTACTCTCAGATGTTCTATTTTCCGTCCGCAAAAATCTACGATCTTATCAAAGATACCATGTACTGTTCCATCTCCGGCAACACGATGCAGTGTTCCATACTCTGTATCAGAAATCCATGCTCCTTGTTCTATCTTTTCATAAGTCGGCTCTTTTCCAATGATAAAAGCAAACACTCCATGAATACCGGTATCATCTTTTACAACGTAAAGCTGTTCTTTTTCGATATCCTTTGCCAGCAGATCTTCCGGCGGAAAACTGTCTCCCCACTGCCGGGGATTTCCTGACTGCTTCATAAATTTCCGGGCAGATGCATAGATCTGAAGTATCCTCGGCAAATCCTCTAATTTTGCTTTTTCAATGCCATCGTGGCTCATCTTTTTATACCTCAAAAATCAAATCTTCTTTTAACTAAAGTTCTAAAACCTGTACCAGGTTGCCATGTTCTTTTATAATATCGAGCAAATCCTCTGTCTTTAACCAGACGGTTGCCGTATTCTCATTTGGATGGACTCCGATCAGCTTTCGTCCTTCTAAAAACTCTCTGTCTAAAAACACTTGCACTTTTCTCTCTTCATCATTCAGGATTCCAAGCGGTGTTACCGCCCCCGGTATCAGTCCCAGGATGTCCATTAAGTCATTTTCAGATGCAAAACGCAAAGGACGCGTGTTATTTTTCTTTCTGAACTCTTTTAAATCTACCCTTTTATCTCCCTTCACTGTGATCAGATAGTAATTTCTTTTCTTGTCATCGCGTACAAAAAGATTCTTTGCATCAGCCTCCGGGTACGGAATATCCACCTCGGCAAGCTCCTCCATATTAAATACTGCTTTGTGTTCTGTCACCTCGTGCCAGATGTTTTGTTCTTTTAAATAATTGTAAATTTCCTGTTTATTCATAAGGGCATTATAACACATTTTTCTAACTATGCCTTACCAGCCGCATATTTTTTCGACGGTCGGTACCATAGCAGTGCAATAAACATCAGCACTGCCGTAATGGACAGACTGAGCAGATACGCCATCATAATTGTGGAAAACGTTCTGCTTTTCGGAAATACCGTGTATATCCAACTTTTGCGCTTTTACTTTTGGTTTCAAAATTTCTTCACCTGAATTCCTAATATAATCTTACCTATGTTCATATGATTCTTATTCGATCTTTAACAATCCTCTACAGCGGTTTAACACCGCATAGATTTCCTGTTTTCTCGGTAGTGCGAGATTTCCCGATATGCTTCCTGTGCAAAATGCTGCAAATTCTTTTTCCTGTATGGCTGTATACAATTCCTCCACAGCTTCCTGCAGTGTGCGTTTTCCGTCAAACATATGCAGCTTCATATATTTTAAGATCTGCACTAACGCTTCTAACTGTTCATGGTCTGTAAGTTGTTCGACCAGACGCAGATCCACCTCTTCACGATTAACGGAAACTGCTTCTTTTCCCAATGCCTTCATTTTGATGCGATTCTCTTTTTGAAAAGCAACGTCCCGCTTCACAATCCGTTCAAACGATGGCAGCTTTGCCTCTGCAATATGCTCTAATACCAATGGAAACTGCTCTGCCTCTTTTTTTGCAAAATCCGTAATTTCCACCGGAAGATATTGTTTCATCTGAATCACCGTATCTGCCTTGTGAAAATAGGAGCCGGAACTTCCGGCGACTAAAATCGTGGAAATCCCCTCTCTTTCATAGAGTTCGCTTACACGGTCAATAAATGGGATGATCGGCTCTTCTTCCCGATTGACCACTCGTTGCATCAGTTCATCCCGGATCATAAAATTCGTAGCGCTGGTGTCTTCATCGATCAAAAACAGGGTTGATCCCGCCTCCATTGCTTCTACGGTATTTGCCGCCTGCGAAGTGCTTCCACTGGCATCCTCCGTATAAAATTCCGTTGTATTTTTTCCATTCGGAAGATTCTGAATAAACATGGAAATATCTGCTTTTTGAATACTCCGTCCATCTTCTGCCCGCAGTTTGACCGCACTGTCATCCGTAATTACATATTCCCGTCCATCCCCGGCAATATGGTTATATACCCCCGACTCCAATGCCTTTAAGAGCGTGGACTTTCCATGATATCCTCCCCCGACGATCAGGGTAATTCCTTTTTTGAGCCCCATTCCTTTGACAGCTCCATGATGTGGCAGTTCCATCGTCACTTCCATGGATTGTGGTGACTCAAAGGAAACGGCATCTTTCATCGGCTGCATGGAAACTCCGGATTTTCTCGGAAGAATTGCTCCATTGGCTACAAACGCCACCAGATCTCTGTTTTTCAGTTCTTCCCGGATATAATTCTGATCTACGGCAAGATCTACCACCTGCTCTAACTCTTCTTTCCGGTATGATCTTTGATACATTGTCTTTTTGATGCATGCCGGCAGGAAATCGAATAAAATCTTTTCTAATTCTCTCGCATTGATGGTTCTTCCGTTTGCCGGAAATCCAATCTCCATCCGTACCACCAGATCTCCGTTTTTCGGCTGAATGACACATGCACTGCGATTTAAGATTTCCTGTCCCGGCCGGGTAACAGAAATCAGTCCGCTCTTCCCGGAACCCTTTGCCTTAAAGGAATATTCCCTGATATTTGTCGCAATTTTTCGTAACAGATGATCCTGCAGTGCAATCCGTTTGAAGGTTATGTCATACAAACAGACATCAAATCCCGCCTGTTTTCCGTCGATGTGAACACTGACCTTGGAAGGAGACGCAAACGGATCTCCCTGCACATGGTCAATGGACAGCACATAGGTTCCAAACTGATACTGCCCTTTTGTATCTTTGTATGCCGGATAACCTTTATGGTCGATCCTGTTTAACAGATTGCGTAATTCTTCCGAAGTCTTCATGCTGATATCCCCTTGTTTGATTCTTGGTTTTATTTTTCCACCTCATATGCTGACGCTAGTGCGATTCCGGCAAAAATCCAGAACACCGGTGTTGTATACAGTGTACTGTCATTAAACAGACTGCCTGCCATATAACAGATACATCCCAGATAACATCCCAGTCCCAGTCGTGTCTTCATATCTGACAACTCACGTTTGTAATAAAACGTTCCACATTTTTTTAACAGGAGTACATAAAATGCTATCATTGCCACAAGTGCTAAGAAGCCATTCTGTACCCACTGCATCAGGTAGTCATTATGCGGTTTCTCAATCACCCGTGCCGGATTGTTAGCATAAATTGCCTTTCCAACATAGTCGTTCTGTGAAAATACTTCTGCAAATGTATCCGGTCCGCTTCCTGCAACGATATATTTTTTTAAGATCGGCAGGGTTCTACTCCAAATATAAATTCGTCCCGAACCTAAATATTCTTTGCCGCCCGCATCGACTTTTGGAATGTCGGTAAGCTGTGTCTCTTTTCCGTTCTCTGTCCGGTAATAATACCCCTTGCTGTTTTTTCCAAACGTAAATGTCTGGTTGCAGAGATATACGTCTATGTATTTTTCTTCGTCATACTCTGCTATTGCCATTTTCGCAGAATATTCCACTTTTTTGATGTCGGTTTCTCTGCCTTTTTTATCGTAAATTTTCGCTTTTTTATCCTCTAAGGTGATGAGATATTCCTTTCCATCATAGCAAAGCTCCACTCCGTCTTTGGATGTGATCATGCGCTCTAACTTCGTCTTTGGTGTATCTTCCTTCCATCTGGACAGATAGTGAAAATCATTGATTTTGTCAATTCCTACAAATACTACCGCTAAAATAAGGATTCCCGGCAAAATATATTTCATCAGTTTCCCGATCTTCTCCTTAGAAAGGATACATCCTACGACTAATGCCACAAGCAATACAAAAAATGTGGAGCGGGAGTAGGTAAACCAGATCAGGATCAGACATCCTGCACACAATATCCCGTAGAAAATCTTCTTCTTTTTCTCTTTTTCACTGCTGCACATCACTGCAAAAACCGGTGCGAACATGGTCAGAAATACACCTGCATAGTTCGGATTATACAGACTTAAGAACACGTTGTTTCCGCTAAAAATAGTCTCTAACGTGCCGCCATACTCTGCAAACTGTTCTTTGGACATCACCAACCGCTGCATCCATGCAAAATCCAACAGATCTTTTTTTGCTATCTGAAATATTCCAAGCACCGCCATGACTATGAATACTGCTACGATCCCATACCAGATGGTTTTATAGTCTTTTTCCTGCTCCATTACCTGATAGGCATACAGACAAAATACCAGATATCCCAACAGAACCAGTACGCCCTGGAACTGATAAAAATTTCCGGTAAATGACGCTCCCATATTTACGGATAACAGGGTCGAAAGCAGTATCATTCCCGCATACACTGCCAACGGGATAAATATTTTCATTTTTTTTCTGTTTTCCGGAAACAGTCCGATCCGAAATGCCAGTACCGCCGCCGTAAAAATTGCAACTACTTCAAAAAAATAACAACGGTAATAACTGTACAGATCCATAATCACATCCTCATCCGAATACCACGGATATTTTGCATATCCGCAGGAATAGAGTGCCAGTCTTACAATAAACGGCATAATACAAAGGATCAGTAACATTGGTATCAGTAAATCGTTAAATCCCTGTTGTTTTTCTTTGTGTTTGGTTTGTTTCTTTTTTGTTCCTGTCTTTTTACTCATCTTCTTTTCCACGCCTGTATATAGAAAAAAGGCTGTTTACACAGCCCCTTTTCTTATATTTTATTTTGCTGTAAATGTCTTTCCCTGTGCCCAGCCTTTGTCATTGACCATGTAATATACCTGATATTTTGTATTTGATTTCAGCTTGAGGTAATCCATTCTTACGCTGATCTGATTGCTGCCCTGTTTTGCATATGCTGTACCACGATAGTAATGTCCTGTCTTTGTATCTTTGACATATACATTAAACACTGCTTTTTTATCATTCTGAAGATAGGTGTCATTGATATAGATATACTTAATTGCAAATACCTGTGTATCATTTAGTTTTTTATTTGTTTTGATCGTAAGTGTTTCACGGTTTTTCTTTGCAGTCACACTTGTAATCTTAAAGTTCTTACTTGCTTTTGTTCCAACCGGATTATTGTTATAGGCATACTCACTGAGTTTTGAACTGATCTTTGCTGCCTTTATCATTTCCGGTGCAACTAAACGATGAGCACTTCCGGTCTGTACGGAGTAATAAGAAACAAATCCTGTCTGACTGATATATTCCCCTGTGACAGCCCAACGAGCATTCTGGCATGTCATAACTGCCTGTGCTAATTTATAACGGTTCTTTGATGTAATACCATTACCATATACTTTTGCAACATTCTTTGCTTTTGAACGCAGACTGCTGTATTTATTTGATTTCAGACCGTTTTTCTTTACTGCTGTGATCGTTGTACTAACAGGAATTCCTTTGTACTTTGTAGTAATGACTGCCTTACCGGTCTTCTTTACGGTAATGTCACCCTTAGAGCTGACCGTGATCACATTTTTATTACTGCTCTTATAGGATACTCCACTAGAGAGGTCTGAGAGATATCCGCCCTTGATCTCTTTATTATTCTTATACTGAGAATACTGGAACAAATCTCCCATGTTGAAAGTCATGCCCTGCTCTACCTGTATGTCTGTGTAATATCCATAGACATTCGTACTTGTGCCACTTGCAGCTTCTGCCTCTAATTTATTCACCGGAAGTGCACTGATAACTGTCGGTGCTGCCAGTAATAAACATAAGCAGATTGCCAGTCTTGTTTTCCATTGCTTCATTTTCTTTCCTGCTTACGTTTTATTTATTTTATCTTAGCACTTTTTTTCTGGCTCTGCAAGAAGATAGGCCGGGATTCCTGCCTCGTTTCTGCACCCGGTTTACATCAGCAATCCGGTCATGCCTTCATAGCCATACATTTTCAAAACACTGACCAGACCACTCTTTATTTCCTCTCTTGAATAATCGGCTTTTTCCAAAAATTCTTCTGTATAATCATTCAAGTGGTCATAAAACCCAAGTGCTGCCTTCAAATCTTCTACCTGCCCGTTCTCTAACTGCTCATACAACAGATTTTCCGCTTCATTTATTTTGCCCGCATCCGCCAACTTCAGCAACCGTCCATAGAGGTCTGATGTTTCCTTTAACTCCTGCTCTATGTCTACGGTCTTTTCATCAATATTAAAAATCAGTTTCATAATTGTGCGTACCATTTCATGAATGAGACGCATAAGGTAGTCTTGTTTTACCATGGTTGTCCTCCTGTGTAGTAAGGTTTCTTTTACGTCTGTTCTATCTACGAAATTAAATGATTTCAAATCTCCACAATAATTTTTTTATAAATTTCGGAAGAAAGTAACCATTCTTTTTATGATAACACCGTTTTGATACCGAAGAGCTTTTTATTTTGATTTATTATAACATACTTTTACAATGTAAAAAAGGCTCCCGAGAAAACTCGCGGAAGCCTTGATTTTATTGCATATATCTATAATCAGTTATGATTACTCGATGATTGTAGCAACACGACTGTTAATATCACGAATTGTATTATTTGGAATATTCCTAGTAATATTTTATTTTATATAATGATACGTTTTGTGATTATTGTATCTATTTCAAAAGTTTTTCAACTCTAAAATAAGCCCATGGGCTTTTTACCTCCAATTCAAATGAAAGGACTAATAACACTAAAATTGATACACGCAGAATACAACCCGACGCATAACAGCATCGACATTAACCACTATAACGGCTACATCCTACGGATCGACTGTAATCAGGCTGAATCTGGGATAGGGACTACGCCTAATTCTCAGCGATACTTTAACGCACTGGCAATTGATAATCCGCTGGGATATGCCCGGCTTGCTCTTGATGGTGAGATATAGGCATGGGTGGATGCGTAGGATAGTTTGGAAGTGTTTTAATTAACTTTCTTATAAAGGGATGAGTTTATCAGTCATCCCTTTATGAAAATTCAACATCCTATGCATATATACATAT
Source organism: Lachnospiraceae bacterium (assembly GCA_003507655.1). Classification (GTDB taxonomy): domain Bacteria; phylum Bacillota; class Clostridia; order Lachnospirales; family Lachnospiraceae; genus Maccoyibacter; species Maccoyibacter intestinihominis. The sequence goes on along the minus strand of DNUZ01000027.1, from coordinate 6,197 downwards.
ATATTATCACTTATTTTATCATATTCATAACATCATTGTATTCTATTTTCCACTTGTGCGTCTTATCTCTGTGACACACACAATATGTTCCCTTCTCCGACAACACCACTTTTAATTTTCCATTACATGTACCTCCGCAAATAGGGCACTTCTTTGGGATTACTTTATATATCTCGTTTCTTTTTAATACATATTTTGCTGATGACCTGTCACGTAACAACTCAAATATTGTTCTCAGCAACCAGGCAACCACTATAAATATGACTCCCACAATTGCTATGTAAATATGCAACTTATATGTAGATATCATATTACACAAACCATCTGCCTTTAATTCTTGTAATCCAATTGCTATTGTAATAATATCAGCAATCATCCCAAGAATTGCTGCAATAACAGCCCAAGAAAGTTTTCCAACCTTTTGAACAGATGCAATACAATCCTCCGTCTTGTAATGCACATAATTTGAACCATAAAAATTATTTTCTTGAAAATACTGATTTCCGTTATTCTGTATCGTATTATTATTCATAATTTCTCCTCGTCGTACAAAACTATTATTCTAACTGTGCAAAGCATATAGTATTGATTTGCACAGTCCTAAAGTTACAGCGGAATATTAACATCTGTAGCAACTCTTATATTTGAGTGCCAGAAGTTATACTCATCTAACTTTTGCGTCACCTCATCATATACATGTTCTTTTTGATTTGGATCTCTGATTGTTAAAATCAAACAAAACTCTTGAGTCAATGCAAATGACTCTATCTGTGCCATTCTCTCAATATGATCTCTATATACACCCTGTAAAAATAAAAACCATTTTTTATCTGGTGACAGATACTCAATTTTCTTTTTTTCCGTTAACTCCGACAAATCCACTGCATATTTCTTTACAGGATAGTATTTATCTGCATACTGAATTAGTAAACGTTCTTTTAATGCAAATTCACTACTCTTTTCTTTCATTTTGTTTTTGCTATACACCGTACCCAACAATAAATTCTGCGAACCTTTTCTCCCAACTGGATTAAGTATATGACGCTTTGAAGTATCCCTCTCTTCTTTTGTATCATACGAACCAAACTTAACATCAATATTAGATTGACAATATTCTATTCCCTGTGATGGATCCAAAACCGGATCATACACCAATGTTGCTATAATCTGTCCCGTATAATATCCATCCTTAAGCAAACATTGTGGCATAGGGAAATCCATTATATCAATTTTATCGCCCTTGGCCAAACTATCTCTTAATATCAATGTTGCTTCATAAGGTGAATTATATATAATATCTGGCACATTTTTAGGTATTCCGAATCCAACCTGTTTCGCTCTCTCTGTAACAGGTACTGTCATTTCTTTTGGATATGATGCCGAGTGTGTGATAAGTGCCTTTATTAATAACGGGTCAAATTCTTCGCTTAATTCCTGCTGTATTCCTGCAGCCAATGCCGTTACTCTCGGTGTTGAAAAACTTGTTCCGACCCCAGTAGCCATTTTCCCATCTTTCGAGAATGATTTCACTCCAGTAGTAACTGTTTCCCCGCTTGGAGTCACACCTGCATTTCCACCATAATGAGAAACTTCTGGTTTAATTATATATTCCGGTCCTGGACCCACCCTTGAAAAAGGTGATGGATCATTATATTCCGCATAATCATATTGCCCTTTATCGTGTGCAACAGAACCTACTACCAAAGAACGAACAGAGTCAGCACCTTCATGAATTCTTCCCTTCGGATAATTGTTTTCAAAATTCCTGCAATTTCCAGCAGATTTACAAATAAGAACATTGTATTTATCTTGTATAGAATCTAAAGCAATTGCAAAATCAGAAAATTTAGTGTCTACAACTGGACGTGTGATACTAACCGACAAATTCCACACTTTTACCTTTTCGTGATAAAGTGCAACTGCTTCTTTAATATTTGCGATAAGTTCATCCTCGTCCAAGCCCTCTTTTGTGGTATCTGGAAATATTGCAGCATCAAAAAGTTTTATACCCTTGTGCCCGACCCAATTCTTCCCTTCACATTCATCACCATATAAAGCAACTCCTGCAACAAACGTTCCATGTGTAGGGTTTATACTATCATTGGGATATGGAGACCATCTATCCATCTCCATCCAAGGTTTTAAATTAGGAATAGATGCTATACCATTATCTAGTATGCCAATAGTCAAATAATTTTTACCATTCTCTGGAATTTTAACAGGAACCTCTTGGTCGTCATCTACAAAATCCAATGATACAGTATATTTTGGCATTGGCTCCACTGAAAAAAGTGCATTAAAAATTTCTTCTTTCTTCAATTGCTCTAACATGTCAGTATTAACCATTTTCATATTATACACATAGAATTGTTCTGAATAAGTGGTTTTCTTGTATTCAATCTTATTACGTTCCAAAGTATGCTCAAACATTCTACGCATAGCTAAATTCTGTTCAAAATCCTGATAATCCACCAATTTGACTTTGTAATTACAGACTTCATCAGTTGCCATTACGCTTGGTTCAAATTCTGCAAATCCCTCTATACAGGAAATAGCATAATCATTTTTCTCATACGCTCTTAGCTTTCCTGAAATTTGTCGAAGCTCATCCACCGAATCCAAACAAACAATAAGCTCATTTACATCTGCCACACCTATTACGCTACTATTATCCTTCACTTGAAAAAAATTGGTTATATCCTTACGTTTTGATTTCGCTGTAGCATCTTCTTGTATTTTAGCAATAAAAGAAAATGGTACCGGTGATGCACTCTGTTTTCTTTCAATCATTATTGTTTCTATATCACTCAACGAAGCTTGGAGAATTTCTGCCCTTTTCACCAAAGCATCCCCTTCCAAAACCCATTTAGGTTTTTCAGAGTTTCCATTCCCCTCTATTCGCAGTTCATCAATCTCTCTCGGTGCAAAAAATTTAATTGGCAATTTATCTGTATCCATATGCTATTCCTCCTTAATTTCCTTGGATATGCTTTGAATTTTTCTAAGCGGTATATCCATACCTTCATTGATTTCCCTGTGTGTTGCTCCATATTTTAATAAGAATCGTATAAACTGGTCTTCATTTTCAATATTATGATATTGATGAAAGTATATCTCTTTTAGTACATCACAACTATTCAATACAGCCTTTCTTTTTATTATAGCTTCTTTGATTGCATTATTTATAGTTGTTTTTACATCTGAATGGCTAAATCCTTTAAGAGCCAACTCTAACTGTTCCATTCTTTTCGCATTATCTACTATGCTATTATGATAGTTCGACAAATACAATTCCAACAATCTACCCACCTCTTCTGTCTGTGGCTTTTCCAATGTAATCACTTTAGAAAACCGCCTCCATATAGCAGGATCTAATAACTCATGATGATTTGTAGCTGCAATTAAAATACTATCACTACTTAACTCGTCAATATTTTGAATAAGACTATTAACTACACGTTTTAACTCACCTAATTCATTCTTATCATCTCTTAATTTAGCAATAACATCAAATTCATCCAGAAATAAGATGCATTCTCTCTTTGATACATAATCAAAAATTTTACGTATATTTTTAGCAGTACTTCCTAGCAAGGAAGAAATTAATCCATCAAGTCTTGCCGTCACCAAAGGCAATCCTGTTATTGTCGAAATATATTGAGCAACCGTGGTCTTTCCACATCCAGGCGGTCCATATAATAGCAAAGAATTAGAGACCTCGATACCTGCTTTAAGTAAATTATCCCTATTCTCGTAAAAATCAATAAATGCTTGTATTTCATCCTCAACATATTTACTTAAAATAATAGTTTCTTTCTTTATTTGCGGTGTTGTAATTCGAACTATCTCCATTCTACTTTCTGTATCAACTGGCTTGGTAGCAAAACTATCCAATGACGTCAATCCTTTTCTTCGATTCTCAACTATCCCTCTAATCTTTTTCGAAAGAGATACTTCACCCTCCTTCTCTAAATTGTTCGCAAGTACATTTGCATAATTCTGAACTTTTTCCTTATCTCCTTGTAATCCACCTTCAATAATCTTAACTATCTCTGTATACATGTTTTCACCTTTCCTTTTCGCTCTCATTATATCTATTTTTGTTATCAAAGTCAATGTTATTGTTATTGTACTGTTTATTTTTGTTATCAATTTTATTATTTTTGTTCGTATTTCTTTTTATGCAAGGTTGTCACGCAAAAAGGAACCGGCCTTAAACCGGTTCCTTGCAAATCTATATTCGTTTTCTCCCAGTAAAAATAGTTCCAACGAGCTTCTCATTTACTTGTATAGATAATTTTTCCGTTACATTGATGACTTTGCGATGATTATAAAGAAACTCTCGAAGTTCATCTTCTTCAAAGTTAATTGGCAGTCCGCTCATAATGGAATAATTAGATTTTCCTGTTTCTTTGTCATATTCCACATTTGCTTCCTTTATACTTGGCGAATGAATCGAAACATTAACATCATGCAAACATACCTGTATTGACCCCTCCTTTCAAAGCAATTCCTTCGCGTACAGCGACTGTATATATTGTCTTATACTCATTCAAAAACGTTTTATAATCGGTACTCATCTTATAGTCTCTGTTTTTTAAGATGAATTGCGACCCAAGAAGCAAATGCTGATCATTAACAGACAGGTATTTCATGAATTCCTTGTCATCTTCAAAGTCATCAGACCTATTCTTTATTTCAAAAGCTTTTCTATTTAACAAAAATCTTTCAATACCATACAAAAACATTCCATCCATATGAAAGTGAAACCCATCTGTACTCCTTTGTCCTATCGACTCCGTGCAATCCGATAAATTCAGCAAATTTATTTTTAATACACCATTCTTATCATCATTTTCTACTAAAATAGGAGCAATCTTCTCTCTAATCTTTTAAATGATATCCCTTTGTATTGTTTTACAGATTTCCTCTTCTTACATATTAGCCTCATAGTTTGCTTGTGACTCTCTTGCTAATCTGACATATCTTTCTTTTTTGCTTTTTCTTAACCATTTTTTCAAGTCTATCATACATCAGATTAACCTCAACTTCTATCTGTACATCCGACTTATTTTCCGTATAAATCATTCTAAAAAGATTACTAAATATTTTCTTCGTCGTTTTCTCGTTCCCATCGGAGACATACCAAAACGCTTTCATATCATCAATATTTCTTTCCAGTAATTCTGGCAAATAAAATTCATGAGAGATAAACAAAATGAGAAAGATATAAAAATCTGATACTACATATTCAATAATCATTGATTTAACAGATTCATTTTCTAGAAACAACTCATATCTATCTATTATCCGTTTTGGATAATTCCTTGCTTTGACACCGAAAGACTTTGATTTCAAGAAGAACACCCTCGACATCAGCAAAACTCTTCAGCGGATTAAATAGCAGGATGCAGTTACATCATCCAAAACAACGAAGAGCATCCGGAACATTATCATACCGGACTTTGTAATGAACAAAGTCAAAGACTATATTTCAAAGCTTTATGATTTGAAATATACGGACAGAGTCTTCCCCTTCACAAAATCTTATATCAATAATACGATGGAAAGGGCTTGCAAGAAAAGCGGAGTGAAAAGGACTTGTATCCACGACATCCGCCACTCCCACGCCAGCTATCTTATTAACTTAGGCTGTACACCACTGCTCATATCAGAACGATTAGGACACGAAAAGGTACAGACTACCTTAAGCACCTACTCCCACCTGTATTCCAACAAGCATCAGGAAGTAGTGGATATGATGCAAAACCAGCACCTGAAAGATATGGTACCATCCGATGTAACTGCCCCAGCAGACTCATCAAAAAAACCCAAAACACAGGACACAAGGTTCAAAGTCGTAAGTCCAAAGGATAAAATGAGCCCACAGCAAGTCCACGAAGATGACTTAAGCCCATGCGTCGGCTTCAACCGACGCACGTAAAAAGGCTCAACCCCTTGTAAACAAAGGGCTGAGCCAATAAAATCATTTAATACTCAAACAGTATTTAATTACTCGATGATAGAAGCAACACGTCCTGAACCTACTGTTCTACCACCTTCACGGATAGCGAATGTAAGACCCTGCTCCATAGCGATTGGGTGGATCAGTTCGATTGTCATTTCTACGTTATCTCCAGGCATGCACATTTCTGTACCAGCTGGTAACTCGATAACACCTGTTACGTCTGTTGTTC
>DNUZ01000030.1 GCA_003507655.1 Lachnospiraceae bacterium | reverse complement strand
GTGGATGCTACGCAAAAGTTATCGACCTTGACAAAGATTCTGAGCCGGACATCTACAATGCGATCAAACGTGACGCTCTTCTTGAGAACGTAACATTAGATGCAAACGGAAAGATTGATTTCAAAGATAAGAGTGTAACAGAGAATACTCGTGTATCTTACCCGATCAACCACATTGAGAATATCGTACGTCCGATCTCTTCTGCACCGGCAGCAAAGAACGTAATCTTCCTGTCAGCAGATGCATTCGGAGTACTTCCACCGGTATCCATTCTGACACCGGAGCAGACACAGTACTACTTCCTGTCAGGATTCACAGCAAAACTTGCTGGTACAGAGCGTGGAATCACAGAGCCAACACCTACATTCTCTGCTTGCTTTGGTCAGGCATTCTTAGAGCTTCATCCTACAAAATATGCAGAAGAGCTCGTTAAGAAGATGGAGAAGAGCGGTGCAAAAGCATACCTTGTAAACACAGGATGGAACGGAACAGGAAAACGTATCTCCATCAAAGATACTCGTGGTATCATCGATGCGATCTTAAACGGAGATATCTTAAATGCACCTACAAAGAAAATCCCATACTTCAACTTTGAGGTTCCAACAGAGTTAACAGGTGTAGACACAGGAATCTTAGATCCTCGTGACACATACGCAGATGTTTCCGAGTGGGAGACAAAAGCAAAAGACCTTGCTGACAGATTCATCAAGAACTTTGCTAAATACGAAGGAAACGATGCTGGTAAGGCATTAGTAGCTGCTGGTCCTCAGAAATAAAAATTTCTGACAAGCAGAAAAAAAGGAAAATAAAGACGCGTTATCTGTTTAACGGGTGAAATATTACAAGGCACAGAATGTTTGAATTCTGTGTCTTGTTTTTTGCATTATGAAATTTAGATGATACAGGAGAAGTTCTATCGGAAAGTGCCTGTCGGAAGAATGGATAGAAAATCTTGAAATAAATCCGTCACATACACGTTTTACATAGAAAAAGCAAGTCCTATTTTATACAAAAATTTCCTACAAATTTTGACAAAATTTTCAACTTATTTTTTATTGAAAAGAAACAAATACTAGAGTATAATAAAAGCATCAAAGATTCCTGGGATGTGCGACACCCTACTATTTTGAACCTACATTTACGTTCATGGGATTCTCATATCGCTGACTTGGATGCCAGGCCGCCGTCAGCAGCGGAAGGCAGAAGAGCAGTTGCGGACACCCACCTAGCTTTGCTAGGAGTCAAAATTGTAGGAAACGGCATTTTGGGTATTACAGAAGAAAATGTATATGGGACACGAAAGATTTTTAGAGTACAAAAGATTCTAAAGATACAGAAGAGAACATATGCAAAAGATAAATAGAACGAAAGATAACTCAGAACAAAAGAGAAATGAAAACAAAAGAGAACCCGGTACAAAAGAGGAGCTGTTAAAAGTACAGAAGAGGACTTTTACAAAAGATAGATTGTACGAAGGAAGAAGAGGAGCTGCTAAGTATTTAGCAGCTTCTTTCATTACTCTATAAGAAATATTGAGGATTGGTCCATGAAAAAAAGAACGAAGAAAAAAACAGGAATTTTATTGTTGGCAGCGATATTACTGCTTGGGATTGTAGTTACGATCAGGGTTATTACAGATAGAGGACAGACAAAAGACAGTGTATCGGTAGCGGAAGCGGAAAATGAACTGGAAGAAGTAACCGGTGTCAGCTTAAAGTTAGACGGTGCTTATCTTACATATGCCGATATGGAGGAAGTGTTAGAACGTCTGCATCTGAATGACTATATTACTTATGAAAAAAAGAGCGGTGCGAAAAAAGTACCAAGAGAAGAGTGGAATACGATCTATGATAAAATTTTAGATTATTTAGATTCAGAGCAGCGGATCAAAAAAGAAAGTGTTCTGGTGCTTGACGTGAATGAGAAGAAGGAAAGCGTGGATACCAGTATCGGTTCCTTTCCTTTACAGGGAATGACCTTAGAAGAAATGAAACAGTATCGTCTGTATGTTACCGATCAAAAGATATTAGGGATCGTAAAGCAGGAAAAAAAGAGCGAGAGTACTTTGGCAAATGTATATCTGAAAACGCTTGCCGATGGAAAAGCAGTTGTGTTTTTTTGCGGAAAAGAATATGAATTTGCTACAAAAAGCACAGATGGAGAATTAAGCAATACCGTCTGTGACCTTGTATTTGAAAAAGAAAAGATCAAGGAAATCCGAAAAAAACAGGATACGATCACCGGAAATCTGATCACGATGGACCAGTCAGAGATTGAGATAGAAGGCTATGGAAAAATCCCATTAGCGAAGCGGGTTCCGGTTTATAAGATTTATGGAACGTTAGAAGAGAAGACCTTTCAGGATATTGTCATTGGAAATATGGATGTCCGGTATGTTGTTGGGAACGGAAAAGTGCAGGCAGTATTGTTAAAAGAACCGGCAAACATCAAAAATATCCGGGTGCTGCTTTTAAATGAAGGTTCGCCGTATTATGAAAATGTTTATCTGACTTCCGAGCAGAAAATGAAGATCACATTAGGGGAAGAAAAAAGAGAAGCAGAGGCAGGCAGTGTATTATCGGCAGCGGAACTATTAGGAACTTCCGAGGAAGCTTGCAAGATCAAGGCGGCGGATCATGGAAAAATCTATTTAACGAAAGCGGATGGAAGCAGAGAAACCTTAGGCTATTCCGGCAGTATGGAACTGCGTCACAGTGAACAGGGATATACTGTGGTAAATAAGATATCTTTAGAGGACTATATCTGTGGTGTCCTGCCGAGTGAGATGCCGGAGAAATTCCATGTCGAGGCATTAAAAGCACAGGCAATCTGTGCCAGAAGTTATGCCTGTATGCAAATGGTCAAAGGAGACTATGCAGCACTTGGTGCGCATGTAGATGACAGCACGAATTATCAGGTATACAACAAGAATCCGGCGGGCGAAAAGTCCGTAAAAGCAGTCGAAGATACGGTTGGTCAGGTATTAAAATACAAGGGAAATGTCGTAGAGGCATATTACTATTCCACCTCCTGCGGACATACCGGAACAATGGAAAACTGGAATCTTTCTGATGATAAGACCTATGGATATTTAAAAAGTGTCTGGGTAAAAAAAGATGCTCCAAAAACGGATCTATCTAAAGAGAAGAATTTCAGAACCTATATCCAAAGTGGGGATGAAGTATGTTTTGACGGAAAAACACCGTATTTTCGCTGGAGTGCGGCTTTAGATTTTAACCAAAAGGACGAAAATATACGAAATATCTTAAAAGAGCAGAAAAAAGCAAATGAAAAAAATATTACATTTTATGCAAAGGATGGAACGAAGAAAAAATCCTTAAAAGGATTTGGAGCAATTACGGAAGTATCCGTAAAAAAGCGTGGAACTTCGGGAGCTGTTAAGATGCTGAAACTGGAATTTGAGAACGGAATGGCACTTGTGAAAAATGAATATAATATCCGTAGGATTTTAGGAGCTGCTTTAAAAGAAGTCACACTTCAGGATGGAACAAAGAATACGCAGATGACCGTACTGCCAAGTGCATATTGTGTTTTAGACTATGATAAGAACACAAAGACCGCGTCAGCCATCGGCGGCGGATTTGGCCATGGGATCGGTATGAGCCAGTATGGTGCGGACGGAATGGCACAGGCGGGATATTCCTGCGATGAAATTTTAGAATTTTTTTATCATGATGTGAAAATTGAGAGTATTTATTGAGAAACTTGCCAAAACAGAAAGTTCATGGTAACCTTTTATTCGGAGAAACAGAAGTGAGGTTTTTAAAACAATGCTTTGGAAGATTTTTGGAAATGTAAAAACATTTTTAGATAAATGCCGGATAGATAATATTACAGCCTTTGCGGCACAGTCGGCTTTTTTTATTATTTTGTCGGTAATTCCATTTTTGGTGGTGTTTAGTTCCTTATTAAAATACACACCAATCTCACAGGATATGCTGACAACGGCAGTAGGAAATTATATGCCAAACTATATTTCGCCGTTAGTGAACTCGATCATTGCGGAGGTATACAATCAGTCCGTCGGATTGATCTCGATCGCGGCGGTGGTTGCAATCTGGTCATCTGCGAAGGGCTTGCAGTATTTAGGAACCGGACTGAATATGGTCAATAACTGTCAGGAAACCAGAAACTGGTTTGTACTGCGTTTCCGTGCGATATTCTATACCGTAGTCCTGATCCTGACACTGATCACCGTGCTGGTATTGCTGGTATTCGGAAGTACGCTGCAAAAGGCAGCCATTCGGTATGTGCCGATCATTTCGCATTTTATGAGTGTGCTGATTGGAATCCGTATCATTATTATCATGGGTGTGCTGATCTTTTTCTTCGCATGGATCTTTAAAATGGTGCCAAACCGCAAGGCTTCGTTTAAGAGTCAGCTTCCGGGGGCAATTTTAAGTGCCGTTTCGTGGTATGTATTTTCGTTTGGACTGTCTATTTATGTGGAGTATTTTAACGGATTTTCCACCTATGGAAGTCTGGCAACGATCGTGCTTGTCATGCTGTGGCTGTATTTTTGTATGTACATCCTGTTGCTCTGTGCAGAGACCAATGTTGTCTTTTCGGATCTGTTCCACAAATGGAGAGCAAAATTGCATGAAAAGCGAGTGGGAGATAAGAAATAACCGGAAACATAAGTACGAACGAGATAAGAAATCACTTGCAGTTTTTAGCAGGCTGTGCTAAAATGTGAGAAGTTTAGAAGAAAAGCAAAGAAAGTGTCAGTAGTCTGTTATACTTTTTTCAGAGAGAAGATGCCATCGGCTGAAAGCATCTTTAAGGTAAGGTAACAGATGAATTTCTCACTGGAGCTTCCGGATTGAACAGAATGATAAGTAGGTCCGGACGGGTCATACACGTTAAGTATTTGAATGAAGAGCCCGGTTTTTGGGAATTAAGGTGGTAACGCGGAGAATGCTTCGTCCTTTTTATGTAAGAAGGACGGAGCTTTTTTATGCTATAAAGCAAAAAGTCTTTCGGGCGAAGATGCGACTAAGAAAGGAGATTTATTATGAAAGAAAAGCTGCAAAAAATCAGAGAGGAAGCAGTGCGTCAGATAGAGGAGGCAAAGGAACTCAATGCGTTAAATGATGTCCGTGTTTCCGTGCTTGGAAAAAAAGGAGAGCTGACCGCAGTTTTAAAGGGTATGAAAGACGTAAAACCGGAGGATCGTCCGATGGTTGGTCAGTTAGTAAATGAGACACGAGAGGCAATTGAGCGGACTTTAGAAGAGACAAAGAAAAAATTAGAGAGTGCCGAGTTAGAGCATCGTTTAGAAAAAGAAGTGATCGACGTGACATTACCGGCAAAACAGAATTCTGTCGGACACCGTCATCCGAATATGATCGCATTAGAAGAAGTAGAGCGTATTTTCGTCGGCATGGGCTATGAAGTCGTAGAAGGACCGGAAGTAGAACAGGACTACTACAACTTTGAGGCGTTAAATATTCCAAAGAACCATCCGGCAAGAGACGAACAGGATACATTCTATATTAATGACAGTATCGTGCTCCGTACCCAGACTTCTCCGGTACAGGTGCGTGTCATGGAGGAAGGAAAACTTCCGATCCGTATGATCGCACCGGGAAGAGTGTTCCGTTCCGACGAAGTGGATGCGACACATTCCCCTTCTTTCCATCAGATCGAGGGAATGGTTGTAGATAAGAACATTACCTTTGCGGATTTAAAAGGTACCTTAGCAGAATTTGCAAAAGAACTGTTTGGAGAGGATACCAAAGTAAAATTCCGTCCGCATCATTTTCCGTTTACAGAACCAAGTGCGGAAATGGATGTTACCTGCTTTAAATGTGGTGGAAAAGGCTGCCGCTTCTGTAAGGGTGAAGGCTGGATCGAGATTTTAGGCTGTGGAATGGTACATCCGAAGGTTTTAAGAATGAGCGGTATTGATCCGGAAGAATATTCAGGATTTGCATTCGGAGTGGGATTAGAGCGAATTGCCCTGTTAAAATATGAGATTGATGATATGCGTCTTTTATATGAGAACGATATCCGTTTCTTAAAACAGTTTTAGATGAAAAGGTAAAGGAGAATAGCGATGAGAACATCATTAGAATGGATAAGATCAATGGTGCCGGAATTATCATGTACGGCACAGGAATATATGGATGCAATGACACTTTCCGGCTCTAAAGTAGAAGGTTATGAGGAGTTAGATGCGGATTTAGAGAAGATCGTCATTGGACAGATTGAAAAGATTGAAAAACACCCGGATGCAGACAAGCTGATCATCTGCCAGGTTAACGTTGGTACAGGAGAAAATATCCAGATCGTTACCGGAGCACCAAACGTAAAAGAAGGCGACAAAGTTCCGGTCGTATTAGACGGCGGACGTGTGGCAGGCGGTCATGATGGAAAAAAGACTCCGGGCGGAGTCAAGATCAAAAAAGGAAAACTGCGAGGCGTGGAATCTTTTGGCATGATGTGCTCAATAGAAGAACTTGGTTCTACAAAAGATATGTATCCGGAAGCACCGGAATATGGAATCTATATCTTCCCGGAAGATGCAGTGGTTGGAGCAGATGCAGTAGAAGCACTCGGACTTCACAATTCCGTATTTGAGTATGAGATCACATCAAACCGTGTAGACTGTTTTGGAATCATCGGACTTGCCAGAGAGGCAGCAGCAACTTTCAGAAAAGAGTTCCAGCCGCCGGTAGTCACCGCAACCGGAAATAATGAGGATGTCAATGACTATGTTAAAGTATCGGTAGAAGATACAAAGCTTTGCCCAAGATATACTGCGCGTGTAGTAAAAAATATTAAGATCGCACCGTCACCGGAGTGGATGCAGCGCAGACTTGCCGCACAGGGCATCCGTCCGATCAATAATATTGTAGATATTACCAACTATGTCATGGAAGAATACGGTCAGCCAATGCATGCCTATGACTTAGATACGATCGCAGGACATCAGATCGTAGTAAAAAGAGCAGAAAAAGGACAGAAATTTGTGACCTTAGACGGACAGGAACGTACGCTGGATGATTCCGTACTGATGATCTGTGATGGTGAAAAAGCAATCGGTATTGCAGGAATCATGGGTGGTGAGAACTCCATGATCACAGACGATGTAAAGACCATGCTGTTTGAGGCTGCCTGCTTTGATGGAACCAATATCCGTCTTTCCTCTAAAAAAGTAGGACTTCGTACCGATGCGTCCGGAAAATTTGAAAAAGGCTTAGATCCGAATAATGCGATCGAGGCAATGAACCGTGCCTGCCAGTTGATCGAAGAATTAGGTGCAGGAGAAGTAGTCGGTGGAGTTGTAGATGTCTATACAACCGTCAAAGAAGGAAGAAATATCCCTTTTGAGCCGGAAAAATACAACAGACTGCTCGGAACAGACATTGCACCGGAAACCATGTTAGACTACTTCAAAATGTTAGACTTAGGATATGACAAAGAGAAAAACGAGATTTTAGTTCCATCCTGGAGACAGGACTTAGAGTGTGATGCAGATATTGCGGAAGAGGTTGCACGTTTTTATGGATATGATAAGATACCGACCTCCCTTCCAAGCGGAGAAGCAACTACCGGAAAATTATCCTTCAAACTGCGCGTGGAAAAATTAGCAAGAGATATTGCTGAATTCTGCGGATTTTCACAGGCAATGACGTATTCTTTTGAAAGCCCGAAAGTATTTGACAAGCTGCTGCTTCCGGCAGACAGCCCACTGCGTGAAACCGTAGTCATCACCAATCCGTTAGGCGAAGATTTCAGTATTATGCGAACCGTTTCCTTAAACGGAATGTTGGCTTCCTTAGCAACCAATTATAATAGAAGAAACCAAAATGTGCGTCTGTATGAGCTTGGAAATATTTATCTTCCAAAGCAGACTCCGGTTACGGAATTACCGGAAGAGCGTATGCAGTTCACACTCGGAATGTATGGAGAAGGGGACTTCTATACGATGAAGGGAGTCGTAGAGGAGCTCTTTGACAAACTTGGAATGCATGAAAAGGCAGAATATGATCCGTCTGATAAGAAGTCATTCCTACATCCGGGCCGTCAGGCAGATATCGTATATCACGGAAATGTCATTGGATATTTAGGAGAGATCCATCCGACTGTTGCAGCAAATTATGCGATCAAAGAACGTGTTTATGTAGCAGTTCTGGATATGCCGTATGTTGTGGAGTATGCAAGTTTTGACCGTAAATACCGGGGTATTGCAAAATTCCCGGCAGTAACGAGAGACCTTTCCATGGTAGTGCCAAAGGAGGTATTAGCAGGCGACATCGAAAAAGTATTTGATGAAAAAGGCGGACAGTATTTAGAACGCTATGCACTGTTTGATATTTACGAAGGAGCACAGATCAAACGCGGTTATAAGTCCATTGCCTATACGCTGACCTTCCGTGCACAGGATAAGACCTTAGAGGATGCCGATATCCAGAACGCAATGAATAAGATCCTGAAAAAATTGGAAGAACTGGGAATTGAACTCCGTAAATAACTATGTTATAATCGTTATGTGAATTTTATCATATTTTTTCTTTAAGAAAGAGACAAAATATTTGGAGAAAGAGAAAGGAAAGAGAAGAATGAAAAAAATCATGAAAAAAAGCCTGTCACTGGTTATGGCACTTGCAGTAATGCTCACAGGCGTATTAGTGATCCCGACAGCAGGCAATAAAGCTGCCGCAGCATCACCAAGTTTTCACAGCAACCAGATCGTATACTATGAAACAAATTCACCGTATACTACATGGAAAGTCAATGTGTCGATTTTTAACTGCACCAAAGCAACACAGATCAAGAATCTGAAGAGTTCTAACACCAGCATTGCAAAGGTAAAAGCAAAACCGGGTTCTGTAGATGTGTACTATTATAAAAAACCTGGTACAGTAACAATTTCCTGTAAAGTGGGTTCTAAAAAGATCAGCACAAAGGTTACGGTTAAGAAATATTCATCACCGATAAAACAGATGAAGATCGGAAGCACAAATGTAACATCTAAGTTCAAAGGATGCTTTGAAGATTACTGGTATCATACCAAATCTTTCAAAAACCAGAAGGTTACTTTAAAAGCAAAGAGTGGCTGGCAGATATATTCTGTATTTGTAAGCACAGATAAGAAACATTTCAGTAAATATGGAATCTATAAGAGTTCCTATACGATACCGAAAATGACTTATAATGGCAGATTTGATTGTATATGGGTTACATACCAGAAGAAATCCAATCCGTCAGAAATAGTAGAAGTCAGATTAAATATGGTAAAAGAATAATTAGCAAAGAGCAGGATTCAGCGAATTCTGCTCTTTTAAGGAATAGGTAATGAACGTAAAAGATTTTGATTTTGAACTTCCACAGGAATTAATTGCACAGGATCCGTTAGAGGATCGCTCCGGTTCTAAATTACTGATTTTAGATAAGGATACCGGAAAAACAGAACATCGGATCTTTCGGGATATTGTATCTTATCTGAATCCGGGTGACTGTCTGGTAATCAATAATACAAAAGTAATTCCGGCACGTTTGTATGGAGTGAAAGAAGGAACCGAAGCCCATATAGAGATCCTTTTGTTGAAAAGAAGAGAAAATGATATTTGGGAGACACTGGTAAAGCCGGGCAAAAAAGCAAAACCCGGTACAAAGATCATTTTTGGAGACGGATTGTTAACAGGTGAAGTCATAGACGTGGTAGAAGAGGGAAACCGTCTGATACAATTTTCTTATGAGGGAATCTTTGAAGAGATTTTAGACAGATTGGGGCAGATGCCGCTTCCACCGTATATTACACACCAGTTAAAGGATAAAAACCGCTATCAGACGGTATATGCAAAATATGATGGTTCTGCCGCTGCACCGACTGCGGGACTGCATTTTACACCGGAATTGTTGCAGACCATCCGCGAGAAGGGGGTTCAGATTGCAGAGGTTACCCTTCATGTCGGACTGGGAACCTTCCGGCCGGTAAAGGTGGAAAATGTCAAGGAACATCATATGCATTCCGAGTTTTATATGATAGATCAAAAAGCGGCGGATACGATCAATGCTGCGAAACGTGCAGGTGGGCGGATTATATGTGTGGGAACCACAAGCTGCCGTACCTTAGAGTCGGCTGCAAAAGAGGATGGAACGATAGAACCGACCAGCGGCTGGACGGATATTTTTATTTATCCGGGGTATCGTTTTAAGATATTGGATTCACTGATTACAAATTTTCACTTACCGGAATCGACTCTTTTAATGCTGGTATCGGCATTGGCAGGAAGAGAACATGTTCTTGCCGCATATCAGGAGGCAATTGAGAATAAATATCGTTTCTTCAGCTTTGGAGATGCCATGTTTATTACTTCGGAAAAAACAAGAGAAGGAGAATCTTAAGACTATGGAAGAAAAAAGAAAACATAAACGCCTGGAGTTAGACGTGACCGTCGAATTAGAGCGTTTAGATGAGGATGGGGTTACGACACTTCGCTATTCCCATGTGGAAGTAGTGGATATTTCAAGAACCGGAATCGGGTTTAAAGCAGGACAGCGGCTTGAAGTGGGTTCTCACTATAACACAAAGATCCAAATCTGGACGAAAGAAATTATTGACGTAGTGATCGAAGTTGTCCGCTGCGAAGAGTTAGAGGATGGCTATCGCTATGGGGGAATCTTTATTGGCATGTCCAATACAGATGCTTTAAAAATTGATATCTATCAGATTTTTAATGATATTTAATTTTTGATCATATTTCCAATGAGGCTGTGAAAGAGAGAAACATGAATACATCATAATGGGAGGCATTGTAATATGGAACGTTTGAAAAAAACGAATCAGACCATGCTGTTAGTCGTGGGTTTTTTGACAGCGATTATTCCGGCGTTTACGTTTACGGAAAAGCTGTATAATGGCAGTAATCTGGTCTTTTATTCCACACTGATTTCTGCACTTGCAGGAGTAATCGTGTTTTTGATTTTAGGATCGAAATTTGCGGACAAGTATGCAGTTCGTTATGTGCTGGTTGTAGTTTATGGGCTGACGTATGCATTCTGGATACTTTTTTCGGAGCATATTATTATTTTTGCATGCTCTTACATAGCCTGTTCCGTCGTGGTAGTATACCATGATAAAAAATTTACAACCGTGGCACTGACAGCAGTTTTTGTGGTTAATACGGTTCTGTTTTTAGCAAGACTGAAAATGGGCACATCATCACTGATGGTTGTATTAACACAGATTGTCATCAACATTTTATTTGTACTGACTTATGCTTACACAAATCGTTTACAGAGGATTTTTGCAACGGAGGATGAAAAAGAGATACAGATCGGTCAGCAGGAGCAGGAGCATCAGATGATGCAGTTAGTAGAAACATCAGAAGCAGTCAGGGAGACTGTCAGCACATCCAAAGAGTCTGCGGTACGTCTGAGAAATCAGATGCAGCAATCAGCAATGACGACACAGGAAATAGCTTCCAGTACTTTGCAGACTGCCGAGAGCATCCAGGAGCAGACACAGTTGACCACAGAGATTCAGCAGCTGATTCAGGAAATCAATGTTGTTTCAGAAACGGTGCAGGAGTTTGTACAGACATCTGTAACAGCATCGAATCAGGGACAGGTCTATATGAATGAGCTGCAGGACAGCACAAATACGATTGTAAAAGAGAGTCGTGAACTGAGTAATGAGATGCAGTGTCTTTCAAAAGAAATTGTAAATATGAAAGGAATCACGGAGACGATTTCAAGTATTTCTTCAAGTACAAATCTGCTTGCATTAAATGCTTCGATTGAGGCAGCAAGAGCCGGTGAGGCAGGAAAGGGATTTGCTGTAGTTGCGGATGAGATTCGTGAATTAGCAGATGAAACAAAAGAATCTACGGAAAATATCGAACAGGTATTAGAGAACTTTATCGAAAAAATTGAGAATATGGTTAAGACCGTAACACATACGGCAGAAACTGTTCAGCAGAACAGTGAAATCATGGATAAAGCAAATACCTCTTTTGGAAATATTGCTTCTGATTTGATGAGAACAAATGAGGAAGTTCAGACACTCCACAACGATTGCGTTAATTTGCAGGATAATAATGCAAAGATTGTAGATCAGATTTCTAACCTGTCTGCAACGACAGAGGAAGTATCTGCACAGGCAGAAAATTCTGAGAATCTGCAAAATATCTGCTTAGAGGAGAGTAGAAAGATTACGGAGATACTGGAACATTTAGCAGAATCTGTTTCGCAGTAGGAAAATAAGCTAAGAGGTACATAATGCACCTGCGGGAGTTACTATCGGACAGCCTTGCAGGTGCTTCTCTTTATAAAGAAAAATACAGGAAAACATGAAAAAATAAAAAAATTTAAAAAATTTAAAAAAAGTACTTGCTTTTTTTTGTAAGACCATATATAATAGCATTTGTTGACGCGGTTCAACAAAATAAATACTAAGGTTCGTTGGTCAAGCGGTTAAGACGTCGCCCTCTCACGGCGAAAACAGGGGTTCGATTCCCCTACGAACTGTTTATTCATTAATGAATAGCCCAACCCTTGAAGATGCGCAAAGCCAGAAGATAATCGGTTTTGAGCATTTTTTGTTTGGAAATACTTGCATTTCTATGTAGCAAGTGTTATCATATATATGATATGTAGAGTTAACTAGGTTGAGAGCGGACAGTTGTCCGCTCTTGATTTTATGTTAGGGTCATGTCCGAAAGAACAGCCAGAATGGAAATGAAAGAAGGTGGGAATATGTCAAAAAGACAAATGTATGAGACACAGACGGAACACTGGATTACCCCGATTCTCGAAAGAAACAATTTTGAACTCGTAGACGTGGAATATGTCAAAGAGGGAAGTACATGGTATTTAAGAGCCTATATTGATAAAGAAGGCGGCATTACGGTGGATGACTGCGAAATTGTAGCAAGAGAGATGAATGAGATTTTAGACAGGGAAGATTATATTGAAGATTCCTATGTGTTTGAAGTGAGTTCACCGGGACTTGGCAGACCGCTCAAAAAGGAAAAAGATTATATTCGCAGTATGGGAAAAGAATTAGAGATCCGTACCTATCGTTCCATGAACGGCAGCAAAGAATTTTACGGAGTTTTAACCGGTTATGACGATGATACCGTAACAATTCAGACAGAAGAAGACGAAAAATTGACTTTTGCAAAAACGGATATCGCATTGATCCGTTTGGCATTTGATTTTTAGCGTACAATAACAAATTAAATGGGAGGAATATCATAATGAACAATGAATTGTTAGAAGCGTTAAATGTATTAGAAGAGGAAAAAAATATCAGTAAGGATACCTTGCTTGAGGCTATAGAGAACTCTTTAGTTACCGCTTGTAAGAATCATTTTGGAAAATCAGATAACATTAAAGTAAACATTGATCCGGAGACCTGCGAGTTTCATGTGTATCAGGAAAAAACCGTAGTCGAAGAGGTCGAAGATCCCTGTCTTGAGATCAGCCTTGCAAATGCAAAAATGATCGACTCAAGATATGATCTTGGAGATACCGTAAACATCGAAGTAAGATCCAAAGAATTCGGACGTATCGCAACACAGAATGCAAAGAACGTCATCTTGCAGAAGATCCGTGAGGAAGAGAGGAAGGTACTGTTCGATGAATATTACAGCAAAGAACGCGATGTGGTAACTGGTGTTGTCCAGCGTTATATCGGTAAGAATGTAAGCATCAATCTTGGAAAAGTAGATGCAATCTTAACAGAGGGCGAACAGATCAAAGGGGAAGTGTTCAAACCTACCGAGCGTATCAAACTCTATATTTTAGAAGTAAAATCCACTTCAAAAGGACCAAAGATCTTAGTGTCGAGAACACATCCGGAGTTGGTAAAGCGTCTGTTTGAATCAGAGGTAACCGAAGTAAGAGATGGTATCGTTGAGATCAAGAGTATTGCAAGAGAAGCAGGAAGCAGAACAAAGATTGCCGTATATTCCAATGACCCGGATGTCGATCCGGTCGGTGCATGTGTCGGAATGAACGGTGCGCGTGTCAATGCGATCGTGAATGAGCTGCGCGGCGAGAAAATCGATATTATTAACTGGTGTGAGAATTCCGCGATCTTAATCCAGAATGCATTAAGCCCGGCAAAAGTCATCTCTGTTATTGCAGATGATGAAGAAAAGACAGCAAAGGTTGTTGTACCGGATTATCAGTTATCCTTAGCAATCGGAAAAGAAGGACAGAATGCAAGACTTGCTGCAAGACTGACCGGATTCAAGATTGATATCAAGAGTGAGACACAGGCAAGAGAAGCCGGCGACTTCATCGATTACGAGAATGATTATGAGGATGAATATTACGAAGATGGGGAAGAGTACTATGATGAGAACGGCGAGTACATTGAACCTGATACAGAGGAAGAATTAGATAACTATCAGGAAATAGATGAGGATGAAGTGAACGACTATGACGAGTAAAAAAGTCCCGATGCGTCAATGTGTAGGATGCGGTGAAATGAAAAATAAGCGGGAAATGATTCGCGTCATCAAGACATCCGAGAATGAAATTATCTTAGATGCGACAGGAAAGAAGAATGGAAGAGGCGCATATCTTTGTGCGGACAGTGAATGTCTGAAAAAGGCAGAGAAGTCCAAAGGACTGGAGCGCTCATTAAAGACTGCGATTCCCAAAGAAATCTATGAACAGCTCGAAGAGGAGATGGAAGCGATTGAAAAATGATAAAGTCTTGCAGATGCTTGGGTTAGCTGCGAGAGGACGGAAGATAGAGAGTGGGGAATTTTCAACAGAAAAAGCGGTCAAGGCAGGAAAAGCCGGCTTAGTCATCGTGGCAAAGGATGCTTCCGATAATACGAAGAAATTATTTCGCAACATGTGTGCATTTTACGAAGTGCCATATTATGAATATGCGGTAAAAGAGGATTTAGGAAGATGTATCGGAAAACAGTATCGGGCTTCCCTTGCGGTTACCGATAGCGGATTTGCAAAAGCGTTAGAGAGTAAGATACTAAGCGGTGAGAAAATTGAATAATGGAGGAAATGGAATGGCAAAAGTCAAAGTGCATGAACTTGCAAAGGAATTAAATATACAGTCTAAGGAAATATTACAGTACTTATCAGAGCAGAATATAGAGGTGAAGAGTCACATGAGTTCTATTGAGGACGATGTGATCAAAGTTGTTAAGAAAAAGTTTGCAAAAAGCGAACCGGTAAAAGAGGAAAAAGCTGCACCAAAGGCAGCAGAGAAGGAAGAAGACGCACATCAGGAGCGTCCGAAGAAAAAATCCAGTATTACGGCAGTATACAATCCACAGAACAGTAAACAGCCGAATAACCGCAGAAACAACGGACAGAACGGACAGCATAACAATCCAAACGGAAACAGAAATGCAAGACCACAGGGTGGAGCCAGACCGGCAAGACCGCAGGGAGACCGTCCGATGCGTCCACAGGGGGAACGCCCGCAGGGAGAAAGACCGGTACGTCCACAGGGAGATCGTCCGATCCGCGCACAGCAGGCAGACAGACAGGGTGAGAGGAGACCTAGAAATGAGGAAAATAATCGCCAGAATCAGAACGGCCGTACGAATCATAAACCGAATGCCAATTATAACCAAAACAATAGAGGTAACAACAGAGTCGGTCAGAATCGCCAGAAAGAATCTCGTCCGAGATTAGATCAGGAGATCAACAAATTCAACAAGAGTGCGACACCGGTAGAAGAAAATAACGGAAAAGACCGCAGAGATACCCGTAGAAACGATAAGAAGAATAAGGGTCAGAATAAAGATAACTTCGGCAACAAGAAGCAGGAGCGTTATATCAATTTAGAGAAGAATGGCGGTAAGAAGAAAAAACAGCCACAGCAGCCACAGGAGAAGAAAGAAGAGACTATCCGTACCATCACACTGCCAGATTCACTGACCATCCGTGAATTAGCAGATAAGATGAAAGTACAACCATCAGAAATTGTAAAGAAACTGTTCTTAAAAGGAACGATGGTAACCGTAAATCAGGATGTGGATTACGATACTGCAGAAGAAATTGCTTTAGAGTTCAACTGTTTAGCAGAGCATGAAGTAAAAGTGGATGTCATTGAAGAACTCTTAAAAGAGGAAGAAGAAGACGAAAGCACCATGGTAAAACGTCCGCCGGTTGTCTGCGTTATGGGTCACGTTGACCACGGTAAGACTTCCCTGTTAGATGCGATCCGTGATACCCATGTGACAGACCGTGAGGCAGGCGGTATTACCCAGCATATCGGTGCTTATATGGTAGAGATCAACGGAGAAAAGATCACTTTCTTAGATACACCGGGACATGAGGCGTTTACGGCAATGCGTATGCGTGGAGCAAATTCCACAGATATTGCGATCTTAGTTGTAGCAGCAGACGATGGAGTCATGCCACAGACGGTAGAGGCGATCAACCATGCAAAAGCAGCAGGCATCGAGATCATTGTTGCAGTTAACAAGATTGATAAGCCGAATGCCAATATTGAAAAAGTAAAACAGGAGCTTGCAGAATATGAACTGATCCCGGAAGACTGGGGTGGAAGCACCATCTTCGTTCCGGTATCTGCACATACACGGGAAGGTATTGACCAGCTCTTAGAGATGATCCTGTTAACAGCAGAAATCTGTGAGTTAAAGGCAAATCCAAAACGTCAGGCACGTGGTATCGTCATCGAGGCAAGACTGGATAAAGGCCGTGGTGCGGTAGCAACTGTTTTAGTACAGAAAGGAACCTTAAAAGTCGGTCAGCCGATTGCCTGCGGAAGCAGTTACGGACGTGTCCGTGCCATGATCGATGACAAGGGACGCAATGTAAAAGAGGCAGGACCATCCACACCGGTAGAGATTTTAGGATTATCCAGCGTACCGGGAGCAGGAGAAGTATTTGTATCCACGGAGACAGAAAAAGAGGCAAGAAGCTTTGCAGAAACCTTTATTTCAGAAGGCAAGAACCGCCTGATCGAAGAGACAAAATCCAAGATGTCCTTAGACGATCTGTTCTCCCAGATCCAGTCCGGAAATGTCAAAGAGTTAGATATCATCGTCAAAGCAGATGTTCAGGGTTCCGTAGAAGCAGTAAAACAGAGTCTTGTAAAACTCTCAAACGAAGAGGTTGTAGTCAAAGTCATCCATGGCGGTGTTGGTGCGATCAACGAATCCGACGTTACGTTAGCATCTGCATCCAATGCCATCATTATCGGATTTAACGTACGCCCGGATACCACTGCAAAAGCGATTGCAGACCGTGAAGGTGTAGATGTGCGTCTGTACAAGATCATCTACAATGCCATCGAGGATGTAGAAGCTGCCATGAAGGGAATGTTAGACCCGATCTTTGAAGAAAAAGTCATCGGTCATGCAGAAGTACGTCAGATCTTTAAAGCATCCGGCGTTGGAAATATTGCAGGTTCCTATGTCTTAGACGGTTCTTTCCAGCGTGGCTGTATGGTTCGTATTTCCAGAGAAGGAAAGCAGATCTTTGAAGGAAATCTTGCATCCTTAAAACGTTTTAAAGATGATGTAAAAGAAGTAAAAGCAGGCTATGAATGTGGTCTGGTATTTGAAGACTTCAATGATATCCAGGAATTAGATCAGATTGAAGCATATATTATGGTAGAAGTGCCGAGATAGAACGAAGGGAATAGAGGCAGAATGCGAAAAAACAGTATTAAGAATACAAGGATTAATGAGGAAGTTCTAAGAGAACTTTCCAATATCATCCGTGGGGAGATCAAAGACCCACGGATCAATCCGATGACCAGTGTGGTTGCAGTAGAAGTAGCACCAGACTTAAAGACCTGTAAAGCATATATTTCTGTTTTAGGGGATGAACAGTCCCAGAAAGATACGATCGCAGGTTTAAAGAGTGCGGAAGGCTATATCCGCAGAACGCTGGCAAAAAATATCAATTTGCGTAACACACCACAGGTACAGTTTATTTTAGACCAGTCCATTGAATATGGTGTCAATATGTCAAAACTGATAGATGATGTAACAAAGGATATACAGGAGTAGAGATACAGCGAGACCGGGGGAAAAAGCATGAAGGACTTGGATTCACAGTTAGAGGGAGTACAGAGAGTAGCGATCGCAGGACACGTCCGTCCGGACGGCGACTGCGTAGGCTCCTGCCTTGCAACCTATAATTATATCAAAGACAATTATCCACAGATTCAGGTGGATTTATATTTAGAGCCGATTCCGAATATTTTTAAATTCTTAAAGCGTTCCGAAGAGATCATTCATGAATGTACAGAACATGAATCATATGATCTGTTCATTGCACAGGATTGCGGAGATACCGGACGATTAGGAGAGGCTGCACAGTATTTTACCGCAGCAAAAAAGACGATCTGTATCGACCATCATATCAGCAATCAGAGTTTTGCCGATGAAAATTATATCTTTCCGCATGCAAGTTCGGCTTCGGAGCTGGTGTTTGAGCTTTTAGACGAGAAAAAGATTTCAAAAGAGATTGCAGAATGTATCTATGTAGGGATCATCCATGATACCGGAGTATTCCAGTATTCATCAACTTCGGCAAAGACCATGAACATTGCCGGAAAGCTGATGGATATGGGAATCGACTTTACCGAGATCGTAGATAAGACCTTTTATACAAAGACCTATGAACAGAACCGGATCTTAGGTCAGGCGCTGGTACAGTCTAAATTAGAGCTTGGCGGTGCGGTCATTACTTCCGTAGTGACCAAAGAGCAGATGGAAGAATTTGAGGTATTGCCAAAGCATTTAGACGGGATCGTTAGTCAGCTTCGTGTGACCAAAGACGTAGAGGCGGCTGTTTTCCTGTATGAGACAGAGGACGGTTACAAAGTCAGCATGCGTTCTAACGGAGGCATGGATGTGGCGAAAGTAGCCATGGAGTATGGCGGTGGCGGTCATATCCGCGCAGCGGGAGTCTCCATGGAAGGCAATGCAGACGAGATCATAAAAAAAATCTTAGAAGAGATGAAAAAACAACTGCCTTCTGATGTTTCAGAGACATAAAGGGTGAGAAGATGCTAAACGGTATTTTAAATGTATACAAAGAAAAAGGCTATACTTCCCACGATGTAGTGGCAAAACTGCGTGGAATCGCAGGGCAGAAAAAGATCGGACATACCGGAACGTTAGACCCACAGGCAGAAGGGGTGCTGCCGGTATGCCTTGGAAAAGCCACAAAAGTCTGCGACCTTTTAACTGATAAGGACAAGGTCTATGAGGCAGTCCTGCTGCTTGGACAGACCACCGATACGCAGGACACCACAGGAACCGTGTTAGAGCAGTCGGCGGTAACCTGCAGCGAAGAAGAAGTAAAAAAAGCTATTATGGGATTTGTCGGAGCATACGAACAGATACCACCGATGTATTCTGCATTAAAGGTCAACGGAAAAAAACTGTGCGACCTTGCAAGAAATGGGATCGAGGTAGAGCGTAAACCCAGACCGGTTCAGATTTATGAGATTGAAATCGTGAACATAGAACTTCCGCGTGTGACCATGCGGGTACATTGCTCGAAAGGAACGTATATCCGTACTCTTTGCCACGATATTGGTCTGAAACTGGGCTGTGGTGGTTGTATGGAGTCGTTAAAACGGACAAGAGTGGCAGATTTTTCCATAGAACAGGCATTGACCTTAGGAGAAATTGAGAAAAAACGGGATGCAGGAGAGCTAGAACAGATCCTTTATCCGACAGACTATGTATTTCGTGCATTAGAAGCGGTAACGGTACAAAAAAAATACGGCAAAATACTTTATAACGGCAACCGTATTGCAAAAGCATTTTTTGTAACACCGCCGATATCGGATGAAACGGAGTCGGTCCGCATCTATGATGAAGAAGGACGGTTTATCGGAATCTACCGTTATGATAAAAGACAGGAAAATTACAAGCCTGTGAAAATTTTTTTGGAACAGTAAGTGAGAGAGTAAAATGATTTATTTAAGAGGAACAACGGATTTTAATATAGAAGAATCTACGGTCATCACATTTGGAAAATTCGATGGGATACACAGAGGACACCGTCTGCTTTTAGATACCGTATTAGAGAAAAAAGCAGACGATCTGAAAGCCGTGGTATTTACCTTTGATATTCCTCCGAGAAAAAAGGTGGAAGACGACCGTGGAGACGTGCTGACGACCAATGAGGAAAAGATGCATATCTTTGAAAATATCGGGATTGACTATGTAGTGGAATGTCCTTTTACAGAGGAGATCCGCAATATGGATGCAGTGGATTTTATTCGTATGATGGTAGAAAAACTGCATGTAAAATACATGGTGGTCGGTACAGATTTTCATTTTGGACATAACCGCATGGGAGATTATCAGCTGCTTTTAGAATATGCTGACAAATTCGGTTATGAGGTACAGGTGATCGAAAAGATCCAGAGTGACGGAAGAGATATCAGCAGCACCTATATCCGTGAGTATATTAAAGAAGGAAATATCGAAAAGGCAAATGAACTGTTAGGCTATTCCTTTTTTGTACAGGGCATCGTAGAGCATGGAAATGAGATTGGAAGGACGATCGGGTTTCCAACCGTGAATCTGGTGCCTGAGGCTGACAAACTGCTGCCGCCATTTGGAGTCTATATCACAAAGATTCTGATCGGAGGAGAGGAATACTGTGGAATCACCAATGTCGGATGTAAACCGACGATCGAGGGAGATAATCCGATCGGTGTCGAGACACATGTGCTGGATTTTTCTGACGATGTTTATGATATGGCGGTAGAAGTGGAATTTTTACACCGCATCCGTGCAGAGGTAAAATTTGCATCCATAGATGAATTAAAAGCGCAGTTACAGCAGGATATTAAGATCGCAAGGATCTATTTTGATTTATAAAAATGACAAATGTTACGCAAATATTACGTAAATGTGTTGACAGTGTAAAAAAATGTTGTTATAATTTAAAAACAACGTAACAGTAGAGTATTACATATTCTACTGTTTTTCTTTATCAGGAGGTTTTTATGAATCAGAATATAAATCGGTTCCTTGCAATCGCAATGGCAGGAACCCTTATTTTTACAGGAAGCAGTCTGACAGGCTTAACGGCACAGGCTAAGGAAGCGAACAAGGTACAGACCGTTGCCGGTGCGGGAGCATTGTTTACAGAAGCAATTAAGGACAAGCCGGCAGAGCAGAAAGAAGAGGCAAGCGTATCAGAGAATGATGTGGAGGTAACAAAAGAAGCACCTGCTACGATTTACGGATATACAAATTTAGGAATTGCAAATGTTGAGGAGACCTTGAATGTCAGAGAGACTCCTTCTGCAGACAGCAGCATGGTAGGTAAGATGCCAAAGAATGCCGCAGGCGAGATCTTAGAGACTTTAGATGGCTGGTATAAGATCCAGTCCGGTGATGTGACAGGTTATGTCAGTGCAGATTACCTGATCACGGGAGAAGAGGCAGCAGCCCGTGCAGAAGAAGTAAAGCAGACGATTGCAACCGTTAAGACACCAACTTTAAATGTCAGGGAAGAGCCAAATACAGAGTGCAGCATTTTAGCATTAATGCCACAGGGTGAGGAACTGAACGTTTTAGAAGATTTAAGCGGCTGGGTAAAAGTCGATTTAGATAACACCAACGGATTTATCAGCAAAGACTATGTAGATATTTCCGTACAGCTTCCAAAAGCAATGACCATGACAGAGGTTCGCTATGGCAACGGAGTATCCGATGTCAGAGTAGATCTGATTTCCTATGCAACACAGTTTGTTGGAAATCCGTATGTCTGGGGTGGTACAAGCCTGACAAACGGCGCTGACTGTTCCGGATTTACACTTTCTATTTTTGCAAAATACGGTGTATATCTGCCACATTCCTCTAAAGCACAGGCAAATTGTGGTACAAGGATTAGTGCATCAGAGGCAAAACCGGGAGATTTATTCTTCTACGGAAGCGGAAGCAGTATCAGCCATGTTGCAATTTACATTGGAAACGGACAAATCGTACATGCAAGTTCTAAGAAGACAGGAATCAAGATCTCCAATGCATTTTACCGTTCCCCGATCTGTGTAACCAGAGTATTGGGTGACTAGATTAGGAGTTTGAAATGAATTTTATAATAGTTTTTATAGTTATTCATGGAAATACCATTCACAACGCGGTTGTGGATGGTATTTTTCTGTTTTGCAAAAATGTTTTTTATCCTTTGGTACAACAGAACGATCCGGCCTGTATAAGTCCGGTCTTTCCTTAAAATATCGTTAAATAAGTAACAATTGCAGCATGGAATATTTGCTTGTCATCGTGTCATAATCATAGTAAAATATAATTAAAGTACTGGTGTATGGAGGAAGACTATATGAGAATACAGGATTTTACGGATATGGGTAAATTCCATGAAATTATGAAGAACTGGGCAAGAGCAACCGGACTGGCAACCGTTGCAGTAGACATGGATGGAAATTATATTTCTGACTGTTTTAATTTTACAGATTTTTGTGTTAAATATACAAGAGAGAGTGCAGAGGGTAAGAGACGCTGCGAGAAATGTGACCGTGAAGGAACCGGCGTGTACCACTGTCATGCAGGACTGATCGATTTCAGTATTGATCTTGTTGTAAAAGGTGAAAAAGTCGGAGCCGTTATCGGTGGACAGGTATTGCCAAAAGATCCGGACGAAGAGAAATTCCGCCAGGTTGCAAGAGAATTAAGTATTGATGAAGATGAATACATAGAGGCATTAAAGAAGGTCAATGTCCGTTCCGAAGAAGGAATCAATGCATCCGCATTTTTGTTAGGAGATGCGTTAAATAACTGTATGGATGCAGGATATAATGAGACCTATAACGGTCGTCTGATGCAGCGTATCAAAGATGGAATTGCAGAATGTAAGGGACTGATGGAGAATATTGAGGGAAATACGAATCAGTTGAATGCGATCCAGAGACAGCAGAAGATGTTAGCATTGAACGCAAGCATTGAGGCAGCAAGAGCAGGAGAAGCAGGAAGGGGGTTTGCAATTGTGGCAGGAGAGGTAGAAAAACTGGCAAGAGACTGTAATACCTTAAATGTATCTGTTTCCGAAAATGTAAAGAAAATGTCGGATGTCATTGAGGGATTGTCCCACACAAAACTGACAGATTAAATGTTGGCAGACCGTGCTAAAAAACAGACATTTTTTCTGAAAAACAGTTTACAATAAAGGATGTCTATGATATACTTGCAAGGTATGAGTTCAGCCCATATTCGGTAGACGGACAACTCCGACCCTTTACTGAGTATCATACATGTCAGGGCGTTTATCAAATAAGGAGGATTATACAATGATCGCAAAGGAAAAGAAACAGGCTATTATTGCAGAGTACGGTAGAACACCAAATGATACAGGTTCACCGGAAGTTCAGGTTGCTATTTTAACAGCAAGAATTCAGGAGCTGACAGAGCACTTAAAAGCAAATCCAAAGGATCATCATTCCAGAAGAGGTCTTTTAAAGATGGTAGGTCAGAGACGTGGATTATTAGATTACCTGAAGAAAATCGATATTGAAAGATATCGTTCTTTAATTGAGCGTTTAGGTATCAGAAAATAGTATGGCCTAAGGATAGAGCGGAGTCTTTCCGCTCTATTTTAGCGTTTATTCCGTGAAAAATATGGAAGATAAGATTTTAGCGGATATTTTGTAACCGGCAGAAGAAGGAACCCGGGACCACTGAAAAGGGTATGAAAAGAGCATAAGAGTAAGAGGTATATCGTAGCTTTTTCAGTAGTTTCGGCATCTTCTGTCAGAGCAGGGAGTCAGGCTCCCGGAAAGAAAAGGAGAAAAGATATGTTCAAAAGTTTTACAATGGAACTTGCCGGAAGACCACTTACGGTAGAGGTAGGCAAAGTCGCAAAGCAGGCAAACGGAGCAGCATTTATGAAATATGGTGATACTACGGTATTATCTACTGCAACTGCATCCGATAAGCCAAGAGATGGCATTGACTTCTTCCCACTCAGCGTAGAGTTTGAAGAAAAATTATATTCCGTAGGAAAGATTCCTGGAGGATTTAATAAAAGAGAGGGAAAAGCATCTGAGAATGCAATCTTAACATCCCGTGTGATCGACAGACCGATGCGTCCGCTTTTCCCAAAGGATTACAGAAATGATGTTACCTTAAACAACATGGTTATGAGCGTAGATCCGGCCTGCAGACCGGAAATCGTAGCAATGCTTGGAGCAGCAATCGCAACCTGCATTTCCGATATCCCATTTGACGGTCCTTGTGCCATGACACAGGTTGGAATGATCGATGGAGAATTCAT
This sequence comes from Lachnospiraceae bacterium, assembly GCA_003507655.1. Taxonomy (GTDB): domain Bacteria; phylum Bacillota; class Clostridia; order Lachnospirales; family Lachnospiraceae; genus Maccoyibacter; species Maccoyibacter intestinihominis. The sequence continues at coordinate 162,893 of DNUZ01000030.1, read as the reverse complement.
CATCAACCCATCCCAGGAGCAGTGGAAAAAAGGTGATTTAAATCTGACCGTAGCATCTACCAGAGAAAAAGTCATCATGATCGAAGCCGGTGCAAACGAAGTTCCGGAAGCAAAAATGATCGATGCGATTTATACCGCACATGAAGTAAACCAGACGATCATCAAATTCATTGATGAGATCGTAGCAGAAGTCGGCAAACCAAAACATGACTATACAAGCTGTGCAATCCCTGAGGAAATGTTTGCAGCGATCAAAGAGATCGTACCTCCTGCAGAAATGGAAGAGGCAGTCTTTACTGATGAGAAACAGGTAAGAGAGGAGAATATCCGTCAGATTACCGAAAAATTAGAAGAAGCATTTGCTGAGAAGGAAGAGTGGCTTGAAATCTTAGGAGAAGCCATTTATCAGTATCAGAAAAAGACCGTTCGAAAGATGATCTTAAAAGACCACAAACGTCCGGATGGTCGTGCCATTGACCAGATCCGTCCGCTTGCAGCAGAAGTAGACCTGATTCCAAGAGTACATGGTTCTGCAATGTTTACGCGTGGACAGACACAGATCTGCGATGTGGTAACCTTAGCACCATTATCAGAAGTACAGAAAATTGACGGACTGGATGAGAACGAAGTATCCAAACGTTACATGCATCACTACAACTTCCCATCCTACTCTGTAGGTGAGACAAAACCAAGCAGAGGACCGGGACGTCGTGAGATCGGACATGGAGCATTAGCAGAGAGAGCATTACTTCCGGTACTTCCTTCCGAAGAGGAGTTCCCATATGCGATCCGTGCCGTATCCGAGACATTTGAGTCCAATGGTTCTACCTCCATGGCATCTACCTGTGCATCCTGCATGTCCTTAATGGCAGCCGGAGTACCGATCAAGAAGATGGTAGCAGGAATTTCCTGTGGTTTAGTAACCGGAGAGACAGATGATGACTATTTAGTATTGACAGATATCCAGGGATTAGAGGATTTCTTTGGCGATATGGACTTCAAAGTAACCGGAACAACCGAGGGTATCACAGCGATTCAGATGGATATCAAGATCCACGGACTGACAAGACCGATCGTAGAAGAGGCAATCCGCAGAACCAGAGAGGCAAGACTCTTCATTATGGAAGTGATGAAAGGTGCGATCGCAGAGCCTAGAAAAGAAGTTGGCAAATATGCACCGAAGATCATCAGAATCCAGATCGATCCGGCAAAGATCGGTGATGTAGTAGGTCAGAGAGGAAAGACCATCAACGAGATTATCGAAAGAACCGGTGTGAAGATCGATATTACCGATGACGGTGCAGTATCCGTATGTGGTGTAGATGCTGATGCAATGCAGAAGGCAGTGGAGATGATCAAGATCATCACAACTGATTTTGAAGCAGGACAGATCTTTAAAGGAACTGTTATCAGCATCAAAGAGTTCGGAGCATTTGTTGAATTTGCTCCTGGTAAAGAGGGAATGGTCCACATTTCTAAAATTGCCAAGGAAAGAATCAACCATGTAGAAGATGTTCTGACCTTAGGAGATAAAGTAACCGTGGTATGCCTTGGAAAAGACAAGATGGGAAGAATCAGCTTCTCTATCAAAGACGTTCCGGCAGACGCAAAATAAAAAGAATGATATAGACCAAAAATAAGAGGGGCTATCCAAAAGAGAAATCTTTGGGATAGCCCTTTTGTGCCACTTAGTTCTAAAAGCCGTTCACACTTTGCAATAAAACCTGCATAGGTTAATAGAAAAAGGAAAATCAAGTGGAGCGGATCAGAGAACTGTTAAATACATCATATGCCCATAAAAGAGGGTATACTGGTAAGGGAATTACAGTTGCGGTGATGGATACCGGGCTTTTTTTGCATAAAGATCTAAGAGGAAGGGTGAAAGGATTTTACGATGTCTTAGGAAATGAAACGGAATGTTATGACGACAACGGTCACGGTACGCATGTGGCGGGGATCATCGGTGCAGACGGTTGTGCGAGCAGGGGACAATATATGGGAATGGCACCGGGATGTGGCATTTTGCCGATTAAAGTATTAGACCGCAGAGGCGGTGGGAATACCAGACAGGTCAAAAAAGCGATCCGATGGATGTTAGAGCATAAGGATGAATATAACATAAGGATTTTAAATATTTCTGTTGGAATGTTAAAAAATGCCAGAGAAGAAGAGCAGGTAGAACTGATCAAATTAGTGGAAGAGGTCTGGGATGCCGGGATCGTAGTGGTGGCGGCAGCGGGAAATAACGGACCGGCAGGAAATTCGGTCACAATCCCCGGAATCTGTCGGACGATCATTACGGTAGGAAGCAGTGATGATGATAACCGTCAGGCACAGGGGCAGGGACTTCGCAGAGGCTACAGCGGAAGAGGTCCGACCGACAGTTGTGTCATAAAACCCGAAATATTAGCTCCGGGAACAAAAATTACAAGCTGTGATGTGCATAATGACGGTTATACGACAAAAAGCGGAACATCGATGGCAACACCGGTGGTTTCCGGCGCGATTGCACTACTGTTAAGCAAATATCCGCAGATGTCCCCAAAGGATGTAAAACTTCGTCTGTACCAGACTGCCAACAGAAGCTGCGACAGAAAAGAACAGCATGTGTGGGGCTGCCTGGATTTAGTACGGCTCATGCATTAGACATAAGAGCGTTTTTGTGATACGATAGGCAGACAGGAAAGCAAAAGAGTAGGTGAAGAGATGAAGAAACTGGGAAATATCCTTTTTAGCAGACTGGTATTGATCTTTTTAGCCATTGTCATCCAGTTTTTCTGGTTAGCAACGGTACTTTATCAGTTCAGTCTGCAATTTACATTTATCAACTTAGGATTTCGTGCCATTGCCCTAATACTGGCAATCATAATCTCAGATAAGGATGGAAATGCGGCGGGGCGGATGTCGTGGATTTTTCTGATCTTAGTGGCACCGATCTTTGGCGTGACTTTATATTTTGTCTTTGGAAGAGCAAAATTAACAAAACATACAGAGGAACGTTTAGAGCGTGTCAATGAAGAATTAAACCCGTTTTTAGCAGGAGACGAACAGGTAGAAGAAAAGATACGAAACGAGAACAAACGTATCTATAACCAGACAAAATATATCAAGGACTGGGCAGGCTATCCGGTTTGTGAATATACAAAGACCGAATATTATCCATCCGGTGAAGAATTGTTCCCGAAGATGTTAGAAGCAGTTAAGGAAGCGGAGACATTTATTTTTTTAGAATACTTCATCTTTGAAGACGGGATCATGTTAGAGCAGCTTTTAGCAGCCTTAGAAGAAAAAGTAAAACAGGGTGTAGAGGTCCGTATGATCTACGATGATGTGGGATGTATCAGCAAACTTCCGGCAGGCTATTATAAGAAAATGGAAGAGCGTGGGATCAAGTGTACCGCATTTAATCCGTTCCGTCCGATCATGTCCATCATTATGAATAACAGGGATCACAGGAAAATCCTGGTTGTGGATGGAAAGACTGCATTTACCGGAGGCATCAATATTGCGGATGAGTATATCAATGTGACGACCCGTTTTGGCTATTGGAAGGATACCGGAGTCAGAATCGAAGGAAAGGCAGTCTGGAATTTTACGGCGATGTTTTTGCAGATGTGGAACTTTGCAAATCATTCTACGGAGAATTATCTGGCATATAAACCACAGATCAACTGGAAAAAACAGTACGAATCCGATGGCTATGTACAGCCTTATGCCGATTCGCCGATCGACCATGAGAATCAGGCAGAAAATATTTATCTGAACATCATCAACTATGCCAAGGACTATGTCTATATTTTTACGCCATATCTGATCATTGACGAAGAAATGTGCGTAGCACTTTGCAACGCGGCAAAATCCGGCGTGGATGTCCGCATTGTCACACCGGGAATCCCGGATAAGAAGCTGGTATTTTTACTGACACAGTCCTATTATCAGGAATTATTAAAGGCAAATGTAAAAATCTATCAGTTTGCCAAAGGTTTTATCCATGCAAAATGTTTTGTATGTGACGATGAGATTGCTACCGTCGGAAGTATTAATTTAGACTACCGCAGTCTCTATCTGCATTATGAATGTGGAATTTATATGTACAGATCCAAAGCCGTACGGCAGGTAAAAGAGGATGTATTGAATACCATCGAACAGTCTAAGACTATCTCGTTAGGATTCTGTCAGAACAGAGAGTGGTATGTGAAGGTTTTACAATGTCTGTTGCGTTTGTTTGCACCGTTGTTATAGGAAGATAAAGGAGTATCAATATGAAGAAAGAGAATATCACATTAGTGGGAATGCCGGGGGCAGGAAAAAGTACGGTCGGAGTGGTCTTAGCAAAAATCGCAGGATATCATTTTTTGGATTCGGATCTGTTAATACAGCAAAAGACGGGAAAACTGCTGCACGAACTGATCGAGATCCACGGACGCGAGGGATTTTTAGAGATCGAAGGAGAGGTCAACGCATCCATTGAAGCAAAGCGTACGGTGATTGCCACGGGTGGTAGTGTTGTCTATGAAGAAAATGCCATGCAGCATTTAAAAGAAATTTCCACAGTGGTCTATATCTATCTTCCATATGAAGAACTAAGGACACGCTTAGGAAGTTTAGAACAGCGGGGCGTTGCCTTAAAACCGGAGGAAACCTTAAAAGATCTGTATGACAGCAGAAGTGTATTGTACAAAAAATATGCGGACATCACAGTGGATGCCTCGCATATGGGAATACAGGCGGTTGCAGAAGAAATTCTTAGAAAAACGCGTGAAACAGCTTTTTGAAATAGTCGCTAAATCCGGCTTTTTTCACATTCTGTTCGCTTACAATGTTCACTTCCCCAATGACTTTTCCGTCTAAAGAATAGGTTGCTTTTCCAAGAACATCGCCCTTTTTTACGGGAGCGGTCACGGTCTTTGGAAGAGAAATTTCTTTTTTAATGGAGTTCAGGTCACTTCCCTTCGTATCTACAAATTGAAAAGGAGTTTCATAGCTGACGTCCACGGTATCCCTGGTTCCGTTTTTGACGGTTAAAGGTTTGAGTTTTTTCGTATTCGGGTCAGAGTAGAACTGGCATTTTGCAAAACCGTAGTTGAGCAGGTTCGCGGCATCCTGAAATCTTCCCTTTGGGTCCGGGGCTGCCATAACAACGGCAATCAGTTCTGTTTTATCTTTTTTTGCCGTGGCAGAGACACAGAATTTTGCTTTTCCTGTGGAACCGGTTTTTAATCCGGTCGTATACTGGTATTGCCGGACTAATTTGTTCGTATTGGTCAGACCGAATTCTTTACTTCCCTTTTTGGTTTCGTGTGTAATGGTATCCATCCAGATCATGGAGTAATCATGGATCTTTGGATATTTTGTAATTAATTCACGCGACATCAGGGCAATGTCATAGGCTGTGGTCAGATGTCCGTCAACATCCAGTCCGCAACAGTTGACGAAGGTGGTGTTTTTCATGCCGAGTTTTTTTGCCCGCTGGTTCATTCTTGCAACGAATTCCTCTTCAGAGCCTGCAATGTGTTCTGCCATTGCCACGCAGGCATCATTCGCACTTGCCACGGCGATACATTTGATCATGGTGTCCACATTCTGGGTTTCTCCGGGTTCTAAGAACACCTGTGAGCCGCCCATGCTTGCTGCATATTCGGAAACCGTAACTGTATCCTCTAAAGAAATTTTTCCGGCATCTAAAGCGTCAAAGATCAAAAGCAGGGTCATGATTTTCGTGATGCTGGCAGGAGGCATCTGCTTGTTGGCATCCTTTTCATAGATGATCGTTCCGCTCTTAGCCTCCATCAAAAGGACACTCGGAGCGGATAGAGTCAGGGTATCTCCTGTTTTTTTATTATCATCAGCTTTTTTTGCCGCATTTTGGGAAATACCTGCTTCATATGTAATCGGGGCGGACTGTGCAGTCAGTGACAGCAGTGGGGTACATGCAAGCTGCAGGGCAAGAAATAGGGAAAGTATTATTTTTTTCATAGTGATTCCTGAAACATTATCTGCTTTAGTTTAATATTAATAGAAAAGAGAAAAAAATATGACTGATGCTGGGATTTTTATGCAAAATGTGATAGGATATCAGAGCAAAGGAGAAGTATATGAAGATCATTGGAATGATTATTTTGCTGATAGGATGTTTTATCCTGTGGCAGCATTTTGAATTAAAGAAGTTTCGGATCACGTCCTATGAGTATCAGACGGATAAGATTACACAGAGCGTTAATTTTGCAGTGGTAGCGGATCTGCATGCCCATGTCTATGGCAGGGATAATGATATTTTAATACAAAAGATCAAAGAACAAAAACCGGATATGATTCTGGTTCCGGGAGATATGATCGTGAGCCGTTATCCGGAGACTTATGAGACCGCATATCAGGCACTAAAAAAACTGACAGAGATTGCACCTGTTTATTTTTCAAACGGAAACCATGAAAGCCGTGTCTCGAAAGTACCGGTTATGCAGACGGAGGCGTTTTTAGCGTATGAAAACCGGGTGCGGAAATCAGGGGTGCATATTTTAAACAATGCTTCGGAAGAAGTCATACTGCATGGCGGGAAGTTTTGTATCAGCGGACTGGAAATTCCGTTGGAATGTTATGGAAAGGGCAGTTATGAACCACTGCCGGAGCATTTTATCAGGGATGTATTAGGGGATGCAAAGCAGGACTCTGTACAGATTCTGATGGCACACAATCCGATGTTTGCAAAGGAATATGCAGAATGGGGGGCGGATGTAAGTGTCTGCGGACATACCCATGGTGGTCTGGTTCGGATTCCGGGAATCGGAAGTGTGATTTCCCCGCAGTTTGAACTCTTTCCGAAATATGATGCCGGAGAGTTCAATTTTGGAGACAGAAAAGTTTATGTGAGCAAAGGTTTAGGAACACATACCTTCCATATCCGTGTGTTTGACCGTGCCGAGGTACTGATGATACGGATCAACAAAATGTAGGTTCAACTCTTGAAATTTACCTCAATATGATGTACAATATTATTAATTCACAAAAAATAGGAGCAGTACATTTTTATGGATATGACCGTGAAACTGCAGGTGTTTGAAGGACCTTTGGATCTGCTTTTACATCTGTTAGATAAGAACAAAGTGAATATCTATGACATCCCGATCGTTGAGATTACAAAACAGTATATGGACTACATACGGGAAATGAAGCGGCATGATCTGAACGTGGTCAGCGAGTTCTTAGTGATGGCTGCCACACTGTTAGATATCAAGTCTAAAATGCTTCTTCCGGCACCACCGGAGGAGGAAGAAGAACAGGAAGACCCAAGAGCAGAACTGGTACAGCAGCTTTTGGAATATAAGATGTATAAATGTATCTCCTATGAATTAAAAGACCGGCAGGTGGACGCACAAAAGGTCATGTTTAAGGTTCCGACCGTACCGCCGGAGGTGGCAGCATATGAAGAACCGGTAGATTTGGATGAGTTAGTCGGAGATACCACTTTAGCAAAGCTCAATGACATTTTTAAATCCATTATGCAGAAGAAACAGGATCGTATTGATCCGGTTCGCTCTAAGTTCGGCAGAATTGAAAAGGAACAGGTTTCTTTAGAAGATACCATGCATACATTAGAAGAGTATGCAAGGACGCATCGTTCCTTTAGTTTTAAGAATTTGCTAGAATCCAAAAGCGGGAAAATGGAAATTATCGTAAATTTTCTTGCAATCTTAGAATTGATGAAATTAGGCAAGATTTCGATTTCACAGGAGCATATTTTTGATGATATCCGCATTGAATCGAAAGTAGCCGCCTAAAAGTCTGGAGTGAGATGTATGAATTATGAAGCAGTGATAGAGTCGATTCTCTTTACAATGGGAGATTCCGTAGAGTTATCTAAGCTCGCGGAGGTTTTAGAACTGGATAAAAAAGAAGTGAAGGATATCATAGAACAAATGCAAAAGAACTACGAGGCAGAGGATCGCGGTATTACAATCACGGAGCTGGATGGAGCTTATCAGATGTGTACCAAGCCTCAGATGTATGACTACCTGATAAAAGTAGCAAAGCAGCCAAAGCATTACGCACTGACAGACGTATTGTTAGAGACGCTTTCAATTATCGCATATAAGCAACCGATTACAAGAGCAGAGATTGAAAAAATCAGAGGAGTCTCCTGTTCCCATGCAGTCAGCCGATTGGTAGATTACAATCTGGTTTGCGAGCTGGGGCGTTTAGATGCACCGGGGCGGCCGCTCTTATTCGGAACAACAGAAGAGTTTTTAAGAACATTTGGAGTTTCTTCCATTGAGGAGCTGCCGATTCTGAATCAGGATCAGTTAGAGAACTTCAAGCGGGAAGCAGAAGAAGAAATGCAGATGAAAATGGATATCTAAAGGACAGACACAAACGTGTCTGTCCTTTTTTGATAAAAAATTCACAAATTAAAGGGAGGTAACACATGGAGAGAAGATTAACAGCAGGAGCACCAAAGCGTGAAGACACAACAACAGAACGTCTGATGCGGGAATTTGAGCAGCGCATTGTCGCAAGTCCTCCGGGGGTATGTCCGGTGGATATGCAGCTTTCATTTTTAAAAGTCTGTCATGCACAGACTTGTGGAAAATGTGTGCCATGCCGTGTAGGGCTTGGACAGTTAGAAAATCTTTTAGAGGATGTGTTGAACAACAGAGCAACATTAGAGACTTTACATCTCATAAAGGAAACAGCAAGGAATATTCAGGTGACCGCAGACTGTGCCATAGGTTTTGAATCTGCAAGGATGGTATTAGTCGGATTAGAGGGGTTCAAAGAGGATTACCTGTCTCATATCCATAATAAACGGTGTACGGCATCGTTTGAACAGCCGATACCATGTATCACGCTCTGCCCGGCGAAGGTAGATATTCCGGGTTATGTAGCACTGGTAGGAATGGGAAGGTATCAGGATGCAGTAAAACTCATCCGCAAGGATAATCCATTCCCGACCGCATGTGCATTGATCTGTGAGCATCCATGTGAAGCAAGATGCCGCAGAAATATGATCGACAGCTCGGTCAATATCCGGGGACTGAAACGTTTTGCAGTAGACCATGCAAGGGCAGATCAGGTCGAGGTACCAAAATGTGCCGAGGCTACAGGAAAGAAAATTGCCATTATCGGTGCAGGTCCAAGCGGATTGACTGCTGCCTATTTCTTACAGCTTATGGGACATCAGACGGTGGTATTTGAGGAAAAAGAGCAGCCGGGAGGAATGCTTCGTTACGGAATACCGAGTTATCGTTTTCCAAGAGAACGTCTGCAGGAAGATATCGATGCAATTTTATCTACCGGTGTGGATTTACGATGCAATATCGAAATTGGTAAGGATATCACTTATGATGAATTAAAACAGGAGTATGATGCAGTTTACATCGCAATCGGTGCTCATACCGATAAAAAATTTGAGGTAGAAGGTGCGGACAGTAAGGGTGTCATTTCAGCAGTAGATATGCTGAGAGATATCGGCTATGGAAAGTATCCTGATTTCAGAGGAAAAAGAGTTGTTGTAGTCGGCGGAGGAAATGTGGCGATGGACTGTGCCAGAACCGCAATGCGCTGCCATGCAGAAAAAGTCAGCATTGTATATCGCAGACGGCAAAAAGATATGACAGCGTTAGAAGCAGAAATCGAAGGAGCCATCGCAGAAGGAATTGAGCTTTTGACATTACAGGCACCGAAACGCGTAGAAGCAGATGAGAAAGGGAATGTTGCTGCACTCTGGACACAACCGCAAATCAGTGGTCTGTATGACAGTGCCGGAAGACCAAGTCCGAACAGAGCAAAAAAACCGGAAGAACGGTTAGGCTGTGATGTCATTTTAGTTGCAATCGGACAGGAAATCGATTCTGCACATTTTGAAGAATCCAACGTACCGGTAAAACGCCACCGTATTGTGGCAGATGAATTTGGGGCAGTGCCGGGAGAGGAAGGAATCTTTTCCGGTGGAGACTGTGTTTCAGGACCATCCACGGTCATTCGTGCCATTGCGGCAGGTAAAGCAGCGGCAGCAAATATCGATGAATATCTTGGCTTCCATCACGAAATGTCAACAGATGTGGAGATTCCACAGCCAAATCTTAGCGACAAGTTGCAGAGTGGACGGATCCATCTGACAGACAGAGAAGCCTGTGAACGTAAAAAAGACTTTGAAGGAGTGGAATACTCCATGAGTCTTGAAGAAGCAAGACAGGAATCAGCAAGATGTTTACGTTGTGATAAATTTGGATGTGGAGTGTTCAGAGGAGGCAGAGAGAGCATATGGTAAAATTATGGATAGATAATCAGGAAGTAAATGTAGAAAAAGGTACAACAATTTTAAATGCAGCAGCATCCGTAGGGATCAAGATACCGACCCTTTGTTTTTTGAAGGATTTAAACGAAATTGGTGCCTGCCGTGTCTGCATCGTAGAGATCAAAGGAAAAGATGCGTTAGTAGCTGCCTGTAATACCGCAGTAGAAGAAGGCATGGAGATCTATACGAACAGCAAACGTGTCATGAATGCAAGACGTACCAATGTCGGACTGATCTTATCCCAGCATGACTATCGCTGTGCTACCTGTGTCCGAAGCGGTAACTGTTCCCTGCAAAAATTAGCAAATGATTTAGATATCTTAAATGTTCCTTTTAAAGAAGAGTATGAGGAGCAGGAATGGGACATGGATTTTCCGCTGATACGTGATGCAAAAAAATGTATCAAATGCATGCGTTGTGTACAGGTCTGCGATAAGATCCAGGGAATGAAAGTCTGGGATATCATCAATACCGGAAAACGCACCAATGTAGGATTAAGGGAAGGAATGTCCATAGAAGACATCAACTGTGCATTATGCGGCCAGTGTATCACGCACTGTCCGGTTGGAGCTTTAAGAGAACGCGATGATCTAAATGAACTGGTTTATGCCATTGCAGATAAGAAAAAAGTTGTTGTGGCACAGATTGCACCGGCAGTCCGTGCAGCCTGGGGCGAACGGTTTGGTTTAAAACGGGAAGATGCAACGGTCAAACGGTTAGTAGCAGCCCTTCGAAGAACCGGGATCGACTATGTGTTTGATACGAACTTTACTGCGGATTTAACGATCATGGAAGAAGCAAATGAGTTCATCGAAAGACTGAAAAATAAAGACAAATACAAATTCCCGATGTTTACGTCCTGCTGTCCGGGCTGGGTACGCTTTGTAAAATATGAATATCCGGAGTTGCTGCCGAATCTTTCCACTGCAAAATCCCCGCAGCAGATGTTTGGAGCAATTGCAAAAACCTACTATGCACAGCAGTTAGGTGTGGAGCCGGAAGAAATCTACTGTCTGTCGATCATGCCATGTACAGCGAAAAAATACGAAAGCCAGATGGCGTGTATGGATGTGACGGGAACCGGACCGGACGTGGATTCTGTTATCACCACGAGAGAGGTAGGACGTCTGATCCGTGCAGAGCATATTCAGTTAGAGCATTTAAAAGAAGAGGAGTTTGATGAACCATTGGGATGCGGAAGCGGAGCTGCTGTTATCTTTGGTGCGACCGGCGGTGTTATGGAGGCGGCACTTCGGAGTGCCTACTACTTCTTAACAGGAGAAAATCCTGCACCGGATGCATTTAAAGTTGTCCGCGGACAGGATGGAGTCCGGGAAGCCGAGGTAGAGATCGCAGGCACAAAAGTAAGAGCTGCCGTAGTCAGTGGTCTTGGCAATACCAGACGTTTGATCGAGAGGATCAAAAAAGGCGAGGCAGAATATGACTTTGTAGAAGTCATGGCGTGTCCGGGCGGATGTGCCGGCGGCGGTGGCCAGCCGATCCATGACAATTTAGAACTGGCAAAAGAGCGTGGAGATGTCCTCTATGAACTGGATGCAGAAAACGAGATCCGTTTTTCCCATGAGAATCCGGCAGTACAGGAATTGTATCGCAGCTTTTTAGAAAAACCACTGTCTCATAAATCGCACGAGTTGTTACATACCGACCATTCTCTTGGCATATAGTAAATGGAAACGGTACGGAAAGAATGAGTTAAGTGAAAAAAAATCCATTCAAGCAAACGATGATCATCGTTCTATGCATCAGTCTGATCTTAACAAGTGTGGTGTTAGAGGTTTTTGCAAAAGAACATCAGGATAGTCTTGGACTCTATGCCAAGTCTGCCGTCTTAATGGATGCAGACAGCGGCAGAGTCCTCTACGGCAAAGAAGAAGAACAGTTTTTAGCAAATGCCAGCACCACAAAGATCATGACATGCATTCTGGCAATTGAAAGCGGCAGGTTAGACGAGACGGTAACCGTCAGTCAACATGCCGCGTCTATGCCAAAAGTCCATCTTGGAATGACAACCAAAGACACCTTCTTATTAAAAGACCTGCTCTATTCGCTGATGTTAGAATCACATAACGATTCTGCAGTTGCGATCGCCGAGCATGTTGGCGGGAGTGTGGAGAAATTTGCAGAGATGATGAACGAAAAGGCGAAAGAGTTAGGATGTGAACATACACATTTTATCACGCCAAACGGATTAGACGCAAAAGATGAAACAGGTTCTCATGGAACCACGGCAAAAGATCTTGCAACGATCATGAGCTACTGTATCAAAAACGATACGTTTTTAAAAATTACACAGACAAAACAGCATAGTTTTCAGAATGTAGAGAGAAGCCGGAATTTTACCTGTAATAATCACAATGCTTTTTTACAGATGATGGATGGCGCACTGTCCGGAAAGACCGGATTTACCGCGGATGCAGGCTATTGCTACGTCGGAGCCTTAAAAAGAGGGGAGCGGACATTTGTGGTATCACTGCTTGCCTGCGGCTGGCCGAATAACAAAAGCTATAAATGGGCAGATACCAGAAAGCTCATGGAATACGGTTTAGAGCATTATGAAAAGGTAAAAGTCAAAGCCAAACAAGAATTAGAGACGGTCCCTGTCATAAACGCCGCTGACAACTCCTATGATCCTGACAAAGAGATTCTGATGCCGGTTCGGGTAAAAGGAAAGGATCTTCGGGTTTTAAAAGACAAGGAAGAAAAAGTGACCGTAAAATGCACGACAAAGAAAGTATTGCAGGCACCGGTCAAAAAAGGAACGGTGATCGGAAAAGCAGAGTACTATATCGGAGAGGAAAAAGCAGTATCTTATCCGATCGTTGCGATGGAAAATGTATCCGCAAGAACGCCACGGTGGTATCTGCAGTGCGTCTTAGAAAAGTTTCTGTTTTAAAATTCGTCAGATTGGAAAAAATGTCTATTCAAATTAGTGAAAAATTTAACAAATTACTATTGAAATATTGTATTAAAAGTAATACAATTAGCATAGCGAAATTTTTTAAAAATTTTCAATACATAGATGGAGGGCTAATAAATGAGTAGCACAAAGAATAGCTTAGCAATGCAACGAATTGCCAAGTTACTGGATGAGAACAGTTTTGTAGAGCTTGGTTCTCTCGTAACTGCACGAAGCACAGATTTTAATCTGACTGCAGATAAGACTCCTTCTGACGGAGTAATTGTCGGTCACGGATTAATCGATGAAAACCTGGTATTTGTATACAGCCAGGACGCTTCCGTGTTAGGTGGAACAATCGGTGAAATGCACGCAAAGAAAATTGCTTCTGTTTATGACATGGCAATGAAGATGGGTGCACCGGTCATTGGTCTTTTAGACTGTGCGGGTGTCCGTTTACAGGAATCTGTAGATGCATTGGAAGGAATGGGTCAGATTTATGCAAAACAGACAGCAGCTTCCGGTGTTGTACCACAGATCAGTGCCGTATTCGGCAGCTGTGGAGGTGGACTTGCCGTTGCATCCGCATTATGTGACTTCACTTACATGGAGACAGAAAAAGGAAGACTTTTCGTAAACTCTCCGGATGCCATTGCAGACAACAACGTATCGAAATGCGATACAGCAAAAGCTGACTTCCAGGCAGCAAACACAGGTGTTGTAGATGCAGCCGGAACAGAGGATGAGATCCTTGCTGAGATCCGCGAATTAGTAACCATTCTTCCGGGATGCAACGAGGAGAGCGGACGTGTGGACGAGTGTACGGACGATTTAAACCGTGCATGTGAGAGCATGGAATCCATGAAAGGTGATCCAAGATACTTCCTTTCTGAAATTGCAGATGACCATAACTTTGTAGAGACAAAGAAAGGTTATGCAAAAGATATGGTAACAGGATTCATCAAATTAAACGGAATTACCGTTGGTGCAGTAGCAAACGCTACCGTAATGCATGATGAAAACGGAAACAGGACAGAGGAATTTGAAGCAGCATTAACCGCACAGGGATGCGAAAAAGCAGCAGACTTTATCCAGTACTGTGACGCATTTGATATCCCGGTACTTTCCATGACAAATACAACAGGATTTAAAGCGACTTCATGTTCTGAAAAACGTCTTCCAAAGGCACTTGCCCGTATGACATACGCATTTGCCAATGCAACAACTGCAAAGATTAACTTCATTACAGGAGATGCATTCGGAAGTTCTTATGTAATGATGAACTCAAAATCTCTTGGAGCAGATTTAGTCTATGCATGGCCGGATGCAAAAGTCGGCATGATGGATGCAAAATCGGCAGCTAAGATCATGTATGCAGATGCTTCCGCAGATGTCTTGGACGAAAAGGCAAAAGAATATGAAGCATTACAGTCAAATGTGGAAAATGCTGCAAGAAGAGGATATATTGATCTGATCATCAACCCTGCAGATACAAGAAAATACTTAATCGCAGGATTTGAGATGTTATTTACAAAAAAAGTAGAAGGGCCGATGAAAAAACACGGAGCGAAATAGAAAGGTGAAGTTTATGAAGAAGAAAATATTGCTGATGGTAAGTGTGTGTCTGATGATACTCGGACTTACAGCATGCGGAAAAACGGATCCTAAGTCTGTCGATTACAATGGCTATACATATGACCAGTTAAAACAGGTGACACAGAATACCGTTGCTACATTGGTAAATATGACTGATGAGCAGAAGACTGTGTACGAAGCCAGTGATGACGAAATGACAAAGAACATCGTTACCAGATGGGAGGATGCTACTTCCGGTGTTGGTTCTTATGTAGAACTCGGTGATTTCAAAATTACAAAATCAGGAAAGACACTGACATGTGAACAGACCATTGAGTTTGAAAAACGTGAAGTAATTTTGACTTATGTATACACTTACTATTCTATGGAAGTGGAAGATGTAACAATTGATAAGGTTTACTCACTTGGTGAAAAGATGAGCAAGGCCGGTATGAATACACTCATGGGAATGGGAACTGTATTTGCAGTATTGATCTTAATCAGCTTAGTTATTTCCTGCTTCAAGATCTTCCCATATCTTGAAAGCAAGAAAAAAGCAGGACAGACCGAAAATGCTGTAAAAGAGACAGTACAGGATATTCCGGCAGAACAGCAGGATAACACAGAACTGATCGCTGTTATCGCTGCAGCAATTGCAGCATCCACAGGAACATCTACAGATGATTTTGTAGTGCGTTCCATCAAGAGAAGATATTAATCGCAAATTTAGGAGGAAATTAAGATGAAAAGCTATACAATTACCGTAAATGGAAATGTTTATGATGTTACTGTAGAAGAAACAGGAGCAGCAGCACCTACAGCAGCTCCAAGAAAAGCCGCTCCAGCAGCAGCAGCACCGGCAGCAGCTCCGGCAGCAGGCGCAGGAAGTGTTAAGATTGAAGCAGGTGCAGCCGGAAAAGTATTCAAAATTGAGGCAGAACCTGGCACAGCCGTTAAGAGAGGCGATGCGATCTTAGTATTAGAGGTAATGAAAATGGAGACTCCGGTTGTTGCACCACAGGACGGAACTGTTGCAAGCATTGAAGTTGCAGTTGGAGATCATATTGAAGCAGGTGCATTACTTGCAACCATGAATTAAGAAAGCCAGGAGGATTAATTATGAGTTACGTAGGAGAAACAATGTCAAACCTCCTGCACCAGACAGCATTTTTGAATCTGACATGGGGCAACTTTGTTATGATTGCCGTAGCATTTTTATTCCTGTTTCTGGCAATCAAGAAAGAATATGAGCCATTACTGTTAGTTCCGATCGCATTTGGTATGTTGCTGGTAAATATCTATCCGGATATCATTATCAGCCCGGAAGAGGCAAGTAACGGCGTAGGTGGTTTGTTACACTATTTTTATATCTTAGATGAGTGGTCAATATTACCGTCTCTGATTTTCCTCGGAGTCGGAGCAATGACAGACTTTGGACCGCTGATCGCGAATCCGATCAGTTTCCTGCTCGGAGCAGCAGCACAGTTCGGTATTTTCTCAGCTTACTTCCTTGCAATCCTGATGGGATTCAATGATAAGTCAGCAGCCGCAGTATCCATCATCGGTGGAGCCGACGGTCCGACTTCCATTTTCCTTGCAGGAAAACTTGGACAGACAGGTCTGTTAGGACCAATTGCGGTGGCAGCATATTCCTATATGGCATTAGTGCCGATCATTCAGCCACCTGTTATGAAATTATTCACAACGAAAAAAGAACGTGCGATCAAAATGGAGAATTTAAGACCGGTTTCTAAATTAGAGAGAATCTTATTCCCTGTTATCGTTACTACAATTGTATGTTTAATCCTTCCTACCACAGCACCGTTAGTTGGTATGCTGATGTTAGGTAACCTGTTCCGTGAGTCCGGAGTAGTACGTCAGTTAACAGATACTGCATCTAACGCATTGATGTATATCGTAGTTATCTTACTTGGTACTTCCGTAGGAGCTACCACAAGTGCAGAGGCATTCTTAAATATTACAACCATTAAGATTGTAATTCTCGGACTTGTAGCTTTCGTATTTGGTACAGCAGCAGGTGTACTTTTCGGTAAAGTATTATGCTGGGTTACAAAAGGTAAGATCAATCCATTGATCGGTTCTGCCGGTGTATCTGCAGTACCTATGGCTGCTCGTGTATCCCAGAAGGTTGGAGCAGAAGAGGACCCGACGAACTTTTTACTTATGCATGCAATGGGACCAAACGTTGCCGGAGTTATCGGTACAGCAGTAGCTGCCGGTGTATTTATGGCAATCTTTGGAATATAGGAGGAGAAAATCATGGCAGAAGTGACCAAAAAACCATTAAAAATTACAGAGACTGTCCTGCGTGATGCACATCAGTCTTTGATCGCAACCAGAATGACTACTGAGCAGATGCTCCCGATCGTAGATAAAATGGATCAGGTTGGTTATCATGCAGTAGAGTGCTGGGGTGGTGCAACATTTGATGCATCTCTCCGTTTCTTAAAAGAAGATCCATGGGATCGTCTTAGAAAATTAAGAGATGGATTTAAAAATACAAAATTACAGATGTTATTCCGTGGACAGAACATCTTAGGATACCGTCCATACGCAGATGATGTGGTAGAGTATTTCGTACAGAAATCTATCGCAAACGGAATCGACATCATCCGTATCTTCGATTGTTTAAATGATATCCGTAACTTACAGACCGCTGTTACAGCATGTAACAAAGAAAAAGGCCATGCACAGGTAGCACTTTCCTACACCTTAGGAGATGCATATACCTTAGATTACTGGATGGATATGGCAAAGAGAGTAGAGGATATGGGAGCTGATTCCTTATGTATCAAGGATATGGCAGGACTTTTAGTACCTACAAAGGCAACTGAGTTAGTACAGGCATTAAAAGATGCAACTTCACTCCCAATCGAGCTTCATACACACTATACATCCGGTGTAGCTTCCATGACTTACATGAAAGCAGTAGAAGCAGGATGCGACATCATCGATACCGCAATCTCTCCATTTGCATTAGGAACATCCCAGCCTGCAACAGAGGTTATGGTAGAAGCATTCAAGGGTACAGAATTTGATACAGGATTAGATCAGACAAAATTAGCTGAGATTGCTGATTACTTCCGTCCGATGAGAGAAGAAGCATTAGAGAGCGGACTGATGAATCCAAAGGTATTAGGCGTAAACATCAAGACTCTGTTATATCAGGTACCGGGTGGTATGTTATCCAACCTGATCTCCCAGTTAAAAGAGCAGGGTAAAGAAGATAAATACGAAGAAGTACTTGCAGAAGTACCACGCGTTCGTAAAGACCTTGGTGAGCCACCACTTGTAACACCATCTTCCCAGATTGTTGGTACACAGGCTGTATTTAACGTATTAATGGGCGAGCGTTACAAAGTTGCAACCAAAGAGACAAAAGACGTACTTTTAGGAAAATACGGACAGACTGTAAAACCATTCAATCCGGAAATCGTAGACAAAGTACTTGGCGAAGAGAAGAAGAATGCAATTACCTGCCGTCCGGCAGATCTCTTAGAGCCTGAATTAGATAAATTAGAGGCAGAGATGAAACAGTGGAAACAGCAGGATGAGGATGTCCTTACCTATGCATTATTCCCACAGGTGGCTACAGACTTCTTTAAATATCGTGAGGCTCAGCAGACAAAAGTAGATCAGAATATTGCTGATACAAAAAATGGAGCATATCCTGTATAAGCTATTGTAAAAAATGAGAAAATGAATTAAAATAAAAGGTGTTTTGGCGAGAGCCAAGGCACCTTTTTGGGTTATAACAAAATTTTTGAAGGATCATAGCAAAATGATCCTGTCTACAATAGAGATAAGGCGGTTTTCTTATGGGGAATAGTAACGATTTAAGTAATCGGATCAATGAAGCGTACAGCACACTGAGCAAAGGACAAAAACTTCTTGCAAGTTATATCACAGATAATTATGATAAGGCAGTTTTTCTAACGGCAGCCAAATTAGGCGAGGTGGTCGGAGTCAGTGAATCAACGGTTGTGCGTTTTGCAACACATCTCGGATATAAGGGATATCCGGATTTTCAAAAAGCATTAGAGGAACTGGTGCGCAATAAGCTCAATTCCGTACAGCGGATGGAGGTGGCTTATGGACGGATCAGTCAGTCAAAAATCTTAGAATCTGTTCTCCAGTCAGACGCGGAAAGGATCAAAGAATCGATAGAGATGATAGATCCGAACGCCTTTGATATGGCAGTAGAGACGATCTTAAATGCAAAACGGATATATATTGTGGGTATCCGCAGTTGTGCACCGCTTGCAGGATTTTTTGCATTTTATTTAAATATGATGTTTGACGATGTACGTCTGCTGTCTACGAACAGTTCGAGTGAGCTGTTTGAACAGATGGTGCGTATCAGCAAGGACGATGTGATCATCGGGATCAGTTTTCCGAGATATTCCATGCGTACTCTAAAGGCAATGGAATTTGCAAACAACCGGAGTGCAAAAGTGATCACGCTTACAGACAGCGTACATTCACCGATGAATCTGTATTCCTCCTGTAATCTGATCGCAAAGAGTGATATGGCATCCATCGTAGATTCACTCGTGGCACCGCTTTCTGTCATCAATGCATTGATCGTTGCACTCTGCATGAAAAAACAGGGCGAAGTAGTCAATACGCTTGAAATGTTAGAAGATATCTGGGATGAATATCAGGTCTATGAAAATGACGAGATCAACTATATTGATGATTCCATGAAAATGCGATATACCAGATTAGGAGAAAAAAATGAGTAAAGTCATCATCATCGGCGGCGGTGCGGCAGGAATGTTTGCAGCACTCGGAGCAGTGGATGCAGGGCATCAGGTTACGATATTAGAACAAAATGAAAAACTGGGTAAAAAAATATATATCACGGGAAAAGGCAGATGCAATCTGACAAATGCCTGTGAGACATCGGAAATCTTTGAAAACATACCAAGGAATGCAAAATTTTTGTATAGCGCCATCTATGGCTATGACAATTTCCGTGTTATAGATTTTTTTGAAGAGCATGGAATGCCAACAAAAACAGAACGTGGCAACCGGGTATTTCCGGTATCGGATCATTCCTCGGATGTCATTGCAACCCTGCAGCGGACTTTAAAAAATAAAGGAGTTACCGTAAGACTCCATACAAAGGCAGAACATCTTGAGATAGAAGAGGGAAAAGTCCGTGGTGTAAAGACATCCAATGGGACAACTTGTCCGGCAGATGCAGTCATCATAGCAACCGGAGGATATTCCTATCAGACAACAGGTTCTACCGGAGACGGATACCGTTTTGCAAAAAAGAGCGGACACACGATCGCACCATTGTCCCCATCTTTAGTTCCTATGACCGTAAAAGAAGACTACTGTATGCAGATGCAGGGACTGTCTTTAAAAAATGTAGAAGTAAAGATCAAAGACGGAAAAAAAGTATTGTTTGAAGAATTTGGGGAAATGCTGTTTACCCATTTTGGAGTCAGCGGACCTTTGATCTTAAGTGCAAGCAGTGTCGTAAATGACAAGATCCGAAAAAAAGAACTTGCCATGGAGATTGATTTAAAGCCGGCATTATCGGAAGAAAAACTAGATGCCCGGATCTTAAGGGACTTTGAAGAAAATAAAAACCGACAGTTTAAAAATGTACTTTCCGGTCTGCTTCCGGCCAAAATGATATCGGTCATGGTCTCATTGAGCGGGATCACGCCGGAGAAAAAGATCAACGAGATCACGAAAGAAGAGCGCAGAAGGTTAGTAAATTGTATCAAGCATTTTCCAATGACACTGACCGGTCTTCGTGATTATAACGAAGCAATCATTACCAGAGGCGGAGTTGCCGTCAAGAATATCGACCCATCCACGATGCAGTCAAAATTAGTGAAGGGACTCTACTTTGCCGGAGAGGTTATTGATGTGGATGCCTATACCGGTGGATTCAACTTACAGATCGCATGGTCAACCGGATATTTAGCAGGCAGTTCCGTAGAGAAATAGGATGAGGCATGAAATCGTAGAAATTAACAAAAATAATAGAGTCGTAAAATCGTAGTATCATAAACTTATAGGAAGAAAAGAGTACAACGTCATAGAAAGATAGAAATAAAAAATTGGAGCAGGAAGTGAGGAAACAAGCATGAGTTTTAATATCGCAATTGATGGACCGGCAGGCGCCGGAAAAAGTACCATTGCAAAGAAGATCGCAAAAGAATTAGGCTTTGTCTATGTAGATACCGGAGCAATGTACCGTGCCATGGCACTCTATTTTTTACGGAGCAATATCTCTAATGAGGACGAGCAGGCGATCAGCCGTGCCAGTGAGAACGTAGAGATCACGATCCAATATGAGAACGGCGAACAGCAGGTATTTTTAAACGGTGAAAATGTCAGTGGTGAGATCCGCAAAGAAGAAGTCGGCAACATGGCATCTAAAACCAGTGGATACGGACAGGTGCGGAAAAAATTAGTCGAATTACAGCAGCAGCTTGCAAAAAAGGCAGACGTTGTCATGGACGGAAGAGACATTGGAACCGTCGTACTTCCGGATGCACAGGTCAAAGTATATTTAACGGCAAGCGTGGCTACGAGAGCAAAAAGACGTTATGACGAGCTGTCAGAAAAAGGACAGGAATGTAATTTAGAAAAAATAGAAGCAGACATTGAACAGCGGGATTATCAGGATATGCACCGCGAAAATTCTCCGCTTCGTCAGGCAGAGGATGCCACACTGGTGGATTCCTCCAATATGAGCATTGAAGAGGTCGTTGCAGCGATCAAAAAATTATATGAGGATGTGTGTAACGCATGAGACAGGTAACCTTAGCGAAAAGTGCGGGCTTTTGTTTTGGAGTCAAGCGGGCAGTGAACAAAGTCTATGAGGAAGCAAAAAAAGGGAGAGTGTATACTTACGGACCGATCATCCACAATGAAGAAGTAGTAAAGGATTTAGAAAACAAAGGCGTAAAAGTAATAAACAGACTGGAAGAATTTCAGGATATTCCCGAAGGGACTGTCGTGATCCGTTCCCATGGTGTGGCAAAAGAAGTCTATGATTTTTTGAAAAAACAGGATTTAAAAATTGTCGATGCCACCTGTCCTTTTGTTTTAAAGATCCACAGGATCGTGGAGGAACATGCGAAGGCGGGAGAGCATATCGTCATCATCGGAAATGATAAGCATCCGGAGGTAGAAGGTATCAAAGGATGGTGTGGACCTAAGAACCGAACCGTCATTCAGAACAGAGAAGAAGCAGAAAATTTTGCCATAGATGGAAAACAAAAGGTATGTATTGTATCACAAACGACATTTAACTACAAGAAATTTCAAGAATTAGTTGAAATTATTTGCAAAAAAGGTTATGATATAATTGTTTTAAATACAATCTGTAATGCAACGGAGGAGCGGCAGACAGAAGCCCGTGCCATTGCAAAGGAAGCAGAAGCCATGATTGTCATCGGTGGCAGAAGCAGTTCTAATACGCAGAAGTTATTTGAAATATGTAAAATGGAATGTGAAAATACTTACTATATACAGACACTAGATGACTTGGATTTAACCAAACTGAAATCCATTGATAACGTAGGTATTACCGCAGGGGCATCCACCCCAAATAATATTATTGAGGAGGTTCAAAAGAATGTCAGAAATGAGTTTTGAACAAATGCTAGAAGAATCATTAAAAACAATAAGAAATGGGGAGGTAGTCGAAGGTACAGTTATCGATGTGAAACCGGATGAGATCATCCTGAATATTGGTTACAAGTCAGACGGTATTATTACCAGAAACGAGTACACAAATGAACCAAACGTAGATCTGACAACTGTAGTATCCGTGGGCGACACCATGGAAGCCAAAGTCGTAAAAGTAAACGACGGCGAAGGACAGGTACTCCTTTCTTACAAACGCCTTGCAGCAGAAAAAGGCAACAAGAGATTAGAAGAAGCATTTGAGAATCAGGAAGTATTAACAGCAAAAGTAGCACAGGTATTAGCAGGTGGTTTAAGCGTAGTCGTAGACGAGACCAGAGTATTCATCCCTGCAAGTTTAGTATCTGATGTATACGAAAAAGATCTGACAAAGTATGACGGACAGGAAATCGAATTTGTAATTACAGAGTTCAATCCTCGCCGCAGAAGAATTATCGGTGACAGAAAACAGCTTTTACTCGCTAAGAAAGAGGAGATGCAGAAAGAATTATTTGCAAGAATCAAAGTTGGCGATGTTGTAGAAGGAACTGTTAAGAATGTAACAGACTTTGGTGCATTTATCGACTTAGGCGGAGCAGACGGACTGCTTCATATCTCAGAGATTTCCTGGGGCAGAGTTGAGAATCCAAAGAAAGTATTCAAAGTCGGTGATGTTGTAAAGACATTTATCAAAGACATCAACGGAAACAAGATTGCATTATCCATGAAATTTGAGGATCAGAATCCTTGGAACAACGCTGCTGAGAAATATGCAGTAGGCAATGTTGTAAAAGGTGTTGTTGCAAGAATGACAGACTTTGGTGCATTCGTAGAATTAGATCCTGGCGTAGATGCATTACTTCATGTATCCCAGATCTCTTCTGAGCATGTAGAGAAACCATCTGACGTATTAAGCGTTGGACAGGAAATCGAAGCAAAGATCGTTGACTTCAATGAAGAAGAGAAAAAGATCAGCTTAAGCATCAAAGCATTACAGGCACAGCCACAGCAGGAAGAAGACGATGCTGACGTAGCAGACGTAGATATTGATGCGGTAGCAAGTGAGTTAGACGCAGAATAAAATCCGGAGATAGTGAATGGAAGGTTACGAGAAGTTTAAAAAAGATGTTTACAATTTGACAACGATTGATCTGAATGCTTATAAAGAAAAGCAGATGAGACGTCGGATTGACACATTGATCACAAAGAACAACAAGACTTCTTATGATGACTATGTCAGACTGATCAAAAGTGATAAGGAAAAATTCGAACAATTTATCAATTTCTTAACCATTAATGTATCAGAGTTTTACCGGAATCCGGAACAATGGACAGTTTTAGAAAAAGAACTGTTCCCGGCACTGATCCAGAAGTTTGGAAAGAGATTGAAGATTTGGAGTGCTGCCTGTTCCACAGGCGATGAACCATATTCACTGGTTATGGCATTGTCAAGACATCTTCCGTTAGAAAATATTCATATTATAGCAACAGACATAGACAAGCAGGTCTTAGATAAAGCAAGACTTGGCATTTATAACGAAAAGAGCATTGCTTCTGTGCCGGATGACTTTAAGAAGAAATACTTCAAACAGGTAGGTTCTTCATATCAGATTTCTGACCAGATTAAAAAATGTGTAGAATTTCGTGAACATGACTTGCTCAAAGATACGTATCCGTCTGACTGCCACCTGATCGTGTGCAGAAATGTTGTGATTTATTTCACGGAAGAAGCGAAAGATGAGATTTACCGGAAGTTTAACCGGTCATTGGTAAATGACGGACTGTTATTCATTGGCAGTACGGAGCAGATTACCAATTATAAAGAACTTAACTTCAGAAGAAACAAATCCTTTTTCTTTGAAAAAGGGAGGTAATACAAAACCTCAGGCACTGGTATGGTAGCCTGAGGTTTTTTCTAAGTTCTCAAATTTCTAAGTAAATATTTCTAAATTATTAAGTTTTATATAACTATCTCACTTAAATTTTCTTAAAAAAGATTTTATATGTTATTTAGTGTAAAATATTTTAAGAAGATTTACTTTGCCATCAACAGCAGTGATAACACATGCATCACATAGGCTTTCACATCCGTCTCATTGTCAATGAATTCATCCGTCAATTCAAAATAAGTGATCTTATCATGGTATTCTAATTTAAAATAAGGAGAGACCACAACCTGATGCTGGGGCAGGAAACAGCCGGTCTTTTTGCTGTAACAGGTAGCTGCTTTGGCTTTCGTCCGGTAATTCTTGTCTACATAAAAGGCAACACTTTTATGAATAGCAGTATCCTCCTCCGGCAGATAGTAGTAATCCTTATAATTCGGATAGAAATATTTCAACTCACCACTGTAGATTTTGATACTCAGCTTCGTGGTATCCTGATAGCTGGTCAGATAAAATTGATCAAATCCATAGGAGATACGTTTTGGCACCGGATACTGGTTCTTTAATGTGATGATACATTCGTTCTTGGTAATGCTCTGATAGTCCTCATAGAGATTTTTTACAATGGAATCTACCGTAAAAGCTCCCTGAAAAATCTGAGGATAGGAGAGGATCGGAAGCAGATCGATCATGCCTAAGACATCTTCATAGTTGTGAATCTGTAAAAGATAACGTGCCTCTTCCTCCTGCGTGGCAACATACTGATGATAGACGTTGATCAGATCGCCGCCGGAATAGAGATCCTCCCTGCCGATCCCTAAGAATTTTTCTACGGTCTTTTGCTTTAAATTCGGCAGTTTGAAAATCTTTTTGAATTTCGAAAGAGCACGGAAAATATCCAAATTTGAAAACTCTAAAAACGGAGCAGGCATCCCATAGGTCTGGCATTTTGCAGTCAGATAAGGAATGTCGAATCCAAGTCCGTTAAAAGTGATCAGTGTCCGGTATGGTTTTAACAATTCTAAAAAAGCAGATAGGATCAGACGTTCTTCATCCGGTGTGTCGGCGAAAAACTGATCGATACAGATGAGGTTTCCCTTTCTTCTGGCACAGCCGATCAGATATAGCGAAGTATTTACCGGAGAAAATCCGGTGGTTTCAATATCAAAAAATACAGAATCCTCTGCAAATAAAGCATTTGTAAGGGAATTGGTATTGTCAAAATTTAACTCTTTGTGCCAGGTCTGCATCGTTTTTCTTTCCTCCTGTTTATCATGGAAATATTCTACCATATTCTGTTTCTTTTACAAATATTTTTTTCGTGTATTTTTCTCTGTGCAAGGAAAATTAACATGAATTTTGCAGGGAAAACGGTTGTAGAATTATGGGTATATGGTATAATATAGCGGAAAGTTGTATGAGAGGGGATCAGTACAACGACACAAAAAATAACTTAGGAAAGAGGGGAACAAAATGGGTATTTCGACATTTAAAGGCGGAGTCCATCCCTACGATGGCAAAGATCTCGCAAAGGATCAGCCGATACGAAGAATCAAACCCAAAGAAATTCTGGTCTATCCATTGTCTCAGCACATCGGAGCACCGGCATCACCAATTGTTGCAGTAGGTGATACGGTCTTAAGAGGACAAAAGATTGCAGAAGCAGGCGGATTTGTGTCTGCACCGGTTTTCGCATCCGTATCCGGTACGGTAAAGGCAATCGAGCCAAGACATGTAGCGACCGGTGATCTGGTAAATTCTATCATTATTGAAAATGATGGAGAGATGAAAGAAACAGATTTCCATGGTGTGGAAGATGTTGCAAGTCTTTCTAAAGAGCAGATTATTGAAAAAGTAAAAGAAGCAGGCGTAGTAGGTATGGGAGGTGCCGGATTCCCGACACATGTAAAGCTCTCACCAAAGGAGCCTGATAAGATTGAATTTATTATTGCAAACTGTGCAGAGTGTGAGCCATATCTGACTGCAGATTACCGGAGAATGTTAGAGAATCCGGAAGAACTGATCGGCGGTATGAAAATCGTCCTGCGTCTGTTTGACCATGCGAAGGGAATCCTCGGTGTGGAAGACAACAAACCGGATTGTATCCAGAAGTTGAAAGAGCTGACAAAGGATGAGGAACGCATAGAAGTAATGCCATTAAAGACAAAGTATCCACAGGGTGGTGAGCGTCAGTTGATCTATGCAACCACCGGACGTGCAATCAATTCTAAGATGCTTCCGGCTGATGCAGGATGTATTGTAGATAACGTGGAGACTTTAGTAGCGATCAACCGTGCAGTCAAAGAAGGGAAACCGGTAATGGACAGAATCTTTACCGTAACAGGTGACGCTGTTGCAAATCCGGGCAATTTTGAATACTGTATCGGTATGAGCTATGCGGAAATTTTAGAAGAAGCAGGCGGATTTAAGGAAGATCCGGAAAAGATGATCTCCGGTGGACCGATGATGGGATTTGCAGTCTTTAGTCTGGAGATTCCGACAACAAAGACGTCATCCTCCCTGCTGTGCTTTAAAAAAGATGATGTTTCAGCAAGTGAAGTGACAGCATGTATCAACTGTGGACGTTGCGTATCTGTCTGTCCGGAGCAGATCGTTCCATCTCGACTTGCAAAAATGTCACAGTTCCATGATTCGGAAAGTTTTGAAAAATGGAATGGTATGGAGTGTATTGAATGTGGAAGCTGCAGTTATATATGTCCTGCAAAACGTCCGTTAGCACAATATATCAAGACCATGAAAAAACAGATCTTAGCAGAGAGAAGAAAGAAACAATAGAAAGAGGTGTAGAACTGTGAGTGAGTTATATAATATATCATCTTCGCCGCACATCCGTGCGAAAGATACCTCGGCAAAAATCATGCTCTATGTCATTATCGCATTACTGCCGGCAAGTATCTTTGGTGTGTACAACTTCGGGCTGCGGGCTTTGTTATTGATTGCAGTCTGTATCGCAACCTGTGTGGCATCAGAATGGATTTTTGAAAAGATTGTACATAAAAAGAGTACGATAACAGACTTCAGTGCCGTGTTAACCGGATTATTATTAGCATTGAACCTTCCATATACCCTTCCAATCTGGCAGGCAGTACTTGGAAGCGTGTTCGCAATCGTCATTGTCAAGATGTTATTCGGAGGACTGGGTCAGAACTTTATGAACCCGGCACTTGGAGCACGTTGTTTCCTGCTTGTATCTTTTGCAAGCACCATGACAAGTTTTACCTATGACGGTGTTACCGGAGCAACTCCGTTAGCCCTGATGAGAAACGGCGAGAGCGTAGATACTATGAAGATGTTCCTTGGAACAACCGCAGGAACGATCGGAGAGACCTCCGTCATTGCACTTTTGATTGGAGCTGTTTTCCTGATCCTGATGGGTGTCATTGACCTTCGCATCCCGGGAAGTTATCTGATCACCTTTGTTGTATTTTTACTGATCTTTAGTGGAAAAGGATTTGATGTGAACTATATTGCCGCACAGCTTTGCGGAGGCGGTCTGATGCTTGGAGCATTTTTCATGGCAACCGATTATGTCACATCACCGATCACACCAAGCGGAAAGATCATCTATGGTATCCTGTTGGGTATCCTGACCGGATTATTCCGCCTGTTCGGTGCAAATGCAGAAGGTGTATCGTTTGCAATCATCTTAGGCAACCTCTTAGTGCCGATCATTGAAAAGCATACGATCCCGAAAGCGTTTGGCGTGAAAAAGGAGGGAAAGAAGCATGAATAAAAAGATTGTCAAAGATGCAATGATCTTAACTGCCTTTACCCTTGTTTTAGGCCTGATCCTCGGTGTGGTCAATGAAATCACAAAGGGTCCTATTGCAAAAGTAAATTATGAAGCAGAACAGGAGTCCTACCGGAATGTATTTAAGGATGCTGATTCCTTTGAAGAATATAAGGATTTTGATGCAAAAAAAGCAGAGGATATCATCGCTAAGAGCGATTATGCCAATGATGAGATCTTATCTGTAAACACAGCATTAGATAAATCAGGTGAAGTGCTTGGATATGTAATTTCCGTAACATCCCATGAAGGAAGCCAGTCAGATATCACACTTTCTGTCGGAATCCGCAACGATGGCACATTGAACGGATATTCCATTACATCCATCAGTGAGACACCGGGACTTGGTATGTTAGTACAGGAAAAAGCATTTTACTCTCAGTTTGAAAATAAATCAGAATCGTCATATACCGTTGTAAAGACAGCACCATCTGCGGACAATGAGATCGAAGCCGTAACAGGCGCAACCATTTCATCAAGAGCCGTAACCAATGCAGTCAATGCTTCACTGGTATATTTTCAGACGGTCTTACAGGGAGGTAATTAAGCATGAACAGAAATGTTGAAAGATTATACAATGGTATTATCAAAGAAAATCCGACCTTCGTACTGATGTTAGGTATGTGTCCGACATTGGCAGTTACATCTTCTGCCATCAACGGACTTGGAATGGGACTTTCAACAACTGTGGTTTTAGTAATGTCAAACCTGTTGATCTCCGCATTTCGTAAGGTCATTCCAAATGGCGTTCGTATGCCGGCTTACATTGTAATTGTAGCATCCCTTGTTACTGTCGTGCAGTTTATTATGCAGGCTTATACACCTTCCTTATCGGAATCCTTAGGAGTGTATATTCCACTGATCGTTGTAAACTGTATCATCCTTGGAAGGGCAGAGAGCTATGCATCCAAAAATCCGGTCATTCCATCTGCATTTGACGGACTTGGAATGGGTCTTGGTTTTACGATCG
The DNA here is from genome assembly GCA_003507655.1 of Lachnospiraceae bacterium. GTDB lineage: Bacteria > Bacillota > Clostridia > Lachnospirales > Lachnospiraceae > Maccoyibacter > Maccoyibacter intestinihominis. The sequence goes on along the minus strand of DNUZ01000030.1, from coordinate 133,763 downwards.
GTCTGGTATGTATCGGTTTTATCCGTCAGATTTTGGGTGCAACACTTGGAATCACAATTTTCATCATGGCTCCTGGAGCATTCTTAGTTCTGGCATTTTTAGTTGCCGGTATGAACTGTGTTCGTGAAGCAATGGAGAAAAAGGGAAAACCTTTAGCTGCTCCAAGCGGTTGTATTACCGGAGATTGTGCCGGCTGTGATCATCTGTCTATGTGCACCGGAAAATTACCGGAAGAAGCAGCAGAGACCGGAAAAGAGGAGGGCAGATAAATGAAAGAATTATTAATTATTGCAGTGGGTGCTGCCATTGTCAACAATGTCGTACTCAGCCAGTTCTTAGGAATCTGTGCATTCCTGGGTGTATCTAAAAAAACAGAGACAGCTGCCGGAATGGGCGGAGCGGTAATCTTTGTTATTACCCTGTCCTCTTTTGTTACGGGTCTTATTTACAAATATATCCTGACACCGCTCAATGTACAGTATTTGCAGACCATTGTATTTATTTTGGTCATTGCGGCATTAGTGCAGTTAGTAGAGATGTTTTTGAAAAAATCCATTCCATCGTTGTATCAGGCACTTGGTGTTTATCTGCCCCTGATCACAACCAACTGTGCTGTATTAGGAGTAGCATTAAATAACGTTACCAAGTCCTATACCATTTTACAGGGCGTAGTAAACGGATTGGCGACATCCATAGGATTCTTCATTGCGATCGTTATTATGGCTGGAATTCGCGAGAAAATTGAATATAACGATATTCCGAAACGTTTTCAGGGAACTGCGATTGTCCTGATCACAGCAGCATTGATGTCTATCGCCTTTATGGGCTTCTCAGGCATGATTTAGGAGGGAATGAATATGAGTGTAAGTGCAATTATTATCTCCGGTCTTGCTGTAGGTGGAACCGGTATTCTGATCGGTTTCATTCTTGGAATTTTCGGAGAAAAATTTAAAGTAGAAGTAGATGAGCGTGAAGAAGCGATTTTAGAGGTTCTTCCGGGAAATAACTGCGGTGGATGCGGTTATGCAGGATGTTCCGGTCTTGCGGCTGCAATTGTGAAAGGAGAAGCTCCTGTCGGACAGTGTCCGGTCGGAGGCAGCCCCGTCGCAGAAAAAGTCGGAAAAATTATGGGCGTGGAAGCATCTGAAAGCGCCCGGCAGGTTGCCTTTGTCAAATGTGCAGGCAACTGTGAAAAAGCAAGGAAAGATTATGTATATACAGGAGTAGAGGATTGTGCGGCAATGGCATATGTTCCAAATGGCGGTCCTAAGTCATGTAATTATGGCTGTCTGGGATTTGGAAGTTGTGTAAAGGCATGTCCGTTTGGTGCAATTCAGATCATTGACGGAATTGCCGTTGTCGATAAAGAATTATGTAAAGCATGTGGTAAATGTATCGCTGCCTGTCCGAAAGAATTGATCGAATTCGTTCCTTATGAGGGTAAACACTTTGTTCAGTGTAGTTCTCACGATAAAGGAAAGAAGGTTATGGACGCATGTGCAGAAGGCTGTATTGCCTGCCGCCTGTGTGAGAAGACCTGTGAACACGATGCGATTCATGTAGAAGATAACGTTGCACATATCAACAAAGATCTCTGTGTAGAGTGTGGCGAATGTGCTACAAAGTGTCCGAAACATGTAATTCTTTAAGAAAAACAAAATCTCTTATAAATGACACTGTAGTGTGATTCTTTACATTGTAAACAGCTTCACTACAGTGTTTTTGTATATACGCACAAGAAAGGGATTAGAAATGAAAAAATTTATAGGAGATAAAGCATTTTATAAAATGGTGCTGCTTGTGGCAGTACCAATTATGGTACAGAATGGAATTACGAACTTTGTCAATCTTTTAGACAACATTATGGTTGGGCAGGTTGGAACAAATCAGATGTCAGGAGTTGCCATTGTCAATCAGATCATCACCGTATTCAATCTCTGTATCTTCGGCGGAGTATCAGGAGTTGGAATTTTTACGGCACAATACTATGGCAGCGGAGATGAAGAAGGGGTACGTCACACGCTTCGTCTGAAATTAATGGTGGTTGCTGTCTTAGTTGGTATCTGGTTTCTGGTATTGGGCATATTTGGGGATAATTTAATTCAGATGTTTTTAAAAGGAGATGCACAGGGGAATGATGCGGCATTGACATTTGAATATGCAAGGGAATATTTGCATATTATGATGGGATGTCTGATCCCGTTTGCACTGACGCAAACATACAGTGGGACCCTGCGTGAGACCGGAGAAACGATTGTCCCGATGAAAGCAGGAATCGTTGCTTTTTTTGCAAATCTGCTGTTAGATTACAGTCTGATCTTTGGAAAATTCGGATTTCCGGAACTTGGGGTACGCGGAGCAGCGATAGCAACCGTGATCGCACGAATCGCAGAAGTGGCGGTTGTCATGGCGTGGGCGCACAGTCATACGGCAGAAAAACCGTTTATACGCGGTGTGTACCGTTCTTTCCATGTGCCGATGGATTTAGTAAAGGAAGTTATCAAAAAAGGAACCCCGCTGCTGTTAAACGAGACGTTATGGGCAGGCGGAATGGCAATGCTGGTACGCTGTTATTCCTCGAGGGGACTGGTGGTGGTTGCAGGGATTAATATCGCAACGACATTATCCAATATGTTCAGTATTGTCTATATCGCAATGGGAAGTGCGATCGGAATCATTCTAGGACAGCTTTTAGGAGCAGGAAAGATGGAAGAAGCAGTGGATACCGATAGAAAACTGATCTTCTTTTCTGTGGCAAGCTGTTTGGGTGTTGCCATTTTAATGATCATTGTATCTCCATTCTTTCCGCAGATCTATAATACCAGTGATGATGTCAAATATATTGCGGCATGGATCATCCGGGTGCTGGCAGTCTGTATGCCATTGAACGCATTTATGAATTCAACCTATTTTACTCTGCGTTCCGGCGGAAAGACGATCGTTACCTTTTTATTCGACAGCTTCTATATCTGGGTTGTAGACATTCCGGCAGCTATTTTGCTCATCAATTATACAGACTGGAATGTGATCCTTGTATATTTCTTAGTGCAGATGATGGAAATTGTAAAATGTATCATCGGCTATGTGCTGGTAAAAAAAGGCGTATGGCTGAACAATATGACCATCAAAGCAGCAAACAGTTAATTTTCATGGAATGGAATCTCAGAGCCGATGCCGGAGGACTTATGAAGTGTAAAATCTTCAGTAATGAATACGGCTTCGGCTCCTTTTGTATTTTCAATCAGTTTCATCCCATCTTCTAAGCCGAGTGCAAAACAGGTGGTACTGAGTGCATCGGCATCAACAGACGAATCCGTAATAATGGTAACACCAAGTAGGCCATTCTCATAAGGATACCCGGTTTTTGGGTTTAAAATATGATGGTAGCGTTTACCGTCTTTTTCAAAATACCGTTCATAGACCCCGGAAGATACAAGAGAAGCATCAGTAATATCAACAGATGCGATCGGAGAACCAGAATCATCGAATGGTTTTTGTATGCCGATCTTATAAGTATCGCCGGATTTTTTCGGACCAACGGTTAACACATTGCCGCCAAGATTAATGATCCCCTCGGTAATGCCATCTGAACGAAGTTGTGCCTTCATCTGATCTGCAATGTAGCCTTTTGCAATCCCACCAAGGTCGATCTGTGTTTTCGGATTTTTTAAGGTTACGGTATTGTCTGATATCTCAATATTATGATAGTCCACGGTAGGAAGTGCGGCATTAATGTCTTTTTGAGACGGAACAGTATCCTTATTTTCACCAAAATCCCAAAGAGAAGAGAGTTCGCCGATCGTGATATCAAAGGCACCATCGGAAAGCTCGCTGTAATCAATGGCTTTTTGAAGCATGGAAATAGTTTCTTTTGAGACTACTACCGGTTTTCCTTTTGCATGGTTGATATTCCAGATATCACTGCCTTTTTTCGTGGCACTTAAAAGTTTTTCATACTTGTCTGCAAGAGCAAAACAGGACTCTAATTCTGGTTCGGCATCCGCGTCGTAAAGAGTGACTTTTATGACAGTATCAAAATAGAAACCCGTTTTAGACACAGAGGTATCCTGTTTTTGGCAGGCAGCAAAAAAGAGTGCACTCAGTAAGCATACAAAAATAGTCAGATATTTTTTCATCAGAAGTCTCCTTAATCTAAAATCTGTTTTCGATATTTACTTCGTATTATAACATATGTGCATGAAAAAGTCTGTGTTCAGCGAGCTTCCGACGATTATTGCAAGTTTCCTTGTGTTAAACATTCCGCTGAACCTCCTTCAAAACAGGAAGCGTGTTCGCCAGAGGGCTCTACGCTTCCGGGAGTTTCATCTCCATAGCACAAAAAGAAACTTTTCATAATCGTCGGGTGCTCGCTGGGATACACGTTGTCTAATGCGGTTCGGGAAGGAAGTTGTTCTACGTTGAGATTTTTGGGCGGATATTACAAGTAGAGTGATGCAGATTAGATGTGGTATTGGATGTTATTTACATAGTATTGTCAATTTGTTTAATATTTTTAAAATATTGAATAATTTCACAAATACAATTCTTTTTATAAGTTATTTTAGGATTTTCTATGCCGTACCGCTGTCCTCGGCTATTCCCACAAACAGTTGCGAGGCTTCCGTCGCGAGGAGCACACTGCCGCTCATGTTTTGTGTCTGTCTAAGTCCGTAGGGCGAGTTACACAAAACATGAGCAAAAAGGCATGGCGGCGAACAGGAAACGCAGCATGTCTGCGGGGATAGCCGAGGATAACACCAGCGTATAAAGAAAAAATACTCACAATTGCATTCAAACTCGGTTGTAACACTTTTCCCACCATGCTATAATACTCTCAAAGCATATTTTCTTATATAAGGCGGCAATTCTGCCGTAGTCTATTACAAATCTTATTCAGATCAGAAAATTCATGCTTTTCCAACATTATGAACAGCAGGAGTTTTCGAGAAAATAAGGATAAGAACTCCTGCAAGACAATTTCACACAGGAGGTAATACTATGACAGAAACCCCAAATGAAATCCATGTTGCAAGAAACCACAAGGACAGACTGTTCCGCATGATATTCCGTGAAAAGAAAGAGCTGTTAAGTCTTTATAATGCAGTCAACGGAACATCTTACACAAACGCAGAAGAACTAGAGATTGTAACCTTAGAAAATGCCATCTACATGAACATGAAAAATGATCTGGCATTTATTATGGATTCCTATTTGAACCTTTATGAGCATCAGTCCACTTATTCTCCAAATATGCCATTACGGGATTTGTTTTATATCGCAAAGGAACTGCAGGGACAGGTTGATCACAGGGATCTGTATCGCAACACACTCATCAAAATCCCGACACCGAGATTTCTAGTATTCTACAATGGTTCGGAGGAACAGGCAGAAAAGAAATATTTAAGGTTGTCAGATGCGTTTCAAAAATCGATGGACGATCCGGATTTAGAATTAGTGGTAACCATGCTAAATATCAACCTCGGAAAGAATAAAAAGTTATTAGAACAATGCCAGACCTTAAAGGAGTATGCGATTTATGTGAAGAAAGTACGAACTTATGCAAAGAATATGAAGAATGTAGAAGAGGCAGTGGACAAAGCGGTGACAGAGTGTATCCACGAAGGAATCCTGCGGGAGTTTCTGCTTCGAAACAGGAAAGAGGCGGTGGAAATGAGTATTTTTGAATATGATGAGGAAGCAGTCTTTGAGATTGTCCGGAAAGATGAATATGAGAAAGGACTTCAGGAAGGTCTGGAAAAGGGGATTGAGCAAGGGATTGAAAAAGGCATAGAAGAGGGAAGAGAGGAGGGTTTTTCAGCCGGAAAAGCAGATGCTATCTTAGAATTATTAGAAGATATCGGCACGATACCGGAAGAAATCCGCAAAAAAGTCTGTAATGAAAAAGATATTAAAATCCTGAACGGTTGGTTAAAACAGGCAGCAAAGGCAGAATCTATAGATGAGTTTATATCGAAAATGTAAGTAAATGAATCATATTACTCATACTATTTATATAAAGATTTTTGTATTGCACAGTAAGATTTCACCAATGCTTCCGAGTTTCATCTCCATAGCATAAAAGAAACACTCCATCATTGGTGAAATCTCACTGGGGTATATACTTTCGAAAGGAATGAAGAAAATTCAGGTTCTTAAAAAAAATTCACAAGGAAAGTGAGTGTATAACGAGGATATAAGCAAAAGGTGTTGCTCAAATGAGCAGCATCTTTTGTTTTAGAACCTTATTTTATAGTAACCAAAACACGACAACAGATCCGTACCCCAAATAACTCAGCATTTTATTAGGTGAATGTTATTTGAAGTCACTAGATGATCTACCAAAATGTCATTTTTTTCATTACATTATTTCAAGATTTTCTATGCTGTATCGCTGTCCTCGGCTATTCTCACAGACAGTCTCGAGGCTTCCGTCGTGAGGAGCACACTGCCGCTCATGTTTTGTGTCTGTTTGAGCCCATAGGGCGAGTTACACAAAGCATGGGCGAAAAGGCGTGTGCGGCGAACAGGAAACGCAGCATGTCTGCGGGGATAGCCGAGGACAGCACGATCACATAAAAAATGCATTACACCACAAAACTCCCCTACAACAAGTATAGTTTTTTTTCACAAACTATGATAAAATATATAATTGTGTATCACATAAGAGGAGTTAAGAATAAAAAATGAAAAAGAACCGTTTCAAAAATAAAAAAAGAGTTGTTGTAAAGATCGGATCATCCTCACTGACGCATCCAAAGACAGGAAATCTGGATTTTATCAAATTAGAGCGTCTGGTGCGGGAATTATGTGATCTGAGAAATCAGGATATTGATGTGTGCCTGGTAAGTTCCGGTGCTATTTCCGTAGGAAGAAAAATGATGGGGATCAAAAAACGTCCCAAAAGAATCGCCGTTAAGCAGGCATGCGCGGCAGTCGGACAGGCAAGTCTGATGATGACATATCAGAAATTATTCAGTGAGTATCACCAGACCTGTGGTCAGGTATTAATGACCAAAAAGACCATGATAGATAATGTATCCAGAAAAAATGCGGAAAACACCTTTGAAGAGCTGTTCCGTCTCGGTGTCATCCCGATCGTCAATGAAAATGATACCGTCAGCACCTATGAGATCCAATTCGGTGACAATGACACCTTATCTGCCATTGTTGCATCCCTGATCGGTGCCGATCTGTTAGTTCTTTTGTCAGACATCGACGGACTGTTTACCGATGACCCGCATACAAACCCGAATGCGGAACTGATCGAGACGGTGGAAAAACTGGATGAAAAATACCTGAATATGGCAAAAGATACCACCGGAAGCGATGTCGGTACCGGAGGAATGGCAACAAAGCTGAATGCAGCAAGAATTGCATCCTATTCCGGTGCGGATATGATCATTGCCAATGCGAAAGATGTCGGTGTCCTGCATAAAATATTTGAAGACGACTTTATAGGAACCGTCTTTTTATCCAACAAAGATGAAGATTTTTACATACCTGATTTTATAGAAGAAAATATGGGTTAATTAGGAGGATTTATGGATCAGAAAAAAATAGACAGGATCAATGCACTCTATCACAAATCCAAGGCAGAAGGATTGACTGAAGCAGAGAAAAAGGAGCAGGCACTCCTTCGAAAAGAGTATATCGCATCGGTCAGAAGCAATTTGAGGGCACAGTTAAATAATATCGATGTCAAAGAAGCAGATGGAAGTATTGTAAACCTTGGTAAAAAATATGGTAACAAAGGCGCAAATTAGAAAAGAACTGTTACAAAAACGGGAAGAACTTCCCGAAAACCTGTGCAAGGAATTGTCAACCAATACAAAGGGACAGTTGACAACCTGGGAAGAACTGCAAAACAGGGGATATTTTTACGCGTATTATCCGTTGGGAACAGAATTGTCTCTGCTTCCTCTGATACAATGGCTGTTAGATACCGGCAGACGTGTCGCACTACCTAAAACAGACGGTGACAACATGGATTTTTATGAAATACAGGATTTAAATGAGGTGCGAAAAGGACAATTTGGAGTCATGGAACCTATCGGTGAACAAAAAGTCTGTTGGGAAGATGCTATTTGCCTGACCCCCGGAGTCGGTTTTTCTATAGATGGCGGGCGCATCGGACATGGAGCAGGATATTATGACCGATATTTTGAAAGACATCCCAGATTACTAAAAGTTGGAATTGCATATGAATTTCAGATTGTAGATCATATTCCAACAGAAGTTACTGATATTCCCCTGCAATGGATCGTAACACCGGATAGAACGATAAAAACCACAAAATCATGAAGAGAGGAGAAACACTATGAAAGCAGAATTAATGGAAATTGGCATAAAGGCAAAAGAAGCTGCCGGAAAAATGGCACTTCTTGAAACCAATAAGAAAAATGAAGTATTAAATTGTGTTGCAAAGAATCTGATCAAAGATGCAAAGACACTGATCGCCGAAAATGCAAAGGACATGGAGGCAGGAAAAGCGAACGGAATGCCGGAAGGACTCTTAGACCGTCTCTTATTAACTGAAAAACGTATTGAGCAGATGGCAGAAGGATTAGAACAGGTAGCCGCTTTAGATGACCCAATCGGTGAAGTCCTTTCCATGAAAAAACGTCCAAATGGTCTTAGGATCGGTCAAAAACGTGTACCACTTGGCGTTGTCGGCATTATCTATGAAGCACGTCCAAATGTAACGGCAGATGCCTTCGGACTCTGTTTTAAAACCGGAAATGCAGTGATCTTAAAAGGAGGAAGTGATGCGCTCCACTCAAATATCGCAATCGTTGCCAGTATCCGACGTACGTTAGCGGAGTGTGGTGTAGATGAGAATGCCATCGCATTGATCGAAGATACCTCCAGAGAGACCACGACAGAATTTATGAAAATGAACGGATATGTAGATGTTTTGATCCCACGCGGTGGAGCCGGACTGATCCGTGCCGTTGTAGAAAATGCAACCGTACCGGTAATCGAGACAGGAACCGGCAACTGCCATATCTATGTAGATGAGAGTGCAGATTTAGACATGGCGGTCAACATCATCTTCAACGCAAAGACACAGCGGATCGGAGTCTGCAATGCCTGTGAGTCCTTAGTTGTCCATGAAAATATCAAGGATGCACTGCTTCCGAAATTAGCAGAGCGTCTGAAGGAGAAAAATGTTGAGATGCGTGGCGATAAGGCAAGTCAGGAAGCATGCAGTGACATCATCCCGGCATCAGACGAAGACTGGGGAAAAGAATATCTGGATTATATTTTATCCATAAAGACTGTAAAATCAACGGCTGAGGCGATTACTCATATCAACCGTTACAACACAGGACACTCCGAAGCTATCATTACCGAGAACTACACAAATGCAGAAAAATTCCTAGACGAAGTCGATGCCGCGGCAGTTTACGTCAATGCATCCACCCGTTTTACAGATGGATTTGAGTTTGGGTTTGGTGCCGAGATCGGAATCAGCACCCAGAAACTTCATGCCAGAGGTCCGATGGGATTAGAAGCACTGACCAGCACCAAATACATCATCTATGGTAACGGACAGATCCGTCCATAGAGAACCTCTAAAGAACACAGGAAATCAGAAAATCGCAAACGATTAGAAATCAGAAAGGTAAAACTGTAACACATGTACGAAAATATAGATTTTGATAACATTGATTTAACACAGAATCCACCACAGGAAGAACCGGACCGGCAGTATTACTATATAGCAAAGGCAAGACAGTATGTGCAGGAAAAAAGCCGGAAAAAGGGACGGCCTCTTACATTTTGCGTCAATACCTTTGGATGTCAGATGAATGCGAGGGATTCCGAAAAATTAATCGGGATATTAGAACAGATCGGATATGTAAAAAAAGAGACTGAAGATGCGGATTTTGTGATCTATAATACCTGTACCGTTCGTGAAAATGCCAATAACAAAGTCTATGGCCGCTTAGGATACCTGCACAGCCAGAAAAAAAAGAATCCGGATATGATGATCGGGCTTTGTGGATGCATGATGCAGGAGCCGGAAGTTGTAGAAAAGATACGGACAAGCTATCGTTTTGTGGATCTGGTATTTGGAACGCATAACATCTATAAATTTGCAGAATTGATCGTAGCTGCATTTGAATCCAAAGGAATGATCGTTGACATCTGGAAAGACACCGACAAAATCGTAGAGGATTTACCGGTAGAACGTAAATATACATTCAAATCCGGTGTCAATATCATGTTCGGATGCAACAATTTCTGCAGCTATTGTATTGTTCCATATGTGCGTGGAAGAGAGCGCAGCCGCGATCCAAAAGACATTATCCGTGAGATCGAACGGCTTGTAGCAGACGGTGTCGTAGAAGTCATGCTCTTAGGGCAGAATGTCAATTCCTATGGCAAGAACTTAGAGCATCCGATGACGTTTGCACAGTTGTTAGAAGAAGTAGAAAAAATCGACGGTTTAGAGCGGATCCGTTTTATGACTTCGCATCCAAAGGATCTATCCGATGAATTGATAGAAGTGTTAGGAAAATCGAAAAAAATCTGCAAACACTTGCATCTTCCGTTACAATCCGGCAGCAGCCGCATCTTAAAAGAGATGAACCGTCATTATACGAAAGAGCAGTATCTAGAACTGGTAAAGAAAATTCGTGCGGCAGTTCCTGATATTGCACTTACGACAGATATCATTGTCGGATTTCCGGGTGAGACAGAGGAAGATTTCCTAGAAACCATGGAAGTTGTAAAAGAAGTGCAGTATGACAGTGCATTTACCTTTATTTATTCAAAACGTACCGGAACTCCGGCGGCGACAAAAGAAGATCAGGTGTCGCCAGAGGTGGTAAAAGACCGTTTTGACCGGTTGCTACATGTCGTCCAGGAGATCGGAAGTCAAAAAGCCGGTGCATTACAGGGAACGGTACAAAAAGTTCTGATTGAAGAGATCAACGCACAGGATGAACATCTTGTTACCGGAAGACTGAGCAATAATTCCGTTGTCCATGTACCGGGTGGTGCGGATCTGATCGGAAAGATTGTAAATGTTTCCTTAGATGAATGTAAAGGTTTTTATTATCTTGGCACTTTAGCAGAAGGCAGATAGGACATGGATCACACAAAAAAGCGTTTTGGAAAAAAGGATGCTGTTTTTATCGGACTGCTTCTGATCATCGCCATTCTCATCTTTTTCTTTACGAACTATTTTCAAAAAGAAACAGGTGCTATGGTAACAGTGACGGTTGACGGCAAAGTCTACGGAACTTATGATTTAGAAAAAGAGCAGACCATCGATATTAAAGCAGGGGATAAAACCACAAATATCTTAAAGATTTCAGACGGAAAGGCAAAAATGCTTACCGCCGATTGCCCGGATCAGCTCTGTGTCCACCAGCAGGCGATTTCAAAAAAAAATCAGACCATCGTATGTCTGCCAAATAAAGTAGTAGCAGAAGTCACCGGAAACACGAAAAAAGATTACGATGCTGTTGTGCAGTAAAGGAGTACTATGAATAAAAAGACCGCATATTTAGGGTTATTTTTGGCATTGGCATTGATATGCAGCTATATTGAAAGTCTGATACCATTCTATTTCGGAATCCCAGGTGTAAAGTTAGGGCTTACCAACATCGTGGTAGTGATGATGCTCTATTGTATCGGTGCGAAAGAAGCGTTGCTGGTTTCTTTACTGCGGATTGTTTTAGCGGGATTTATGTTCGGCAATATGTTCAGCATCCTCTACAGCCTTGCAGGCGGGATATTGAGCTTTCTTATCATGTATCTGCTGAAAAGATATACCGGACTGCACGTCATCTCTATCAGTGCCGCAGGCGGGATCAGCCACAACATCGGACAACTGTTCGTTGCAGCACTTGTAGTAGAAAATTATAACATCCTTTACTATGCTTCCGTACTTATCATAGCCGGGATCATTACCGGAATTATGATCGGCATTGTGGCACAGGAAGTCATCCTGAGACTGAAACAGCGGATTGATTTTTAAACAGAAAGAGGAATACATTATGTATGCATATATCAAAGGAATCCTTGCAGAAATCACAGAAGATGCGATCATCGTAGAAAATCAGGGCATCGGCTATGAGATAGCCGTTCCGGGACAGGTATTTGATTACCTTCCGTCCGTCGGTGAAGAGGTAAAAATCTACACCTATCACTATGTGCGTGAAGATGCTATTTTACTCTACGGATTTCTGACCAAAGAAGATGTGCGGATCTTTAAAATGCTCATCGGAGTCAGCGGCATCGGACCCAAGGGAGCACTTTCTATCCTTTCCGTATTATCAACCGATGATCTGCGTTTTGCCATCTTAGGAGACGATGCAAAAGCCATTGCAAAGGCTCCGGGAGTCGGTGCAAAGACCGCCCAGCGTGTGATCATCGAGTTAAAGGATAAATTGAGCTTAGAAGATGCTTTTGAACAAAAACTTGCAAATCAGGCACAAAAAGCAGAGTTAAACCCGGCTGTAGGTGTAAAAAATGAAGCAATTCTTGCATTAACTTCTTTGGGTTACTCCCAAAGTGAAGCCTTAAAAGTATTGCAGGGCATTGAAATTTCACCGGACGATCAGGTAGAGGATGTATTAAAAATGGCATTAAAACAGATGGCATTTTTATAAACTTCGCATAAAAAGGAGAGTTACTCATGGAAAAACGGGTCATATCCACCCAGATTCAGGAAGAAGATTTAAAAATTGAAAAGAGCTTGCGTCCGCAGACTTTATCGGAATATATCGGACAGGAAAAAGCAAAGGAAAATCTGAAGGTCTATATTGAGGCGGCTAAAAACCGCGGGGAATCCTTAGACCATGTGTTGTTCTATGGACCTCCGGGACTTGGAAAGACCACCTTAGCAGGGATCATCGCAAACGAAATGGGTGTCCATATGAAGGTAACCTCCGGTCCGGCAATCGCAAAACCGGGAGAGATGGCTGCAATCTTAAGCAATCTGCAGGAGGGCGATTTATTGTTCGTGGACGAGATCCATCGTCTGAACCGGCAGGTGGAAGAAGTACTGTATCCGGCAATGGAGGACTATGCCATTGACATTATGATGGGAAAAGGCGCCTCGGCACGTTCCATACGTCTTGACCTTCCGAAATTTACCTTAGTCGGTGCGACCACAAGGGCAGGACTGCTTTCCGCACCGTTAAGAGACCGATTCGGTGTCGTACATCATTTAGAATTTTATACGCCGGAAGAATTAAAAGTGATCATCCGGCATTCCGCCATTATCTTAGGTGTTGAAATTGATGAAAAAGGCGCTTTGGAATTAGCCAGACGTTCCCGTGGAACACCAAGACTTGCCAACCGCCTGTTGAAAAGAGTCCGTGATTTTGCGGAAGTCAAATACGATGGAAAGATCAATGAAGAAGTTGCAGCCTTTGCACTGGATCTGTTAGAGGTAGACAAACTCGGACTGGATACAAACGACCGCAATATCCTCTATACGATCATAGAAAAATTCAACGGCGGTCCGGTCGGTTTAGATACACTTGCGGCAGCGATCGGCGAAGATTCCGGCACGATCGAAGATGTCTATGAGCCATATCTTGTGAAAAACGGATTTATTAACCGAACACCAAAAGGGCGTGTGGCAACGGATTTTGCCTATCATCATTTTGGTATTGCGAAACCATAGGAAAACAAGTATAATGTACTACATATAGTAGATGCGTGAGAAAAATACATAGATATGGTCGATGGGAGAGAACAATGTCAGCAAAGACGAATGCAGAAGTTGTAATTGGAGGAAAAGTATATACATTAAGCGGATTTGAAAGTGAAGAGTATCTGCAAAAAATCGCCTCCTATATAAATACGAAAATTTCCGAAGCGGAGGAATTGGATTCCTTTAAACATCTGACACCGGATATGAGGGCAATCCTGACAGAATTAAATATTGCGGATGACTATTTCAAAGCAAAAGCACAGGTCGAAAAATTAGAACTGGATTTAGAAGCAAAAGAGCGTGAGATCTACAATCTGAAACACGATCTGATCTCGAATCAGGTGCAGACGGAAACAAATACGCAAAGGATTGAAGAATTAGAAGCCGAAAACAAGGAATTATTATTAAATAAAACCAAATTAGAGGCTGCATTAGAAGATTCCCTGCTAGGGAAAGTAACCTCCGCAAAGACGGATAAAAAAGAAGAAAAGGAAACCACTTGAAAGCTATAGAGTTATTGTCTCCTGCGGGAGCCTATCCAATTTTAAAAGCAGTCATCGGGGCAGGCGCAGATGCGGTATATGTCGGCGGCCCTGCTTTTGGTGCAAGAGCTTATGCCGATAATTTTTCTAAAGAGGAACTGTTAGAATCCATTGACTATGCTCATATTCATAACAGAAAAGTCTATCTGACGGTCAATACACTGCTCAAAGAACGTGAAATGGAAGAGCAGCTTTTTGACTATCTGCTTCCATACTACGAACAGGGACTAGACGCTGTCATTGTACAGGATTTTGGTGTACTGACGTTTATCCGTGAAGCATTTCCACAACTTTCCATCCATGCAAGTACCCAGATGACGGTAACCGGAACTGACGGAGCAGCATTTTTACAAAAACAGGGTGCTTCAAGGATTGTAACTGCAAGGGAATTATCCTTTGAAGAGATCCAAAAAATAAAATCAGATACAGGTGTCGAAATCGAGAGCTTTGTACATGGAGCGCTCTGTTATTGCTATTCCGGCGAATGTCTCTTAAGCAGTATGCTAGGAGGACGCAGCGGCAACCGTGGAAGATGTGCGCAGCCCTGCCGGCTTCCATATGAAGTTTTAAATGCAGCGGGAGAACGTCTGACTAGAGAGGCGACCCACATTTTGAGCCCGAAAGACCTCTGTACCATCGGTATGATCCCACAGTTAGCAGAATGCGGGATTGACTCTTTTAAAATCGAAGGCAGGATGAAGCAGGCTGAATATGCGGCAGGTGTGACCTCCATTTATCGTAAATATATCGACCTCTATGAACAATATGGACGCGAAGCCTTTCATGTAGATAAAAACGATGAGAAAAAATTAGAATCCCTTGGCAGCCGCAGTGGATTTACAACCGGATACTATACCAGACATAACGGTTCGGATATGATTACCTTTTCAAAGCCAAATCATACTAAAACCGACGAAAAACTGCACGAAACCATACGGAAAACCTATTTACAAAAAGATCTTCAAAGAAAAATTAAGGGAAACTTAAAGCTCTTTTGCGGAAAAAATGCTACACTATCGGTAGGCACCGGAGAAGCAGAAGTGCAGATCTTTGGTGAACCGGTAGAAGCCGCACAAAAGAAGCCGCTGGATAAAAATACCGTATCCGAAAAAATGCAAAAGACCGGAAATACATCCTTTGTTTTTGAATCCTTAGAAATAGAAATGGATGATGATATTTTCGTTCCGATCGGGCAGCTCAATGCGTTACGAAGGGATGCACTTCATGCATTAGAAGAAAAACTGCTCGCAGATACCGGAAGGATCGGAATGGCAGTAAAACCGGAATCCCATAAATCAGACATTGGTACAAGAAATGTCAGGACAGCAGACATCCACACAGCAGATTTTTCTACAACGGTGTCCGTGCAGACCACAGAACAGCTTGCCTGTGTCTGTAAGACAGATTATGTCACACGCATTTGTTTAGATGCGGATACTTTTTTGCGGACAGAAGATACAGCGGATTTACAAAAAGCATATCAGAGTATTACGGCAGCCGGAAAAGAAGCCTGTTTCATACTGCCTGTGATCTTCAGGGAACGCACCAGACAACGGTATGAAAGACTTTATGATACGGTCTTTACCATCCCATTTGATGGGATCATCGTGAAAAATTATGAAGAGATCGGCTTTTTACAAAGACATGCCTATACAGGAACAGTCATGGCAGACCATGATCTGTATACCTATTCAAACCGCACCCAGGAGGCATTTGCCCAAAGCGGTATCTGTAGGAACACGGTACCTTTGGAATTAAATTACAAAGAACTCCGTCACAGAGACTGCTCTAACAGCGAACTGTTAATCTATGGATATCTGCCGTTAATGGTCAGTGCCGGCTGTATTTTTAAGAGCCTTAAAAAGTGTCAGAAAAAAGAAAGTCTCTGTTACTTAAAAGACCGCTACGGAAAACATTTTGCGGTCAGAAACTACTGCACGGATTGTTATAACATTCTTTATAACAGCAGTCCATTAGCACTGTTTGGCATGCGGCAGGAGGTGGAAAGTATCCATCCGAAATCCTTAAGGATGCAGTTTACCACCGAATCTGTGAAAGAAACAGAAAAAATATTATCTTTTTTTGAGAAAATATATATACAAAAGGGAAAATGGGAACAAAATGATTGGAAAGACTACACCAACGGACATATGAAACGAGGTGTAGAGTAAGGGAACGTTATGGTACATTTAATTATTGAAGTCTCGAAATATCTGATGATCGTATTACTTGCGATCTATACTTACCAATGTTTTGCGGTATTTCGCAGACGTTCACCGGAACGGCAAAACCGAATATTTAACAGTCAGGCATCCTTGATCTACCTGATTCATTTAGATGCGTTTTTAGTTATTTATGCATCGACTTTAGATTTGAAGGTCATTGGGTTGTATTTAGTACAGTTGATCTTACTTGTGATCATCCAGCTCTGTTATAAAGTATTCTATCGAAAAGCCTCCAGACTGGTCGTCAATAATATGTGTATGCTCTTAGCCATCGGTTTTATTATTCTGACCAGACTGGATTTTGACAAGGCAATGAAGCAGTGTGAGATCGCCGTTGCAGCCATCGGGATCACACTCTTAGTACCGTTTATTATCCACAAATTGAAGTTTTTTCACAAATTGACCTGGGTTTACGCAGGAGTCGGACTTGCACTCTTAAGCGTAGTTGCGGTACTCGGTGCAAGGAGTTATGGAGCAAAATTATCCTTTTCCTTTGGCGGGATCAGTATCCAGCCATCGGAATTTATCAAAATTCTCTTTGTATTCTTTGTAGCCTCGATGTTCTATGAATCTACAGAATTTGCACAGGTTGTAAAAACCACGATCGTCGCGGCACTCCATGTTGTGATCTTAGTATTATCCAAAGATTTAGGTGCGGCACTGATCTTTTTTGTAGTCTATTTAGTCATGCTGTATGTAGCAACCAGAAAACCATCCTATGCCTTAGCCGGACTTGGAACCGGGGCGCTTGCATCGTTAGTGGCATACAAATTATTTAACCATGTCCGGGTGCGTGTTGTTGCATGGAAGAATCCGTTAGGTGTCATTGACAAAGAGGGCTATCAGATCTGTCAGTCTTTATTTGCCATCGGAACCGGCGGCTGGTTTGGAATGGGACTATATCAGGGAATGCCGGATAAGATCCCGGTCGTAGAACAGGATTTTGTCTTTGCAGCAATTTCCGAAGAGCTTGGCGGTGTCTTTGCACTCTGTCTGCTCTTAGTCTGTGTCAGCTGTTATCTGATGTTTTTAAATATAGCGATGCAGATCAAAGATCAGTTCTATAAGCTGATCGCGTTGGGACTTGGAACCGTCTACGGATTTCAGGTGTTCTTAACCATCGGCGGTGTAACAAAATTTATACCGTCTACCGGTGTAACACTGCCACTTGTCAGCTATGGCGGAAGCTCCCTGCTCAGTACCACGATTATTTTTGCAATCATCCAGGGTCTTTATATTTTAAGACAGGATGAAGAAGGAATGAAACAACATGAAGGAAAGAAGAAAAAGAAAGTTAACGTTAAAGAAAAACGAACAAAACGGGAACCACAACGAAAACCTGAACCGGCTGCAAGACCAACTTCCGGAAACGGACGCAAAAAAACCGGATTCGACCAGGACATCGAAGACCTCGACTAGAAACCGGGAGTTCGTGGTCATTACCTATGCATTTTTAGGTATCTTTATCGCCTTAATGGGATACTTTGCCTATTTTGAAACGGTAAAGAGCGAGGATTTTATCAATTCGCCTTACAATGCAAGACAGGATTCGTTTTCGAGCAGTACTGTCCGTGGAAAAATTATGGGTTCCGGCGGTGAGATACTTGCAGAGAGTAACGTAGATGCCGAGGGAAAAGAGACCAGAACCTATCCGTACCGGAACCTGTTTGCCCATGTGGTCGGCTATTCCACCCACGGCAAATTAGGTGTGGAATCTGCTGCAAACTTCAACCTTTTACGCTCAAACAGCTTTTTCTTAGAACGTATTGTCAATGAGATCCGTGGGGAAAAGAATAAGGGAGACGATGTGGTAACCACATTAAATGTCAGCTTACAGCAGGCAGCCTATGATGCACTTGGAGAACACGATGGAGCAGTGGTGGTCATGGAGCCTTCGACCGGAAGGATCTTAGCTATGGTTTCTAAGCCGGATTTTGACCCGAATGAGGTAGCGGCAAACTGGGAAGCAATATCAGGCGATTCCGAAAGCTCTGTTTTAGTCAACCGTGCGACACAGGGACAATACCCGCCGGGTTCTACTTTTAAGATTTTAACTACTTTAGAATATATGAATGAAAACAGCAATTATAATGAATACTCCTTTCAATGTAACGGAAAACTGAATGTGGATAATTCAGAGATTCACTGCTTTGGCGGGGAAGTACATGGAAGTGAGGATTTAAAGGCTTCTTTTAAAAATTCCTGTAATACCTCATTTTCTAATATCGGACTGAGCTTGGATAAGGCGGCTTTTCGGAAGTTCTGTGAAAAAATGCTGTTTAATCAAAAACTTCCGGGAGATTTAGACACGAAAAAGAGCAGTTTTTCCTTAGATGCTTCTTCCGGTACCGGAGAAACGATGCAGACAGCCATCGGACAGGGAAAGACACTGGTTTCCCCTTATCATATGATGCTGATCAGTGCTGCGATCGCAAATGACGGAGTATTGATGACCCCTTATGTCATTGACCATACACAGAACAAAGACGGCACTTTAGTCAAACAGTTTGAGGCAGCGGAATATGGAAAACTTTTGAGCAAGGAACAGGCACAGACCATCCGCGAGTATATGCAGGAGGTTGTAGAGAGCGGAACCGCAAGCGCTTTGAAGGGACAGAGCTATACAGCGTATGGTAAAACCGGTTCTGCCGAGATCAACAGCAACCGTGACAGCCATGCCTGGTTTACGGGATTTGCAACCAAAGCAGACTCCGGTAAACCGGATATTGCGATCGCTGTCATTGCAGAAGAAGCCGGAACCGGTGGAAAAATTGCGGCTCCGATCGCCAAACAGGTATTTGATGCATATTATGCACAGTAAATCTTCGGCTTTTGTTGCAACTTTACTAAAAAAAGGTTATACTAAGGATAAGTGAACAACCACATCAGGAGGGATTGCAATGATACAGGCAACAAGTTGTGGTGGTGTGGTAATATTTCGTGGAAAGATACTGGTCTTGTATAAGAATTATAAGAACAAGTACGAAGGATGGGTTTTACCGAAAGGAACCGTAGAACCCGGAGAAGAGTATAAGGATACTGCAGCACGAGAAGTATTGGAAGAGACCGGCGTAGCAGCAAATATCATTAAATACGTTGGAAAGAGCCAATACACTTTCACGATACCGGATAACACGGTGGAAAAAAGTGTCCACTGGTATCTGATGATGGCGGACAGTTATTACAGTAAACCACAACGAGAAGAATATTTTGTGGATTCCGGCTATTACAAATTCCATGAGGCCTACCATCTGTTAAAATTTGCCAATGAAAAGCAGATTTTAGAGCGGGCTTACAATGAGTATGTGGATTTGAAAAAGAGCAACTTATGGGGAAATCGCAAATATTACTAAGAGAAAAAGCAGTTTGTTAAGAACTGCTTTTTTCACACAGAAACAGCACCGTGAGGGATATTCATGATTTGGTATGACGATTTATATCTATCGGAAAACATTGAAAAAAAAGCAGATAAGATCAAGTGGAAAATCACGCACAATGCCGGAATGCTGCATATGTATGTGATCAGCCTGCCACAGAACAATGACAGTCTGTTAGAGATCATCAGTACCAAAGAGCTGATGCAGCGGTATTATCCGAAGAAAAATCTTGTGATCGTAGGCATCGCAAAGGGATATGAAGAAGCTGTTACCATGGCAGCGACCATTGTTGTAGAAACCATGAATTCACTTGGCAGCACAAATGTAAAGCAATATTTAAAGGAAAAACGTAAGGAGAATCAAAAAGAACGATGAGTATATTCCTATCTATATTAAAGATCATCGGGATCATCCTTGGAATCCTGCTTGCGATCTTGCTTGCATTAGTGCTATTGATCGTATTTCTTCCGATCTGTTACCGGGTAGAGGGTGATTTTCAAGAAAAAAATGAGATCAGCGGACGATTATCGTGGCTGTTTTTTATCCGGGTAAAGTTTTTGGCCGAAGGAAAAAAGATATCTGTCTGGCTTTCGATTTTAGGATTCAAAAAAGTCCTTTATCCGGCAGAAGAAAAAGCAGCGCGCAAAGCTAAAAAACAACGCAGATCAAAGAAGCGGACGCAAAAACATACAACACCGGAAGAACAGGATACCGTAAATACGGGTTTTGAAGATGAAGTGGAAGAGCATGACGGGTTAACCGTTGATGACGATTCTGCATCGATCCAGACAGCAGAACTTTTATCCTCATCCGCTACGGACAAGTCCTATACCACAGCAGATGAGACCTTTACAGACTCGGATTTTTCAAAGAAAAAGTCCTTGCCAAAGTTTCGTCCATGGCATATGATTAAAACATGGATTCAAAAGATTAAAAAATTCATTCTTTCATTAAAAGAGAATTTTTCCAACATAAAAAAGGAAGTATCGGATGAAACTAATAAAAATGCGGTAAGTCATATTTTTAAAGAGTTAAAGACGCTGCTTCATCACATCGGACCAAGGCGTGGAAAGGCGCAGCTTTCTTATTCGACAGGAGATCCTGCAACAACCGGAGAGCTGACCGGAGTACTCAGTATCATGCCTCTTTTTTATAAAAAAGGCATCCATGTGGTTCCGGATTTTACCTCGGACAGGTTCTATATCCAGGGAAACTTCCGGGTAAACGGTCATTTTCAGGTATTTCATCTGCTCGGCATTTTTATCCGGGTATATAGAGATAAAGATTTAAGAAAATTAATGCAAAAATTCAAATAGGAGGGTAACTATGGCAGACAACAGTTTCAGCTCAACAGTAGCATCATTATTTAAGGGAATGGACAGCTTTATTACAACTAAGACCGTTGTAGGAGATGCGGTACACATCGGTGATACGATCATTCTTCCGTTAGTAGACGTGTCTTTTGGTGTCGGAGCAGGAGCATTTTCCGATGAAAAGAAGAACAACGGCGGTGGCGGTATGGGAGGAAAGATCACTCCAAGCGCTGTACTTGTCATCCAGAATGGTACCACGAAATTAGTCAATGTCAAAAATCAGGACGGAATCACAAAAGTCTTAGATATGGTTCCTGATTTTGTAAACAAATTTACATCCAAAGATAAAGAGCCAAGCGAAGGTGAGAAAAAAGCAGCAAAAGAGATGGAAGACATCTTAACCGATGCAGTCAATCCGTCTGAAGAATAAGTACAAAACAGAACAGAAGTGTAACATTTTAAAAGCAGGGAGCATACATTAATCATAATATATGCTCCCTGTTGGTGTGTGCTTATGAAACGTGTTTGTGGTTTTGGGCTGTTCTGTTGTTCTCTGGGTATGATTTTGATACTCCTGATCGGAAATGAGATCATCGGATTTATCCTTGTTTTCCTGTGTCTGATCATCGGCTACAACCTGTTTTGCTGCCGGTGAAGTACCACAAAAAAGACCGCCCTATGAAATAGGACAGTCTTTTTATTCGTTTCTTCATCAAAGATAAAAGTTTTATCAAGCTAATAACTAAGCTCTTTCAACTTTTCCGGATCTCAAACAAGAAGTACATACATATAATCTCTTTGGTGTACCGTTTACTTTACACTTAACAGATTTGATGTTTGATTTCCACATTCTATTAGATTTTCTATGAGAATGGCTCACATTGTTACCGAAGTGAGCGGCTTTTCCACATACTGCACATTTTGCCATGACGTTGCACCTCCTCGTACATTACTAGATTCACATTATATAGTGAACCCACAACAATCATATTCTAGCAGATGGCGTCGTATAATGCAAGGAAAAATTAAAAAAATTATAAAAAACAAAAAGAAAGGTTTTCTTTTACTATAAAAACAGTTATAATAACCTAGAATATATATGTGCAGTATATGTGTGCAAACATGATATGGAGGTAAATAGATGAAGGGAACGATGAATACCCAGCTTGGAAGAATCGTCATTGATACGGACGTAATTGCAACATATGCAGGCTCCGTGGCAGTTGAATGTTTCGGTATTGTTGGAATGGCAGCTGTCAATATGAAGGATGGTCTTGTAAAGCTGTTGAAAAAGGATTACTTAAATCATGGTATTAATGTCACACTGGATGAAGATAATAAGATTACCATTGATTTTCATATGATAGTGGCTTACGGTGTAAGCATTCTTACGATTTCTGAAAATCTGATGGAAACCGTAAAATACAAAGTAGAAGAGTTTACCGGAATGCAGATTGATAAGATCAACATTTTTGTTGAGGGCGTCCGTGTGATTGATTAAGGAGGGTAAACAGTTGGAAATCAGTACAATAGATGCTTCCCAAGTAGCAAAGATGTTTTTAGCTGGTGCAAAGAATTTAGAAGCAAAAAAAGAATGGATCAATGAATTGAATGTATTTCCGGTCCCTGATGGTGATACCGGTACAAATATGAGCATGACGATCATGTCTGCCGCAAGAGAGGTCAGTGCATTAGACAATCCTGACATGAAATCCTTATGTAAGGCCATCTCTTCCGGTTCCCTGCGTGGTGCGCGCGGTAACTCCGGTGTTATCTTATCCCAGCTTTTGCGCGGATTTACCAAGGGTGTCGCAGAATACGATGAAATTGATGTCATGATCTTAAGTGAGGCTTTGCAAAAGGCAGTCGATACTGCATACAAGGCAGTTATGAAGCCAAAAGAAGGAACCATTTTAACGGTTGCAAAAGCAGGAGCCCACAGAGCATTAGAGTTAGCAGAGGAGACCGATGATCTGGTATATTTTGTCAGTGAGGTCATCAAAGAAGCGGACCGCATGCTGCAAAAGACTCCGGATATGCTTCCAGTCTTAAAACAGGCCGGTGTGGTAGATTCCGGCGGACAGGGCTTAGTGGAAGTGTTAAAAGGTGCAAATGATGCACTTCTTGGCAAAGAAATTGATTATACGATCGAAGGTGCTGCATCCGCAGGAACCGTGACAAAGATCACACCACAGGCAGAAGCAGATATCAAATTTGGTTATTGTACAGAATTTATCATTATGCTGAACAAGCCGATGACTGACAAACAGGAACGTGATTTCAAATCCTATTTAGAGTCGATCGGAGATTCTATCGTAGTCGTAGCAGATGACGAGATTACCAAGGTTCATGTACATACGAATGACCCTGGTCTTGCAATCCAGAGAGCGTTGACGTATGGTGCACTGAGCAGAATGAAAATTGATAATATGCGTGAGGAGCATCAGGAAAAACTGATCAAAGATGCTGAAAAACTTGCGCAGCAGCAAAAAGAAGAAGAGGAAGAAGCAAAAAAACAGGCAGAACAGGAAGGACCTGTCGAAGAAAAAGACATGGCGTTTATTTCCGTGTCCATCGGAGAAGGAATCAATGAGATTTTCAGAAGCCTCGGTGTCGATGAGATCATCGAAGGTGGTCAGACCATGAACCCAAGCACCGAAGATATATTAGAGGCGATTGAAAAAGTTCATGCAAAATCCATTTTCATCCTTCCGAATAACAAGAATATCATTTTAGCAGCAAATCAGGCAGCAACCTTAGTAAAAGAGAAACATGTCATTGTCATCCCGACAAAGACCGTACCGCAGGGAATTGCCGCACTGATCAACTATATTCCTGAGAATACACCGCAGGAAAACGAAGCTGCCATGAAAGCAGAGATTGAGAACGTAAAGAGCGGTCAGGTTACTTATGCCGTGCGTGATACGATCATCAACGAAAAAGAGATCAAACGTGGGGACTATATGGGAATCGGCGACAGTGGCATTATTTCTGTCGGCAAAGACCGTGATGAGACCTTAAAAGAAATGCTTTCTAAATTAGTAGATGAGGACTCAGCATTGATCAGCCTCTACTATGGCGATGAGATTACCGAAGAAGAAGCCGAAAAAGTAGGCGCTGAACTCGGTGAACTTTATCCTGATTTAGATGTAGAAGTAAATTATGGCGGACAGCCGGTTTACTATTATGTAATTTCCGTGGAGTAAACAAACGATGAACTTAGATTCGCAGATTCGAGAATTAAAAGGCGTCGGAGAAAAAACAGAAACATTGTTTCAAAACTTAGGAGTATACACCGTGCGTGATATACTCCTTCATTTTCCACGCGAATATCATAAATTTGAGCAGCCCAAAAGTGTCGATGAAATATCCGAAGGAACCGTAATCGCAGTCCTTGGCAGGATCAAAAAGACACCCTTAGTCCGTCGTAACGGAAGAATGGCAGTCACGAGCACACAGATCGAAGGCAGGGAAAAAATCCTTTCTCTGATCTGGTTTCGAATGCCTTATTTAAAAAACACGTTAAAACCGGGCATGCAGTATGTATTTTACGGAATTGTGAAAAAACGTAAAAACCAGCTGATCATGGAACAGCCAAAGATCTATACGATCACACAGTATCAGGAGCTTTCCGACAGTCTTCAGCCGGTCTATGCATTGACGAAAGGACTGACAAACAATCTTGTGCGTAAGATGGAAAAACAGGCATTAGAATCCATCTGTCTGCTGGATGATTTTTTACCGGAAAAACTGAGGAAAATACATGATTTTTGTGAATATGGACAGGCTGTAAGGCAGATGCATTTTCCGGACAGTGCGTATGCTTTGAAAAATGCGAGAAACCGTCTGGCATATCAGGATTTTTTTGAATTTATCCTGATGATGCAGATGTCAAAAGAGCAGCGTGTTACCGCAAAAAATCAGTTTACCTTTGAAGAAAACGGAATCGTAGAACAGATCATTTCCAAACTGCCTTATCCGTTAACCGGTGCGCAAAAGCGGACGATCGACTGCATTCATAACGAAATGCGTGGAGATTATGTGATGCAGCGGCTGATCCAGGGAGATGTCGGTTCCGGTAAGACCATCGTTGCATTTTTAGCCATGATCGATGCGGCATCCAATGGCTACCAGTCTGCCATCATGGCACCGACAGAGGTACTTGCAAGACAGCACTATGAGAATTTTACACAGATGTGCCAGGACTATGACTTAGACTTTCCGGTGATCCTGCTGACCGGCTCCATGACGGCAAAGCAGAAAAGGGATGCCTACGAAAGGATGTTGCTATATCCAAACGCACTGATCGTCGGAACACATGCTTTGATCCAGGAACGCGCCGTCTATGAAAATCTTGCACTTGTCATCACGGATGAACAGCACCGCTTTGGTGTCAGACAGCGGGAAACACTTGGAAAAAAGGGAGAAAAACCGCATATTTTAGTGATGAGTGCCACACCGATTCCAAGAACACTCGCCATTATCTTATATGGAGATTTGGATATTTCTGTAATTGACGAAGTTCCGGCAAAACGGCTCCCGATCAAGAATTGTGTAGTCGGTACGGAATTTCGCCCAAAAGCCTATGAATTTATAGAAAAACAGGTAAAAGACGGACATCAGGCATATGTCATCTGTCCGTTAGTGGAAGAGAGTGAGAATACCGAAGCAGAAAATGTCACAGACTATACGAAATTATTAAAAGCAGAACTTCCGGATGTACGGATTGCCTGCCTGCACGGAAAAATGAAACCGGCAGAGAAAAACCGGATCATGGAAGAATTTTTAAATCACGATACTGATGTGTTAGTATCCACTACCGTAATCGAAGTCGGAGTCAATGTCCCGAATGCCACGGTCATGCTGATCGAGGATGCACAACGTTTCGGACTGGCCCAGCTGCATCAGCTCCGCGGAAGAGTCGGACGCTCCGATCTCCAGTCCTACTGTATCATGATGAATACCTCCGAATCCAAAGAATCCAAAAAACGATTAGACATTTTAAATCGTTCCAATGATGGATTTTACATAGCCAGAGAGGATTTAAAACTGCGTGGTCAGGGAGATTTCTTTGGTGTACGCCAAAGTGGTGAAATGGAATTTGCCGTCGGAGATATCTTTGCAGATGCAGGGCTGTTGCAGGAAGCCGCAGAAGACGTAAAGGCTCTCTTAGACAAAGACCCAGAACTATCAAAAGAAGAACACCGGGCATTAAAACAACACATGGAAACCTACGGCGAACAATGGTTCGAACAACTAAATCTCTAATAGTATAAAAAAATCTAACTAAAATTAACAGTTTTCCCATACATTTGTAAGTCTAGAAAACCTGAAACCACATATACTAGCATTGTAACAAACAAGTTACAGCTTACAAAAGTAAAAGGGGGAAATGATTATGGCACGTTCTAATACCACAAGTGTACCGGAAGCAAAAAGCGCAATGAACCGTTTTAAGTATGAGGTAGCAAGCGAGTTAGGAGTACCGTTATCTGATGGTTACAACGGTAACCTTACTTCTAAGCAGAATGGTTCCGTAGGCGGATATATGGTCAAAAAAATGATCGAGGCTCAGGAACGCCAGATGGCTGACAAATAAGCATACCCGACACAACAGGAAAATGAAGAATCAGTAAAGGCGAAAAGGCCCGGATGGAGAATCCGGGCTTTCGTCATGTTCGCTAATCTATTTGTTGGATTCCTGCAATATCAGCTTCACTGACCATTGAGTAGTTCGTGTAATAAACCACAAATCCCGGTGCCGCACCGTTTGGCTTTTTAACGTTTTTCTTTTGCAGATAGTCAATCTCTACCTTTCCGGCTTCTTTTCCCTTAGAATAATAGGCAGCCAGCCGTCCGGCTTCTTCAAAAGTCTGATCCGGCAGTTCGTCGCCATTCGTTTTTACAATGACATGGGAACCCGGCATTTCCTTTGCGTGGAACCACCAGTCCTTTCCGGTTGCCATCTTAAAAGTCAGTTCATCATTCTGATAATTATTTTTTCCGACATAGATATCATATCCATTGGAAGATACATAGTGGAACGGTTTACTTTTAGCAGATTTCTGTTTTTTCGTGCTGTGCTTTTTAATATAGCCGCTTTCCGTCAATTCTTCCTTGATCTGGGAAAGGTCGCTTTCACTCGTTGCAATATCTAAAGACGTTGCAATGGAATCTAAATGGATGATCTCCATTTTGGTTTCTTCGATCAGGCTGCTGAGTGCCTGATAGGTACGTTTTAATTTGTTATAGCGGTCAAAATATTTTTTTGCATTCTCTAAAGCCGACAGATCGCTGTCTAATGGGATCGTGATCATCTCATTGGTATAATAATTCAATGCCTCTAGGCTTTTTGCTCCTTCCGGGGCGGTATAGCCATAAGCATTGAGCAGTTCGCCGTAGACTTTATATTTTTTGCGTTTTTCCGTATCTTTTAACTGCTTTAACTGCAGATCATATTTTTTCCGGCTGCGCTCTAGGGCAGTGGTTACGATCCTTCGTAGATCTGCGGATTTTTGCCGCATGTGAGTGTAAACATTTTTTGCCGCATAGAACTGTTCAAGCACCTGTGAGATGGAATCGTAGGAAATTGTCTCTAAATCTGCATACTGTTTTAACAAAAATGCCGAATATTCCACCGGCTCTTTGCCGCGCATCACAATATTCGGTGTAAAATTCCCTTCTTTTACATCTTCCATATACCAGAAGAAATTATTCGACAGATGCAGTTTTTCATCTTCCGACAGGGCAGAAGTCGATGCATCGGCATCTAAAGATGCGCGATAGCAGATTTCTCCGGCTGCTAACGGACTGATCCCCGTATAAGAGGAATAGATTGCCTTTCGGATAGTTGTCGGTTTTTCCATGATCTCAAAAAGAAAATGTTCACGGTTTTCCGTCAGCGGATTGAATTTTTCACTGGTCTTTGGAATGAAATACTCCCTGCCCGGCAGCACCTCACGCACAGAACTGACCTGCGCGGAAATATGTTTGATACTGTCGATGATCTTGTCATTTTCATCACAGAAAATAATGTTACTGTGTTTTCCCATTACCTCAATGATCAGAGATTTTTTACATAAATCCCCTAAATCATCTAAATGCTCTATCTCAAAGCGTACAATACGCTCCATTTCCGGTTGGAAAATCTTCGTGATCCGTCCGTTTGCAATATGTTTGCGTAAAAGCATACAAAAATTCGGTGCATTCATCGGACTTGGTTTATTTGTGTCTGTCAGATATATTAACGGAAGAGATGCGGAAGCGGAGAGCAGAAGACGTGCCTGTCCGACGTTTCCTCCCTTGATCGTTAAGATCAGCTCATCCTTTTCCGGCTGTGCGATCTTTGCAATGCGTCCGTTTAAAATGGTCCGGTTTAAATCATATACAATATTTGCGATGGTAATACCGTCAAATGCCATGGTGTCATACCTCCTTCCTTCCTAGCCTAATTGTTGACAGGAAAAAAGTCAAGAATATTTGACGAACCCTTCATTTTTGTATATAATAAAGTATCTATGCATACAGGTATCGCAAGACGGATAGAGAGATGCACAGAAGAAATCAGACAGGAGGCTTTTATGATCAAAAGTATGACCGGTTTTGGCCGGGCAGAGGTTATGGAGGAAAACCGGAAGTTTACGGTTGAGATCAAATCCGTCAACCACCGGTACTTTGACGTCAATATCAAGATGCCAAAGAAATTGGGCTTTTTTGAAAGTACCATCCGTAATCTCCTAAAAGAATACATGCAAAGGGGCAAGGTCGATGTCTTTATCACTTACGAAGACTACAACGAGAACAATGTAGCTTTGAAGTATAACGAAGAGATTGCCCGAGAATACTTAACACATCTGAACGCCATGGCAGAACAGTTTGATCTGCAAAACGATATTACCGTCGGCAAATTGTCAAAATATCCGGAAGTGTTCACGATGGAAGAACAGGATGTCGATGAAAAAGAACTCTGGAGCGTTTTAGAAAAAGCACTCAGACAGGCATGCGAACAGTTTGTTGCATCGCGGATTACTGAGGGAGAGAATTTAAAGAAAGATTTAGTGGAAAAACTCGATGAAATGTTAAAGAACGTAGATTTTATCGAGGAGCGTTCCCCACAGATCCTCAGTGATTACCGCAGCAGGCTCGAAGCTAAGGTCAAAGAGCTGTTAGAAGATACGCAGATCGATGACGGCAGGATTGCGGCAGAGGTTACGATCTATGCAGATAAGATCTGTGTAGACGAAGAGACCGTACGCTTAAGAAGCCATATACAGGGTACCAAGGATGCCTTAGAAGAAGGCGGCAGCATTGGAAGAAAATTAGATTTTATTGCCCAGGAGATGAACCGCGAGGCAAATACGATCTTATCCAAAGCAAACGACCTTGCCATTTCAGATACCGGTATTGAACTGAAGACGAACATTGAGAAGGTCAGAGAACAGATCCAGAACATTGAATAGCTTTACATAACCGATATTTGAAGAGGAAAATACGATGAATTTAGAAAAAAAAGGAATATTAGTTGTCGTTTCCGGCTTTTCCGGCTCAGGAAAGGGAACGATTATGAAAGAACTTTTAAAAAAGTATCCTGAGCAATACGCACTTTCCATTTCGGCAACGACAAGACAGCCAAGAGAAGGCGAAACAGACGGCGTAGAATATTTTTTTAAAGAAACCAAAGAATTTGAGCAGATGATCGCAGACGGCGAACTGCTTGAATATGCACAGTATGTTGACAACTATTACGGCACACCAAAAGCCTATGTGGAAAAGCAGTTAGCTGACGGCAAAGATGTCATCTTAGAAATTGAGATACAGGGCGCTTTAAAAGTCAAAAAACAGTTCCCGCAGACCTTGCTTCTTTTTGTAACACCGCCATCCGCCGAAATCTTAAAAGAACGGCTGATCGGCAGGGGCACAGAGGATATGGAGATCATCAACAAGCGTTTAAGCCGTGCGTGCGAAGAAGCCGAGGGCATTGAAAATTATGACTATTTAGTCATCAATGATGATTTAGACATCTGTGTCGAAGAAGTACACCAGATGATAAGAAACGAGCATCTTACGATTGCAAGAAATGAAAAAGCGATTACACAGATGCGTGAAGAATTAAAGGGATTTTTGAAAGGAGAATAACTATGATACATCCATCTTATGTAGACTTAATGAAAGTAATGAACAGTGGTGTGGAGTTTGGAGAGGAACCGGTTGTTAACAGCCGTTATTCCATCGTAATCGCCGCTTCGAAACGTGCAAGACAGATCATCGCAGGAGATGAGCCGTTAGTAGAAGGAGCAGCCGGAAAGAAACCGCTTTCTACTGCAGTGCAGGAGTTATACGAAGGAAAAGTAAAGATTATCGGAGATGACAACGAGGAAGAAGAGGAAGTATAATGAAAATTCTGTTTGTATCTCTCGGATGTGATAAGAATCTCGTAGATACGGAGTATATGCTTGGTATCCTTGGCAATGAGGGCTATGCCTTTACGGATGATGAGCAGGAGGCAGATATCATTGTGATCAACACCTGTTGTTTTATCAACGATGCCAAAGAAGAAAGCATTAATACCATTTTAGAAATGGCAGAGTACCGCGAATCCGGGAACTGCAAAGCGCTGATCGTAACAGGATGTTTAGCACAGCGTTATCAGGAAGAAATCGAAAAAGAGATCCCGCAGGTGGATGCCATCCTTGGAACGAATTCTTACGATGCCATTGCAGAAGCCGTAAAAAATGTTTTAGGCGGCAGTCATTATGAGAATTTTAAGACCTTAGAGGGACTTCCAGCCGTTTCCGCAAAACGTTCCCTGACCACGGGAGGACATTATGCCCATTTAAAAATCGCAGAAGGCTGCAACAAGCATTGTACTTACTGCATTATCCCCAAAATCCGTGGCGAGTACCGCAGTATCCCGATCGAAGAATTAGTGGAATCTGCAAAAGAGTTAGCGGCACAGGGCGTAAAGGAACTGATCCTGGTTGCACAGGAGACCACTCTTTACGGTATCGACCTGTATGGAGAAAAATCTCTGTACAGACTTTTAGATGAACTGAATAAAATAGAAGGAATCTACTGGATCAGGATCCTTTACTGTTATCCGGAAGAGATTGACGATAAATTGATCGCTTCCATAAAACGCAATGAGAAAGTCTGCCACTACTTAGATCTGCCGATCCAGCATGCCGATGATATGATCTTAAAACGCATGGGAAGAAGAACTTCACAGGCGGATTTACGTAGTATTGTCACAAAACTTCGAACAGAGATCCCGGATATTGCACTCCGAACCACACTGATCTGTGGTTTCCCGGGAGAGACGGAAAAAGAGCATGAATCACTGATGTATTTTATCAATGAGATGGAATTTGACCGTCTTGGTGCATTTACTTATTCCCCGGAGGAAGATACTCCGGCAGCAGCTTTTGACGATCAGGTAGATGAAGAACAAAAGAGCGTGTGGCAGCGGGAAGTCATGGAGCTTCAGGAAGAAATCATCATAGATGCCAACGAGCGCATGATCGGAAGGGAACTCTATTGTATGATCGAAGGTCAGGTTTCCGGTGAAAACACCTATGTGGGAAGAACTTACCGGGACGCACCGGATATCGACGGTTACATTTTTATTGATACAGATGAAACCCTGATGAGTGGAGATTTTGTAAAGGTAAGGGTAACCGGAGCTTATGAATACGATTTGATAGGAGAGATTGCATGAATTTACCAAATAAACTGACGATATTTCGAGTGATATTAATTCCATTTTTTGTATTCTTTTTACTTGCACCATATTTTCCGGAATATGGAAAATACATTGCAACCGCCATCTTTATCGTGGCGAGTCTGACCGATATGGCAGACGGAAAAATTGCAAGAAAATACAACCTTGTGACAAATTTCGGGAAATTTATGGACCCGTTAGCAGATAAACTGTTAGTATGTTCTGCCATGATCTGTCTTGTGGAGATCGACCGGTTAGCAGCATGGATCGTTATTGTGATCATTGCAAGAGAGTTTATCATCAGCGGATTCCGTTTAGTGGCATCGGATAACGGTATTGTCATTGCTGCAAGTTACTGGGGCAAATTTAAAACCACTTTCCAGATGCTTATGATCATCGCATTGATCTTAGATTTCCAGAATCGTTATTTCCAGATGCTTGCAACAGCACTGACTTATATTGCATTGATCCTAACGGTCGTTTCTCTGATCGATTACATTGCAAAAAATAAGCAGGTATTAAAAGAGCAGAAATAACAGGAACTAAAATAAAAAATAAAACCGAACGGCAATGATGAATAAATCCATAGAAGAGATAGTAGAATTTTTGATTGACAAAAAATTAACGATTACAACTGCGGAATCCTGTACCGGTGGGCTGATCGCATCTGCGATCGTGGATATTCCGGGCGTATCTGAGATTTTTCACGAGGGATATGTTACCTATTCCAATGATGCAAAGGAACGACTGTTAGGGGTTGCCCCCAAAACCATTTCCGATCATGGGGTAGTCAGCAGCCAGACGGCTGCCGAGATGGCTACGGGTGCCGCAAGAACGGCTCATACCACGATTGCCCTTTCATCCACAGGCGTTGCAGGACCGGACGGCGGTACGAAGGAGCATCCGGTAGGAGACGTATATCTTGGCTGCTGTTACAATGACAGCGTTTTGACACACCATATGCTCGGATGCGGCAGCCGCACCGAAATACGACAGCAGGCAGTAGCAGCAGCATTTTCACTCTTAGAAAAAATGCTGACAGAGGAGAAGATACTATGAGGATCATAGCAGGAACAGCAAGAAGCCTTCCACTGAAAACGATTGAAGGAAAAGACACCAGACCAACTACAGACCGAATCAAAGAGACTTTGTTTAACATCATCCAGATGGATGTTCCAAGAGCTTCTTTTTTAGATCTGTTTGCGGGAAGCGGAGCCATCGGACTTGAAGCATTAAGCCGTGGCGCGAATGAAGCCGTATTTGTGGAAAATAATAAAAAAGCGGCAGACTGTATCGAGGAAAACATCCGTTTTACAAAGTTTACCGAGGAATCCACACTGATGAGGACCGATGTGCTGACGGCACTGTGTCAGTTAGAGGGACGCAAATATTTTGATATTGTATTTATGGACCCGCCTTATGGCAAGGAATTAGAAAAAGAAGTGCTGACCTATCTTGCAACGTCAAAGCTGATCGATGAAGACAGCCTGATCATTGTAGAGATGTCAGACCGGACAACATTTGACTATATACATGAGCTTGGTTTTACCGTAGAGAAGCTGAAAAAATACAAGACCAATATGCATCTGTTTTTAAAACGGGCAGGTCAGAAAGAGGACTGATATGAAAAGAGCAATATATCCGGGCAGCTTTGATCCGGTTACTAACGGACATGTAGACATAATCCTGCGTTCTTCTAAAATTGTGGACAAGCTGATTGTCGGCGTTTTAAACAATAGTGCAAAAAAATCATTGTTTTCGGTTGAGGAACGTGTTAGTATGTTAAAAGAGTTAACAAAAGACTTACCGAACGTAGAGGTTACTTCTTTTGATGGACTTTTGGTTGATTATATGCGGGAAATCGATGCAAGTATCATTGTCCGCGGACTGCGTGCCGTAACGGATTTTGAATATGAATTGCAGATTGCCCAGACAAATCATATCGAGAATACCGATATTGAGACGATATTCTTAACAACGAATCTACAGTATTCCTATCTGAGTTCCACAATCGTGAAAGAGTTTGCTTCCTATGGAGGCGACATTTCTAAGTTTGTACCGGAACAGTTTGTGGATAGGATTTATGAGAAGTATAATATCAAAAAATAAGGGGTGAAACCATGAGCAGTAAGATTGAACAGATCATTGATGAGATTGAAGAATACATTGACAATTGTAAACCTCATAATTTTTCCAGCAGTAAGATCGTTGTGAATCGTGATGAGATTGACGAACTTTTAACAGAACTTCGTATGAAGACTCCGGAAGAGATCAAGCGTTATCAGAAGATTATCAGCAATCAGGAGGCGATTTTAGCGGATGCCAAAGCAAAGGCAGAGGCAATTATTGCTCAGGCACAGATCAAGACGGATGAATTAGTCAGCGAGCATCAGATCATGCAGCAGGCATATGCGCAGGCAAATGAGGTTGTTATGATCGCAACAAAGCAGGCACAGGATATCTTAGACAATGCCACAAATGATGCAAATAATATCCGTATGAGTGCCATTGCCTATACCGATGATATGCTCAAAAATTTAGAAGCAAGCCTGACAGGTGCGATCGAGACTTCCAAAGCCAGAAGTGAAAGCCTGATCGGTGCTTTGCAGGGCTTTTTAGATATTGTTACAGCTAACCGTGCAGAGCTTGTTCCTGAACAGATTGAACACAGCAAAGAGCAGGGAGCAAAAGAGCAGCCGGCAGAACAGTCCACAGAGGAGTTGCCGGAAATCGATGTAAGTGCAGATCTGTTACAGTAGACGCTGTTATCATTATAATAGATAAAGGTAACAGAGAGCACATCCGAACGTCATAACGGAAAAGAACAGTTTATCCCTGATATAAACAGACATAGACAGGTTCGTGTCTGAGATCATTGAACTGGTCTGGGCAATCCCACAGATCCCTCCAAAAGAGGTACAGGTGGTACAGAGTAAGAACATCATTTCTTTAGAAAAGCCATATCCGGCAATACAGGAGATACCGTTCGTAATTTCTAAGATACTGCCAAACAGCAGACTGACAAAGGGGATACTGTTTTTTAATAGTGAAAGCGGTTTGCATAGAATAGAAAAAATCACAATGTAACCGCATAGTTTGAGCAAGGTTTCAAAACCGTTCATAATTCCGGCATCAATGATTTTAAAGGTAATTTGAGATCTTGATGCCTCATTTTTTTTATCAGAAGCCGTTCCTTTTAAAAACCGCAGCCGGATAGCTGCAAAAAAAAGCGGCGGCAGATAAATGCACAGGATCGCAGGCAGCATGTACGCATCACATCCGATACACTGGTGTACCATATAGCCGGTAATAAAGACCGGACTGATGTTGTTACAGACAGAGAGCAGGATCTGTGCTTCCGATGATCTTAGTTGTCCGTTTTCGGATAACTGACCGATGATTTTACTTCCTAACGGGAAGCCAAATAAAAATCCCGCTAACAGCGGATAGACACCGTCCGGCGATACCGGAATGAGCTTTTTGATCACAGGATGCAGGATCCTGCTGAAAAAAGACAGATTATCCGATGCCACCAGAATATAAGAGATAATGGAAAATGGCAGTAGTGCCGGTAAAATGCGGTCATACCAGAGCAAAAGACCATTTTTTACGCCTTCCATTCCATGCACGGGATCTATTAACATGTAACACAATATGAAGATAAGTAAGAGTATAAGGTATGATTTTTTCATAGTTAAATATATTAAAAATTAAGAAAGATATGAATTCAGGAGGTCAGAATATGAGAGTATTAGAAAATGTGCAGCCACAAAAAGTATTTTATTATTTTGAGGAACTTGCAGGGATCCCACACGGTTCCTATCATACAAAAGCCATCAGTGACTATTGCATGAACTTTGCAAAAGAACGGGAATTAGAGGCTTATCAGGATGCATATAATAATGTGGTCATTATCAAAGAAGCCACAGACGGATATGAAAATGCAGAACCAATCATCCTTCAGGGACATTTAGATATGGTCTGCGAAAAAGAAAACGATACAGAGATCGACTTTGAGAACGAGGGACTGCGTCTTTTTATCGACGGTGACTTCGTAAAGGCAAAAGGAACAACTTTAGGCGGCGATGACGGTATTGCCATTGCCTATTCCTTAGCCATTTTAGATTCGGATGACATTGCACACCCACGTTTAGAGTGCGTCTTTACCGTAGATGAGGAAGTCGGCATGCTTGGTGCTGAAAAAATTGACCTTTCCATGTTAAAAGGACATCAGGTATTAAATATTGACTCTGATGTAGAAGGAACCTTTTTAACAAGCTGTGCCGGCGGCGTAACGGCAGAGTGCAGTTTCCCGTTAGTCTTTGATGAAGCAGAGGGCTTACAGTATCGTCTGACCCTGACCGGATTAATGGGCGGACATTCCGGTGGTGAGATTGACAAGGAACGTGCCAATGCCATTGTAGAGATCGGAAGGGTCTTAAAACATTTAGATGATACCTTAGAAATGGGCATCTGTGCATTGAACGGTGGTCTTAAAGACAATGCCATTCCAAGAGAGTGCATCTGTGATATCTTAGTCACTCCGGAGGATGAGAAGAAGTTAGAAGATGCGGTTTTAGCACTGAATCATATACTGAAAAAAGAATACCAGGCAAGTGATCCTGATATCATATTAAAATCCGAAAAACTCGGGACAAAAAAGACGCAGGTACTTGGTTACCGCTCCCAGTCAAGAATCCTTTTCTTCCTGCGGAATATGCCAAACGGTATCCAGCATATGAATATGGAGATTCCGGGACTTCCTGAGACTTCACTCAATGCCGGAATTATGAAAATGACAGAGGAAGAATTTTCCGTATCATTTTCCGTAAGAAGCAGCGTCAAGAGCAGAAAAGAAGAAGTGATGGATCGTCTTTCTTATCTGTCTGAGTTCTTAGGCGGTACGGTCACCTTTACCGGTAATTATCCTGCATGGGAATACAAAAAAGATTCTAAAGTCCGTGAACTGGTTTTAGATGTTTACCGGGATTTATATCAGAAAGAACCAAAGATCGAGGCAATCCATGCCGGCTTAGAGTGTGGAATCCTCTCCGAAAAGATTGAAAATCTGGACTGTGTTTCATTCGGACCGGATAACTTTGACATTCATACACCAAAAGAGAGACTTTCGATCGCATCTACCGAACGTGTATGGAAATTCATTTTAGAGTTTTTGAAAAGAGCAAAATAATTTATGTGGTATCGAAAATTTGCAGTGATCCTGCTGTTTATCTGCCTTGTTGCAGCTGACAGTGCAGGCGTACAGAAGATATTGCAGATTTCTAAAGAAAAGGGAACTGTTACGGAATACAAAGACCCTTACCATACGATCAAAAAAGAAGTATCCTATTTTCCGGTAGCGGAGTCAAAATGGGATGAACGCAAGACGGTCTCTTACGGAGACAGCTTTATGATGGAGCGTACCTACGGTGGAAAAAGAGGACATGAAGGATGTGACATCATGGCATCCTACAACCACAGGGGCGTGTATCCGGTAGTCAGTGTCTGTGACGGTACCTTAGAAAAGATCGGCTGGCTGCCCCAGGGCGGATGGCGGCTTGGCATACGCAGTAAAACCGGTGTCTATTATTACTATGCACACTTGTCCGATTATATGAAAGAATACCAAATCGGAGAGCAGATCCGTGCCGGGGAAGTCATTGGCTTTATGGGAGATACCGGCTATAGTGAAATAGAAGGAACCACGGGAAATTTTGATGTGCATCTTCATTTTGGCATTTATCTAAATGATAAAAACGGAAAAGAATATGCCATCAATCCCTATCAGGTTTTACAGAAATTAGAAAACAAAAAAAGAACACTTACATTCTAGGAGTATTATGATCCGACTGGACAAATATTTAGCCGATATGGGCATTGGAACCCGTTCGGAGGTAAAAAACATCATACGAAAAAAACAGGTCAGCGTCAATGGCATGCCGATAAGCAAGCCCGAAGCAAAGGTTGACATAACAAAAGATACCGTCTGTTATCAGGGAAAAACGGTTGCCTATGAACCCTATGTCTATTATATGTTAAACAAACCGGGCGGCTGTGTTTCGGCAGTCAAAGACAATCTGTATCCGACCGTCCTTTCTTTTATTGAAAATCCAAAGGGCTATAACCTGTTTCCGGTCGGCAGGCTGGATCTTGACACGGAAGGACTCTTGCTGATCACAAATGACGGAACATTAGCCCATGAGCTTCTAAGCCCGAAAAAGCATGTGACAAAGACCTATTTTGCAAAGGTACAGGGAAGAGTTACGAGGGAAGATGTCCAGCGCTTTTCCCTTGGATTAGATATCAAAGAAGAGAAACCGACACTTCCTGCAACCCTTGTTATTGAAAAATCGGATGATATTTCAGAAATCCGTGTCAGCATCACAGAAGGGAAATATCATCAGGTCAAGCGGATGTTTGAAGCGGTCGGAAAACAGGTTCTTTTTTTAAAACGGCTTTCTATGGGAACGTTACAATTAGATGAATCCCTGACTCCCGGAAGCTACCGGGCACTTACCACAGAAGAATTATCTGCACTGAAAAACAGAACAATATAGAGGAAAAACAATGAGTAAAAATATGTTAGAAAATATCCGGGCAGTCATTTTTGACCTAGACGGAACATTAGTAGATTCCATGTGGATGTGGGAATCCATTGATATTGAATTTTTGACCGCACGCGGTTTAGAAATGCCGGAAAATCTGAAATATGAGATAGAAGGTATCAGCTTTGCGCAGACTGCCGACTATTTTATCAAGCGGTTCAACTTAAAGGATACTCCACAGGAACTGATGAAGATCTGGAACGGCATGGCTTATGAAAAATACTGCAAAGAAGTGCCGTTAAAACCGGGAGCGAAGCAGTTCTTAGACTTATTAAAAGAAAAGGGAATCCGCGTCGGTATCGGAACCAGCAATTCCTATGAACTGACCAGAGCCTGCCTAAAGGCACATGATATTTTAGAGGATATTGATTATATCTTAACGTCCGATGAAGTTCCGAATGGAAAACCTGCACCGGACATTTATCTGATGGTAGCGGAGCATTTTGGGGTTGCCCCGGAGCACTGCATGGTCTTTGAGGATAT
Source organism: Lachnospiraceae bacterium (assembly GCA_003507655.1). Taxonomy (GTDB): domain Bacteria; phylum Bacillota; class Clostridia; order Lachnospirales; family Lachnospiraceae; genus Maccoyibacter; species Maccoyibacter intestinihominis. Next base: position 94,823 of record DNUZ01000030.1, on the reverse strand, counting down.
TCCAAACGGAATGCGGGCAGCGATCAGTGCCGGTATGAAAGTCTGTGGCGTAGAAGATGAATTTTCCACCGAGCAGAATCCATTAAAAAAAGAACTTTCTGATTATTATATTACTTCCTATGAGGAAATTTTAAATGGCACCTATGAGGATCTGACATGAAAAATAAATTTTTACCCATTTGTAAAAAAGATATGGATGAGCGTGGTATTCAGCAACTGGATTTCGTCTATGTGATCGGCGATGCCTATGTTGACCATCCATCCTTCGGACATGCCATCATCAGCCGGGTACTGGAAGCACATGGATATACCGTTGGGATCATTTCACAGCCGGACTGGAAAGATGATCACAGTATTTCTATTTTAGGCGAACCAAGACTCGGCTTTTTGGTTGCCGCCGGAAATATGGATTCCATGGTCAACCACTATACCGTTTCTAAAAAGCGACGTTCCACAGATGCCTATACACCGGGCGGAGTCATGGGAAAGCGGCCGGACTATGCCACCATTACTTATTGTAATCTGATCCGACGCAATTATAAAAAAACACCGATCATCATTGGCGGGATTGAAGCGAGTCTGCGCAGGCTTGCCCACTATGATTACTGGTCAGATTCCTTAAAACGTTCCATTTTATTAGATTCCGGTGCGGATCTGCTCTTATACGGAATGGGAGAGAGAAGCATTGTAGAAGTGGCAGATGCCCTAAACAGCGGGCTTTTGGTCCGTGATATTACATTTATTGATGGAACTGTTTATAAAACAAGAAAAAAAGAAGATATTTATGATGCGATTTTTCTGCCGGACTATTCAGAACTGAAAGCAGATAAAAAGAATTATGCCAAAAGTTTTTATGTGCAATATCAAAATACCGACCCGTTTTCGGGAAAACGTTTAGCGGAAAGCTATGACTATAAAACCTTTGTGGTACAAAATCCACCGTCTAAGCCGCTGACGATTGAAGAAATGGATGATGTCTATGCACTTCCCTATATGCGCACTTATCATCCTTCCTATGAAAAAGCAGGCGGTGTGCCTGCGATCAGTGAAGTGAAATTCAGTCTCGTCAGCAACCGTGGCTGTTTTGGAGGGTGCAGTTTTTGTGCCTTAACCTTTCATCAGGGCAGGATCATTCAGGTACGAAGCCATGAATCTATTATAGAAGAAGCAAAAATGCTTACGAAGGAACCCGACTTCAAAGGATATATCCACGATGTCGGTGGTCCGACAGCAAATTTCAGGGCACCTGCCTGTAAAAAACAGCTCAAACACGGAGCATGCCCAAACAAACAGTGTCTCTTTCCAAAACCCTGCGACAATCTGATCGCAGACCACAGAGATTACCGGGCACTTTTAAAACAGTTAAGAGCACTTCCGGGGGTAAAAAAAGTCTTTATCCGCTCCGGTATCCGTTTTGACTACCTGCTTGCCGATAAAGACCAGAGCTTTTTGAAAGAATTGTGTGAATATCATGTTTCAGGACAGCTTAAGGTTGCCCCGGAGCATATTTCGGATGCTGTTTTAAAATATATGGGAAAACCGGAAAACAGTGTTTACCGCCGTTTTGTGCAGTCCTATCAGAAGATGAACGAAAAGATCGGGAGAAAGCAGTTCTTAGTCCCTTATCTGATGTCCTCGCATCCGGGTTCTACCTTAAAAGAAGCCGTAGAACTGGCAGAATTTTTACGGGATTTCGGATATATGCCGGAACAGGTGCAGGATTTTTATCCGACACCTTCCACGCTGTCTACCTGCATGTATTATACCGGAGTAGATCCACGAACCATGGAACCGGTCTATACGGCAGTAAACCCACACGAAAAAGCCATGCAGCGGGCATTGATCCAGTATCGGAATCCAAAGAATTACGAACTGGTATCGGAGGCACTCCATAAGGCTGGCAGAACGGATCTGATCGGATTTGACAAAAAATGTCTGATCCGTCCGAGAAATATCCAGTCTTCATCATCCACACAAAAGGGTGCTTCCGCCAAAAAACAGCAGACCGGAAAGATGTCCAAAGCACAGACATCACAAAAACAGCAGAAATCGCAAAAGCAAAAACCGCAGCAGAAAAAGACTATTCGAAATGTCCATAAAAAGAAAAACGGAAAGCAGGCAAGAGAAGCATGAAAGAAATTGTGATCAACGAAAATGAAGCCGGACAACGTCTGGATAAATTCCTAGGCAAACTCTTAAAAGAGGCTCCTGCCAGCTTTTATTATAAGATGCTCCGAAAAAAGAATATTGTCTTAAACGGCAAAAAAGCAACCGGAAATGAGAAATTAACCGCCGGAGATTCCATAAAATTATTCCTTTCCGACGAAACTTTTGAAAAATTTGCAGGAAAACGGCAGACCAATGATCTGGCAGCTTCCGTTCCGAATATAGCACTGGAGATCGTCTATGAGGATCACGATGTCCTTGCCATCAACAAACCGGCGGGAATGCTTTCCCAAAAAGCGAAAAAAGAAGATATTTCCGCAAATGAATATATATTACAATATCTTTTAGAAAGTGGTACAATAACAAGAGAGAGCCTGCATACGTTTAAACCATCGGTCTGCAACCGGTTAGACCGCAACACATCGGGAATCTTAGTTGCAGGAAAGACCCTGAATGGATTGCAGCAGATGAGCAAAGCCTTTCGGGAACGCAGTATGGAAAAATATTATCTTGCGATCGTCGCAGGGCATATTTCCAAGCCAAGACGGATCGAAGGTTTTTTAAAAAAGGATGGGGTAAATAATCAGGTTACCATCCTTTCTGAGCCTTCTAATGATGCAAAGCCGATCATTACCGAATATCGTCCCTTAAAGCTCATTGGTCAGGTAACTTTACTTGAAGTTCATCTGATCACCGGAAGAAGCCATCAGATCCGTGCACATTTAGCATCGATCGGTCACCCTGTTATTGGCGATACCAAATACGGAAATCCGAGGCTTAACCGGGAATTTTTAAAAAATGCAGGTGTGACACATCAGTTATTACATGCATACCGCCTGTTTTTAGCCGATGGGACCAAGATACAGGCAGATGCCCCGAAAGAATTTGAACGTGCCTTAGAATGTCAAAGGACAGGCAGAGAAAAATAAGAGGTGGAGAACATGAATATTTATATCTTAAGACATGGAGAAACCAACGGAAACAAAGCAGGAAGAATCCAGGGAAGTACCGATATTCCGTTAAATGAATACGGCATTGAATTAGCTAAGATCACAAGGGACGGCATCGAAAAAGAGGGACTTCAATTTGATATTATTTATGCAAGTCCGCTATCAAGAGCCCGTAAAACGGCTGAGATCGTCCGTGGTACACATACAACCGAAATCGTCATTGATGACCGGATCGTTGAGATGAATTTTGGAAAAGCAGAAGGTATGCTGATAAAAGATATTAATGAAAAACCGGAAAATCAGAATCTGAAATACTGTTTTACCATTCCATCGAAATATCAGGCAAAAGACGGAGCCGAAAGCTATGAACATATTATGGCAAGAGCTAAAGATTTCTTAGAAAACGAACTGCGACCGTTAGAGCATACTTATGAAAATGTACTGGTCGTCTGCCACGGAGCATTGATCCGTGCTTTATTACTCAACGTCTTAGGTTGGGATATTGACCGTTACTGGGAGATTCATCAACCAAACTGCTGTATGAATTTAGTGACCTTAAAAGACGGAAAATTTAACCTCGCCTATATGGAAAAAATTTATTACGAATGTGATGTTGCCGCGAAAGGAATCCTGTAATGCCAACTTGGAATTCAAGAGGTTTAAGAGGTTCAACCTTAGAAGAATTTATCAACCGGACCAATGAAAAATATGCCGAACACGGACTTGCCCTGATCCAGAAAGTACCGACACCGATCACACCGATCAATATCGACAAGGCAACCAGACACATTACCCTTGCTTATTTTGACCAGAAGAGTACCGTAGACTATATCGGTGCCGTACAGGGGATTCCGGTCTGTTTTGATGCCAAAGAATGTCATACAGACACCTTTCCGCTTGCCAATATCCATCCGCATCAGGTACGGTTTATGGAGGATTTTGAAAAACAGGGCGGTATCTCCTTCCTTTTGATCTCCTTTACGCACAAAGATGAATTCTATTATCTGCGTCATCAAAAGCTCATGGAATTCTGGAATCGTATGGAGACAGGCGGACGGAAAAGTTTTCGCTATGAGGAATTAGAAAAAGACTTCTTTTTAAAAGGAAAAGGCGTGATCTTAGTTCCGTATTTAGACGGTATCCAAAAAGACTTAGAAATTCGGGAATAAACGTAAGAAGCAGGGATTGACTTTTTTTCTAATGTAACATATAATAAATCAAGTTTAATATATTATCAAGGTAGCACGTTACCGTAATAAAGTGCCGGAGGAAAAAAGCATGAGAAGAGAATTATTACATACACCGGAAGGTGTCCGCGATATCTATAACGGAGAATGCGATAAAAAACAGCGCATAGAGCAGGAACTCCACCAGACGTTTTTAAGTTTCGGTTATCATACGATCCAGACTCCGACGTTTGAGTTTTTTGATGTATTCAATCGGGAGATCGGTACCATCCCATCCAAAGATTTATATAAGTTTTTTGACCGTGAAGGAAATACTTTAGTACTGCGTCCGGATATGACTCCATCCATCGCAAGAGCAGCCGCAATGTATTTTGGCGAGGAAACTATGCCGATCCGACTTTGCTATGCCGGAAATATTTTTATCAATAACAACAGTTATCAGGGCAGATTAAAGGAATCCACACAGCTTGGTGCAGAGCTGATCGGAGATGACTCGATCGAAGCAGATGCAGAAATCCTTGCGATGGCAGTCGAATGTCTGAAAAAGGCAGGCTTGGAAAAATTTCAGATCAGTATCGGTCATACCGGATTTTTAAAAGGCCTGATGGAAGAAGCAGGACTAAACGAAGAACAGGAAGAGGAACTGCGGGAACTGATCTCTAACAAGAATTTCTTCGGTGTGGAGGAGTTCATCGGTACACTGGAGATTGCCGAAGACTTAAAGGAACTTTTTACCCTCTTAGGCGGTTTTTATGACAGTCCAAAGCAGTTTGAAGAGATTCAGAAAAAAGCAGCACCATATCAAAAGAGTGCTTCTGCTTTAGCTTACTTAAAGGATCTGCATGAAGTGTTAAAACTCTATCAGGCAGAACGTTATATTTCCTATGAACTTGGTGCGCTCAGCGACTACCATTATTATACCGGCATTATTTTTTCCGGCTATACCTTTGGAACAGGAGAACCGATCGTAAAAGGCGGCCGTTATGATAAGCTCTTAAAGTATTTTGGCAAGGATGCACCTGCGATCGGTTTTGCGATCGCTTCTGACCAGCTTTTAGCGGCGATCCAGAGACAGAAAACAGAGATTACCACTGACAAGGAATATCAGCTTTTGCTCTATCCAAGAAAGCTTCAAAAAGAAGCCATCTTAAAGGCACAGGAACTTAGAAAAACCGGAGCTTTGATAGAACTTTTATGTATGGATGAGACTAAGAGCAAAGAGAACTATCAGGCGTATGCTGACAGAACAGGGATCACGCAGATTACATATATGGACGGAGAATAGAGATGGAAGATATGAGATATTTAACGTTTGCTTTAGGAAAAGGCCGATTAGCAAACCAGACCTTAGAAACTTTTGAAAAGATAGGCATTACCTGTGAAGAGATGAAGGACAAAAAGACCAGAAAGCTGATCTTTGTCAATGAAGAATATAAGCTGCGTTTCTTCTTAGCCAAAGGCCCGGATGTTCCAACCTATGTGGAATACGGTGCTGCAGACATTGGAATTGTCGGAAAAGACACGATCTTAGAAGAAGGACGCAATATCTACGAAGTCTTAGACTTAGGCTTTGGAAAATGCAAAATGTGTGTCTGTGGACCAAAAGAAGCCGAAGAACTGTTAAAGCACAGAGAACAGATCCGCGTGGCAACCAAATATCCGAAGATCGCAAAGGATTATTTTTACAATAAAAAACATCAGACCGTGGAGATCATCAAGTTAAACGGCTCGATCGAGTTAGCTCCGATCGTCGGACTTTCCGAAGTGATCGTAGACATTGTAGAGACCGGTTCTACTTTAAGGGAAAACGGACTTTCTGTATTAGAAGAAGTCGTACCGTTATCTGCAAGAATGGTGGTCAACCAGGTCAGCATGAAGATGGAAAATGAACGTATTACAAAGCTGATTACCGACTTAAAGTCCGTATTGAGCAGTCAGGAGGTTTAAGATGAAGATCTTAACGTTAACAGAAGAAAGTAAAACAGATATCTTAGAAAATCTTTTAAAGCGCAGTCCGAACAGCTATGGCAAATTTGAAAGCCAGGTAGCCGAGATCATAGAAAATGTACGGGCAAAAAAAGACGCTGCATTATTTGACTATACCAGACGTTTTGACGGTGCTGACATCAGTGCCGATACCATTTTAGTCGCCGATGCGGAAATCAAAGAAGCCTATGAAAATGTTGATACAAAGCTGTTAGAGGTTATCAAAAAAGCATTGGTCAACATCCGTACCTACCACGAAAAACAAAAACAGTACAGCTGGTTTGATTCGGAAGAAAACGGAATCCTCTTAGGCCAGAAAGTAACACCATTGCAGAGAGTCGGTGTCTATGTGCCGGGCGGCAAGGCAGTCTATCCATCCAGTGTGCTGATGAACGTCATGCCGGCAAAAGTAGCAGGCGTGGATGAGATCATTATGACCACCCCTCCTGGAAAAGACGGAAAAATCTGTGCTTCTACCTTAGTTGCCGCAAAAGAAGCCGGTGTAGACCGCATTTATAAAGTGGGTGGTGCACAGGCAATCGCAGCACTTGCTTTTGGAACCGAAAGCATCCCTAAAGTAGATAAGATCGTAGGACCGGGAAACATCTATGTAGCACTTGCAAAAAAAGCCGTATTTGGTCATGTCAGCATTGATTCGATCGCAGGACCGAGTGAGATCTTAGTCTTAGCAGATGAGACCGCCAATCCGCGTTTTGTTGCCGCAGACCTGTTATCACAGGCAGAGCATGATGAAATGGCATCTGCGATCCTTGTGACCACAAGCAAAACTTTAGCAGAAGAAGTCTCTAAAGAGATCGATGCATTTGTAAAACAGCTTTCAAGAAAAGAGATCATCCAGAAGTCTTTAGACCAGTATGGTTATATTTTAGTGGCAAAGGATAACGCAGAGGCGATCCAGACCGCAAACGAGATTGCTTCCGAGCACCTTGAGATCGTTATGAAAAATCCATACGAAGTTATGACGAAGATCCGCAATGCCGGTGCTATTTTCTTAGGAGAATACAGCTCGGAGCCGTTAGGCGATTACTTTGCAGGTCCAAACCATGTACTGCCAACCAACGGAACCGCTAAATTTTTCTCTCCGTTAAGCGTAGATGACTTCATTAAGAAATCCAGTATCATTTCTTATTCAAAAGAGGCATTAGAGCCTGTTTATAAGGATATTGTACAGTTTGCGGAATGTGAACAGTTGACGGCACACGCAAATTCGATTAAAGTAAGATTTGAGGATTAAGGAGGAATACCCGGATGAATACAGCACGAACTTCAAGTGAAGTCCGAAAGACGAAAGAGACGGACATTCAATTAGATCTGAATATTGACGGAAGCGGTGTCTATGAGGTGGATACCGGGATCGGTTTTTTTGACCATATGTTAGAGGGATTTTCAAGGCATGGTTTTTTTGACCTGAAACTTCAGGTAAAAGGGGACCTTCATGTAGATTCCCATCATACGATCGAAGATACCGGAATTGTCCTTGGAACGGCGATCAAGAATGCCTTAGGCAAAAAAGAAGGCATCCGCCGCTACGGAAGCTGTATCCTGCCAATGGATGAAACACTTGTCCTCTGTGCCTTGGATTTATCGGGAAGACCTTATTTTTCCTTTGATGGAACTTTTGATACACCACGCGTAGGAGAATTTGATACGGAGATGGTGCGTGAATTTTTCTATGCCATATCCTATACTGCCGGCATGAACCTGCATATGAAGGTATTATCCGGCACGAACAGCCATCATATCATTGAGGCATTGTTCAAAGCATTTGCGAAAGCATTAGATGAAGCGGTCACAACGGACCCGCGGATTCACGATATATTATCTACGAAAGGCAGTCTGTAAAATGAGAGAATATAAAAATCTGGTTGCAACCTTATATTTAAAAAACGGAAAGGCAGTCAAAAGCATTGATAATTTAGAGGAACTTGAAGACACAAAGAACCTGATCAAATTGTATAATGACAGTGGCATTGATAAGATCCTGATCTATGACCTTTCTACGGAAGATGAGGAGCACGAACTGAATATCCATACCATTAAGGAGTTAAACCGTCTGTTAGAGATTCCGCTTTGTGCAGGAGGTAACATTAACCGCTTAGAGGATGTCAAGAAACTGATCTATGCCGGATGTAAGGAAGTTATTTTAAATGGTTCAAAACCTTCTACCGCCCAGCTTGCGATGGAGGCGAGCAAACGTTTCGGTAAGGAAAAGATCATCATCTCCTTAAAGAATGTGGATTACATCTTTAAACATCAGAAAGAACTTCAGGAGAGTGTACATGAAATTTTAGTGATGAATCAGGAAATCTTAGATTCCGTAGAAAATCTGACTGACATCATTTATTTAGTCGAGCAGAATGAACTGGATATGGATAAACTGACCACCCTCTTAAAAAGAGACAACGTACGCGGTATCTGTGGAGAATTCATCAATGACTTAGAGACAGACATTATGAAGTTAAAGACAGAACTTTCCCGTAACGGCATTAAGATGGACAATTTTGACCCTGCGATCAGCTGGGAGAACTTAAAGAAAAATTCGGACGGTCTGATCCCGGTCATTGTACAGGACTATACGACCAACGATGTCTTAATGTGTGCTTATATGAACGAAGAAGCGTTCCACGCTACGATCAACTGTGGAAAAATGACCTACTACAGCCGAAGCCGTCAGGAGCTTTGGATGAAAGGCGAGACTTCCGGTCATATCCAGTATGTGAAAGAATTAACAGCCGATTGCGACTTTGATACGATCCTTGCGAAGGTGTCACAGGTGGGCGTTGCATGCCATACCGGCAATCCAAGCTGCTTTTTCAATGAGATCGTCAAGAAAGAATATATTGAAAAAAATCCGTTAAAAGTATTTGAAACGGTTTATAATATCATTGAAGACCGCAAGAACAATCCAAAAGAAGGTTCCTATACCAACTATCTTTTTGACAAGGGAATTGATAAGATATTAAAAAAGGTCGGCGAGGAGTGTACGGAAATTGTCATTGCTGCAAAGAACCCTGATCCGGAAGAGATCAAATATGAGATTTCGGATTTCCTCTATCATGTCATGGTATTAATGGTAGAAAAAGGTGTGACCTGGGAAGAGATTACACAGGAATTAGCACAGCGGTAAAGACGCTGTCTGCAGCATAGAACACGAACATATAATAGGAAAAGTATGAGAAAATTAGCATTAAGTGATGAAATTTTAATGAAAATAGACAAGCCCGTTCGATATATCGGGCATGAGTTAAACAGTGTCGTAAAGAACCCTGAGGACGTAGACATCCGTTTTGCCATGTGCTTTCCGGATGTCTATGAGATTGGAATGTCACATTTAGGCATCCAGATCCTTTATGATATGTTTAACCGGAGAGAAGATGTATACTGCGAGAGAGTCTATTCCCCGTGGCCGGATCTGCATCAGATCATGAAAGAGCAGCACATTCCGCTGTTCGGACTCGAATCACAGGAACCACTGACGCATTTTGACTTTATCGGGATCACCATCCAATATGAGATGTGTTATACCAATATTTTACAGATCTTAGATTTAGCACAGATCCCACTTTTAGCAAAAGACAGAGAACGGGATATGCCGTTTGTCATTGGCGGAGGACCATGTACCTACAATCCGGAGCCTTTGGCAGACTTTTTTGATTTATTCTATATTGGCGAAGGTGAAACAAGCTATGATGCTTTATTAGATCTGTATAAAGAGTGGAAAAAAGGAGATGCCTCGAGAGAAGCCTTTTTGCATCAGGCGGCAAAGATACCGGGAATCTATGTTCCGTCACTCTATGAAGTCAGCTATAAAGAAGATGGAACGTTAGCCTCTATGGAACCGGTATATGACGATATCCCCAAAAAAATCGAAAAACAGGTAGTAACGGAACTGACTGCCAGCGTCTATCCGGACAAACCGGTCGTACCGTTTTTGAAAGTGACACAGGACCGTGTCGTATTAGAGGTACAGCGTGGCTGTATCCGCGGCTGTCGTTTTTGTCAGGCGGGTATGATCTACCGTCCGCTCCGTGAAAAAGATGTGGAACGTCTGAAACGTCAGGCAGACATCATGTTAAAGAATACCGGGTATGAAGAGATTTCCTTAAGTTCTTTAAGTACCAGTGATTATCGGGAATTAGAGGATCTGATCAATTATCTGATCGAACATCACGGAAAGGAACATGTCAATATTTCCCTTCCATCTTTGCGTGTAGATGCATTTTCCTTAGAGGTTATGGGAAAGGTACAGGACATTAAAAAGAGCAGCCTGACCTTTGCACCGGAGGCAGGCTCCCAGAGACTTCGTGATGTTATTAACAAAGGTTTAACCGAGGACATTATCTTACATGGATGCGGGCTTGCCTTTGAAGGTGGCTGGAACAAGGTAAAACTTTACTTTATGCTCGGACTTCCGACCGAACAGGTCGATGACATGAAGGCTATTGCAGAGCTTGCGAATAAGATTGCTGTCCGTTATTATGAGATCCCAAAAGACCAAAGAAACGGAAAATGCCAGATTACAGTCAGCACCTCTTTCTTTGTGCCAAAACCGTTTACCCCATTCCAGTGGTCACCAATGTGCACTAAGGAAGAATTTTTAAATCGCGCCAAAATTGTCAACGATACCGTCAAGGAACAGTTGAACCGCAAGAGTATCAAGTACAACTGGCATCAGGCAGACGTCACCGTCTTAGAGGGGATTTTTGCAAGAGGAGACCGCCGTCTCAGTAAAGCTATTTTAAAGGCTTATGAAGAGGGCTGCATTTTTGATGCCTGGGGCGAATACTTTGACAATGAGAAATGGATGCAGATTTTCGAGGACTGCGGCATTGACCCTGATTTCTATACCATCAGAACCAGAACAACCGACGAACTGTTTCCTTGGGATTTTATTGATGCCGGTGTCACAAAAGAATTTTTAGTCCGGGAATGGGAAACTGCACAATCCGAGGTCGTTACACCGAACTGTAGGGAACGCTGTTCCGGATGCGGTGCAAGAAAATATGAACGAGGTGTCTGCTATGAAAATTAGAATTAAGTTCCGAAAATATGGTGCCTTAAAATTTGTCGGACATCTGGATATGATGCGTTATTTTCAAAAGGCACTAAAACGTGCCGGCATCGACATGAAGTATTCCGAAGGCTTTAACCCTCATATGATCATGTCCTTTGCTGCACCGCTTGGTGTTGGGATCACCAGTGACGGAGAATATTTTGACATTGAGGTACTTTCTACGAAATCAACGGCAGAATCCTTAAAGGTCTTAAACGAAGCCATGGTCGAAGGCGTGGAAGTGACCTCTTACGTTGCATTACCGGATACCGCGAAAAAATCCATGTCTTTAGTTGCGGCAGCAGACTATGAGATCTTCTATAAAGAAGGTTATGAAATTCCAAGATCGGTTGCAGAATTTACGGAGATCTATCGGAATTTCTACGAAAAACAGTCCGAAATCCTGATCGTCAAAAAGACAAAAAAGAGTGAACGTGAAATGGACTTAAAGCCATTGATCTATGACTTTCAGGTTCAAAACCGAAACGCTGCACCGGTATTCTACTTAAAGGTCTGTACCGGAAGTGTGGACAATATCAAACCGGAGTTAGTGCTTGCTTCCATGTTTGCAGCAGCGGGATTGACCTATCATCCTGAAGCAATGCAGATCCATAAATTAGAGACCTATACCAAAAATGAGCAGGGTGATTTCATCCCGCTGGATGCTCTTGGAGAGAACATTGTCTGAGCGGATCATCATTACAAAAGCACCTTTAAAAGAAGGATGGGGGCAGGAATTTTTCCTTGCGGCAGCCTTTGATGAAAAGCGCATGACGCAGATTCAGGTAGAAGCCGTCTCAAAGTCCTCGATTCTTGGAAATATCTACATTGGAAGAGTAGAAAATATAGCCACAAACATTCAGGCAGCCTTTGTGAATATTGCAAAAGGTGTCTCCTGTTTTTTGCCCTTAGAAGAAGCAAAAAATGCTGTTTTTACGAAAAAGAACGGAAAAAAAGACTTATGCATCGGTGATGAACTTCTCGTGGAAGTAACCAGAGAAAAGCAAAAGAACAAACCTGCTTCGGTCTCTGCAAATCTCAACTTTTCCGGGAAATACCTGATACTGACGACCGGAAACCATCTTTTGGGTATTTCTAAAAAACTGCATGCGACAGAGCGGGAACGTTTGCAGGCATTGTTAAAAGATCAGATCACCGATACCTTTGGGATCGTCGTGCGTACCGCCGCAAAAGATGCTTCCGATGAAGAGATTTTAAAGGAATTAGAAATGTTAACAAAGCAGTGTCATGCCTGCCTGCAAGGGGCAATGCACCGGACTGCTTTTACACGGTTGCGGGAAGCCCCGCCTTTTTATCTGCAATTTTTAAAAAACCGTAATCTCACGGAAGTGCAAAAGATCACAACTGATATTTCCAGTGTACATGAAGTGCTTTTACAACACCTTCAAGATACGAAAGATGCTGAAAAACTACACCTTTATACCGATACACAGGTATCCCTTTTTGCACTTTACAGTCTGACACATGAACTGGAACGGGCATTACACAGACAGGTCTGGCTGCCGTCCGGTGCCTATTTAGTCATTGACCCGACCGAAGCATTGACGGTCATTGATGTGAACAGCGGAAAAAACATCAAAAAGAAAGCCAGAGAGGAACTGGTCTTTTCCGTGAACGTTGAAGCAGCCCATGAGATAGCAAGACAGCTTATTTTAAGGAATATTTCCGGAATCTGTATCATTGATTTTATTGATATGAAAGAAAAAGAACACCGGGAAGAGTTAATGCACATCCTGCGGATGGACTTAAAAAAAGACAAAGTTCCTGCCACACTGGTTGACATTACACGCTTAGGCTTGGTAGAATTAACGAGGAAAAAAGTACAGAAAAGCCTAAAAGAACAATTACAAGGAGATGTCTCTGATGAAAAGTAAATTTCCAAAAAAACTACTGGCATGTCTTTTTAAACTTGCCGGCATTTATTATGCACTTTATATAGGAGTATGGACGATGGGAATCCATAATCTCTATGCGACGATACAGGAACTTCTTGCGGGAAATCTGAGCATTACCAGCCTGCAATTTGTAAAAAATGTGGTTGCTTTTGTCTTTTCCCTTTCTGCAGCAGGAGCAATCTGGTGTGTGGGCGACATTTTATGCAGCAAATTCAAGGATTCCCCTGAGGAATAGCGGTTGACCTCTATCCTTAAACTTGTTAAAATAATATTAAAGATATGATCATTTAAGTATACCTGAAGGAGTGATATTATGCCTGATACAAATGAAAAAATGAAATTCCGTTATAACAATAAGGAACAGCGGAACATAAAAATGAATACGTTTTTGACCATGGGATTTGCTGTTTTATATTTAGAAATGGCAGCTTATCTGATCCTGCAGATGACACGGGGCAACGCCGGAAAGGTAGAAACCATTGTAAAATGCGGTATCATTGTGGCTGCGATCATAGCAAATGTCATCTGTTTTAAAGTCAGACCATCCTGGGAACAGTATAAGATCATCATGACCTTAGAATACAGTATCATCTATCTGATGATGGTCTTTGATGCCCGCAGTGAATTCTTAACGTTAACTTTACTTGGACTGCTGGCAACTTTTATTGCATATTTTGACAAAAAATTAATTTATATCGCGGCAGGAATCTTCAGTTTTGATTATGTGGTCGGTGTGATCATCCGCTGTCAGAGACACCTGTTAGATAACGGTTTTGAACTGGCATGCACCATGATCATGTTCTTTATGGCCTTCTATACGATCATCCGGGTAGGCACGATCGCAGAACTGTTTAACACCCATGCCCTTGCTTCCATAGAAGAACAGCAAAAGACCCAGACTTCTATGTTAGACAGTATCCTGAACATTTCTAAAACGGTCCGCAGCGAAACGTCAAAGAGCAATGACATGGTGGACGGACTGGTAGAGTCTACGGAAACCGTGGCTCACAGCATGAAAGAGATTTCAGATGCTGCAAGTGTCACAGCAGAAAATATCTACGAACAGAGCACGATGACGCAGACGATACAGGAAGCCATTGACGAAACCGTGGAACACTCCAAGAATGCCGTAGATGCTGCTATGGATTCCGACCGGGATTTAAAAAACAGTATTAAAATTGTCAAAGATCTTCAGACACAGGCCGAACGGATCACACAGACGAACGAAAAAGTCAACACTTCCATGGCCGGATTACAGACGCGTACAAAGGCAGTGGAAGAAATTACCGGTATGATCTTTAGTATTTCAAGCCAGACAAACCTCTTAGCCTTAAATGCCTCGATCGAGAGTGCAAGAGCAGGAGAAGCCGGCAGAGGATTTGCCGTTGTCGCAGATCAAATCCGTGAATTATCGGAACAGACGAGACAGTCCACCGAAGAGATTTCAAAGATCATTCAGGAACTGAATGAAAACGCCGAAGAAGTCGTTACCATTATTGATGAATCCGTCAAGGCGGCAGACAGCCAGAGTACGATGATCTTAGATGCTGCACAGAGTTTTGAAAAAATGGATACTAATATTTCCGGTCTGATCGAAGATATCCAGGAGATCAGTGCAAGGATTGAAAAGTTAGCGGATTCTAATAACCAGATCGTAGAAAACATATCACAGTTATCTGCAACCACAGAGCAGGTAACCGCAAGTGCAGAGCAGGCAAACGGCTTAAGCGAGCACAATTTAGAGCTTGCAAAGAGTACCAAGGATGCCATTGAACTGATCGAAACGACAACCGGAGGTTTAGACCAGTATCTTTCTTAGATTTTCTGTTTGGAGCAGAACCGAAAAAAACAGGAAAGGTATTGAAAATTACAGAAAAACAGTTGACGTAATATCTTGCTTATGCTATGATAATTGAGTATGCCGCACAGCGAGGTTTTAAGTCTGCATTTGTAGCACCAAAACTGGCGAGTAATGATAAATAGGAGGTGCCTTATGTACGCAATTATTGCAACAGGTGGTAAACAGTACAAAGTTTCCGAAGGCGATATCATTAATGTTGAAAAACTTGGTGTTGAAGCTGGAGAGACAGTTACATTTGACCAGGTTTTAGCAGTAAGCGATAATGAGATGAAAGTCGGAAGTCCATTCGTTGACGGAGCAAGCGTAACAGCTTCTGTAGTTGAGAACGGAAGAGGAAAGAAAGTTATCGTTTACAAATATAAGAGAAAAACCGGTTACCATAAGAAAAATGGTCACAGACAGGCGTATACAAAAGTTAAGATTGAAAAGATCAACGCTTAAGCCTGAAATCTTATGATCGAGATTACAGTTTACAGAAATCAGAACAACCTGTATACAGGATTTGACTGTATCGGACATGCAGGCTATGCCAATGCAGGGGAAGATGTGGTGTGTGCCGGTGTATCTGCACTGGTCATCAATACCATTAATTCCATCGGCAACCTGACAGAAGAAGCCTTTTCGATCGATACCGATGAAGAGAGCGGTCGGATTGTTTTCCGATTAGAAAAACCGTCAGAACATGACAGCTTTTTACTCATACAGTCAATGACACTTGGCTTACAGGAAATTATGAATCAATACGGTAATGAATTTATTACATTAGACTTCGAGGAGGTGTAAGATATGTTAACAATGAACCTTCAGTTTTTTGCTCATAAAAAAGGAATGGGTTCTACAAAGAACGGTAGAGATTCCGAATCCAAGAGATTAGGTGCAAAAAGAGCAGACGGTCAGTTTGTAAAAGCCGGTAACATTTTATACAGACAGCGTGGAACCAGAATTCATCCTGGTACAAACGTAGGTATCGGTGGCGATGATACATTATTCGCTTTAGCAGATGGAATCTTAAGATTCGAGAGAAAAGGAAGAGATAAGAAACAGGCTTCCGTATATCCGGTTGAGAGCAAATAATCATGGATAGTTAGTAGACCCGACTGTATAGCCGGGTCTATTTTGTCATTTATTGAAAAATGAGGTAAAAAATTATGTTTGCAGACCGTGCAAAAATTATCATAAAATCAGGAAAAGGCGGAGATGGACATGTTTCTTTCCGCCGTGAAAAATATGTACCCAACGGCGGTCCGGACGGTGGAGACGGTGGAAAAGGCGGAGATATTATCTTTGTGGTAGACAAAGGCATGAATACCCTGTCTGATTACCGGCACCGCAGAAAATTCGCTGCGGAGAACGGCGAAGAGGGCGGTAAGCGAAACTGCCATGGAAAAAAGGGTGCCGATCTGATCTTAAAAGTTCCGGAGGGTACGATCATCCGGGATGCCGAAAGCGACAAAGTCATTGCAGACATGTCCGGCGACAACCAAAGACAGATCGTCTTACGGGGCGGTAACGGCGGACTTGGAAACCAGCACTATGCAACCTCAACGATGCAGGCACCAAAATATGCAAAACCGGGACAGGAAGGCATTGAAATAGAAGTACGTTTAGAGCTGAAAGTCATTGCGGATGTCGGTTTAGTAGGATTTCCAAATGTCGGAAAATCCACATTTTTAGCAAGAGTGACCAATGCACAGCCAAAGATTGCCAATTATCATTTCACAACACTGAATCCAAACCTTGGCGTTGTGGACATGGAGGACGGCGGATTTGTCATTGCGGATATTCCGGGACTGATTGAAGGTGCTTCCGAGGGCGTGGGACTTGGTCATGAATTTCTTCGCCATATCGAACGTACCAAAGTCATGATCCATATGGTAGATGCAGCTTCCGTAGAAGGACGCGATCCAATCGAAGACATCCTTGCGATCAATCGTGAATTAGAGGCATATAACCCGGAATTGTTAGAAAAACCGCAGGTCATTGCTGCGAATAAGATCGATGCCATTTATGAAGGCGAAAATGAGATCATCGAAAATCTCCGTAAAACCTTTGAACCGGAAGGCATCGAAGTCTATCCGATCTCTGCGGTCAGCGGAAAAGGTGTGAAAGAACTGTTATTTGCCGTAAAGGCACTCTTAGCAGAATGTCCGCAGGATACGATCGTGTTTGAACAGGAATTCTTCCCGGAACTCTGTCAGGAAGACGAAGAACCATACACGGTAGTCTTTGACGAAGAGGATGAAGTCTATGTCGTAGAAGGTCCAAGCATCGAAAAAATGTTAGGATATACGAACATTGATTCGGAAAAAGGATTTTTATTCTTCCAGAAATTCTTAAAACAGCAGGGAATTTTAAAGGAATTGGAAAAATTAGGAATTGAAGAAGGCGATACCGTGCGTATGTACGGACTGGAATTTGATTATTATAAATAGAGGAAAAGATATGAACAGTAAACAACGAGCTTATTTAAAAAGCCTTGCAAGCACTATGAATCCTATTTTTCAGGTGGGAAAGGCAAGCCTGACTCCGGAGATTGTAACCGCAATCGACGAGGCACTTGAAAAAAGGGAATTAGTAAAGGTATCGGTACTGAAAAACTGTATTGACGACCCGCGTATCATTGCAGAGGCAATTGGAGAACGGACACATTCTGAAGTCGTTCAGGTGATTGGAAAGAAAATGATTTTTTACCGTCCATCCAAAAAAGATCCAAAAATTGAATTACCAAAATAAGAGGTTCACATGAAAAAAACAGGGATTATGGGAGGTTCTTTTAACCCCATCCACGTCGGACATCTAGAGATTGCCGAATGTGCATGGAAAGAATACGGTCTGGACGAAATACTCTTTATCCCCAACTATTGTCCGCCACACAAGGACAGCAGTGAGATGTTAGATGCCAAAAGCCGTTTAGATATGGTAAAATTAGCGATTCAGGGACATCCCAATTATACGGTTACAGACAGAGAAATTCAAAAAGGCGGGTTAAGTTATACCTATCTGACCATAAATGAATTAAAGGCAGAAGAACCTGATACGGAATTTTATTTCCTGATGGGAGCCGATTCCCTTGCGGATTTTCGGAAATGGTCACATGCGGAGGTGATCGCTTCTAAATGCCATATCTTAGCAGCTATGCGGGATGAATTAGGCGATGAGGATGTCAAGCAGATCGCAGATGAGCTTTCTTTGGAATACCAGGGAGATTTTTCTCTTTTAAAAATTCCTCCAACAGACATTTCCTCCACGCAGATCCGAAAAGATATCCGAATGGGGAACAGTATTTCCGGAAAGGTTCCAAAAGCCGTAGAAGACTATATCTTAATACACCGTTTATACTCCCAAAAACAGAATACAGAAGGATAGGACAAAACTATGAATGAAATTTTTACAAATATTCAGATGCAGTTAAAAGAAGAATTAGATGAAAAACGCTATGAACACACCATCGGTGTCATGTATACGGCAGCAAGCCTTGCCATGCGCTACGGTGTGATGATGCATCAGGCGATCTTAGCAGGACTGTTGCATGACTGTGCCAAATCAATTCCAAACGATGAAAAATTAGAGCTTTGCAAAAAATACGGCATTATCGTAAGTGACGTAGAGCGTGAAAATCCATCTTTACTGCATGCAAAACTCGGTGCTTATATCGCAAGAGAAAAATACGGGGTTATGGATGATGAAGTACTGCATGCCATCTATGTGCATACCACCGGAGAGCCGGGAATGAGTACCTTAGATAAGATCCTTTTTGTTGCCGATTATATTGAACCAAACCGTGACAGCCAGCCGAACTTAGAATATGTTCGTAAGATTGCTTTTTGGGACTTGAATCAGGCAATGGAGGGTATTTTATATGATACCTTAGAGTATTTAAAGAAAAGTGATAAACAGATCGATTCCATGACACAGAAAACCTATGAATACTATGCGTCAACCAAAGAATCTTAAAACAGGAGGAATAGCATGAACCAGTCAGCAGAAATGGTAAAAATCGCTGCGAAGGCATTAGAAGATAAAAAAGCGGAAGATATCCGCGTGATCGATATCCGTGAGATCTCAACGATTGCAGATTTTTTTGTGATCGCAAACGGAACTAACGCAAATCAACTCGCCGCTATGCGTGATGCAGTAGATGAAGAGCTCTACAAAGCCGGATATCATACCAAACAGGTAGAAGGAAATCAGAACTCCACCTGGATCCTGATGGATTATAATGATATTATCGTACACATCTTTTCTAAAGAAGACCGTCTGTTCTATGATCTAGAGCGTATGTGGACGGATGGAAAACAGATTGATGTGAACCAGCTTTAATCAGCCAATATCTATCATTTTCATACATTTTTAAAAGTCCGGCTCTCTGAACAAAAAAAGTTCAGCATGCCGGCTTTTTTTGAAACTTTTTCCCCCTTTCATTCGTATTATTATCAGATAAGGAAAAGAGAAGAGACAGGTACCTATGGAAAAAACACAGTTTGAAAACTATTTTAAAAACTATTATGCCCTTGTATTTCGCATTGCCTTTTCGGAATTGAAATCCCATGCGGATGCCGATGATATCGTACAGGATGTATTTTTAAAGCTATTGCTTTATCAGCCGGCGTTTGAAAGCACAGAACATGAAAAGGCATGGCTGATCCGTATTACCATCAATCAATGTAAGGATTACCGGAAGAACAAGTGGAACAACAGCACGATTGGATTTGAGCATATCCCGGAATCAGAAAAGGCTTACTTCAAAGTTCCGCATGTGGAATCGGATGATACACTCTGGGCAGTGTTAGAGTTAAAGGAAAACTATCGAAGACCTCTCTATCTTTTCTATTATGAGGACTATTCCATCAAAGAGATTGCCGCACTGTTACATATTCCGGAAAATACAGTCAAAACCAATCTGAAACGTGGAAGAGAACAGGTAAAAAAATTATTAGATTTATCTGAACACAAACGCAGCCAATAAATTGCAGAAATGGAGTGAGTACGAATGACATTAAACAGAATCAGCAGTTCCTGTTTTTATGACAAAATGCAGGGAAATAAAGAACAGCAGACCTCAAAACTTTCCACAGAACAGGCTTTTTTAAATCGTTATAACTCAAAAGATACCGGAGATGTATCCGATCCGGTCTTAGAGGAAACTTCCCGCACAAACTGCCTTTCTACATCCATTCTTTTACATAGCAGCGGCAAACTCTCTATTCAGGCAACGGTAGAGTGCAGTGCCCGCCATATCAGCTATGACGAAGCAGATCATGTCAAAACTTTTGTAGAAAGCGGTTATACTTTAAAAGCACAGGTCTCCGTAACCCGGCACAAGGTTTATATTGAAAAGAAATCCGAGGATGGCAGTGTCAGCGCCTATGAAGTAGATCCGCTGCAGTTAACCTCTGATACAGAAGATCCGATTGAGCAGATGGCATTAGAAAGCTGGGAGCTCGCCAAAAGATCACTTGCCGGAGAGGAACCGTTTTTTGAAGAATTAGATTCATCTAACTCTTATATGAACAAAAGTATCGAGGAAGCCATCACTGATTTTTACCATTTTATTGAAGATCGTATTAAAAACGGTGATCCGAAGTATCAGACCGGTGGTTCTGAAATCTCTGTCAAAGACTGGAAGCGTCTTATGGAATACATTGATGATACCATGGAACAGGTACGCGAAGAACAGCGTTTAGAAGCCAAAGAGAGTAAAGCTCAGACCTTAGAACATCGTTCTGATATTACAAACAGCATTACCGCAGAACAGATTGCAAGACTTTTTGAAGATCTGACCTCTTCCTCAGAGAGCACCTCTGACGAGGACTCCGTTTCAGAACCTGCTCCGGCAGTCCGGGGTTCGCGTCTTATGAATCGGATCGAAGGCAAACAGGCACCTTACAGCTCCTTAGCAAATGAGGATGGTGTCATCGAATATAACGGTGTAATTTTACAATGTGATTTTGATAATAACCGTCTGATGCTCGGTAACTGTAGTAACTTAGATAACTGTATCCGTGTTCCGCTTTCGGGCGGCGGTGAGTTCGTCTTTAACCGTGACCAGCTCAGTAATATATCCAAGATTATTTCCATGTTCTCACCGGAGGATCAGAACCGGATCATGAGAGCAATCTCATTAGATAAGCAGTGTCGGAAACAGCTTAAAGAAATAGAGGATACTGTTACAGAGTCCGTGGAAAATGTAAGTGAGAATCGTGATACTGACTAATCATCATGTGCAGGCACTGCCAGAAATCAGATTGATCAAATCATCTTATATATCATAAGTGGTTTATTCTATATGAGATAATTAAATGAGGGAACAGCCGATATAAAAACAATCACTTGTATATCGGCTGTTTTTTGATACTTATCGCAGAAAACGGAAAATACCAAACACCTTTCCTAAAATCTGGCAATCCGGAACAATGATCGGTTCCATGGTATCATTTTCCGGCTGCAGTCGGATATAACCGTCTTCCTTATAAAAAGTCTTTACCGTTGCAGAATCTTCCACCAGTGCAACCACCATTTCTCCGTCTTTTGCAGTGCTTTGCTGCTGTACTAATACATTATCTCCATCTAAAATACCAACATTGATCATACTTTCGCCGCGCACATGAAGCATAAATACTTCTGAATTTGGTACCATCTCCGCAGGGATCGGGAAATAGTCCTCAATATTCTCCTCTGCAAAAAGCGGTTCCCCTGCAGCAACATTACCGAGGATCGGAACATTGACCATCTCACGCCGGTTCAGGTTAAAGGTATCATCCATGATCTCAATCGCACGCGGTTTTGTAGGGTCCCTGCGGATATAACCGTTCTTTTCTAAAGTCTCTAAATGAGAGTGGACAGAAGAAGTGGATTTTAAATTCACTGCCTGACAGATCTCGCGGACTGCCGGCGGATAACCTTTATGTAAAATCTCATCTTTGATATATTCTAAAATTTCCTGTTGTTTCGCACTGATCTTTCCGTATGCCATACAAATACCCTCCAAATATTCTTAAATTCTTTGTTTTTTTCATTGTATCACAGAACAGTACAAAAAGCAAACAAACATTCCGAAAATATGTTCGGATTTTTCTTGACAAACAATTGTTCGGATGGTATATTATAGAAAAAGAACGAACGTTTGCAACATATGTTTGGATTATGGGAGGTTACACAAATGAAGATGAAACATTTATTATCAATCAGAACAATTATCGCCATTCTTACACTGTTAATTATCTTAGGAGGCGTTTTACTCGGAAGCTCCTGGAGTGATGCCAGACGCTCACAGGCATCCGCTGACCATCCTATTTATAAATATTATACAACGGTTACCGTAGAGGACGGAGATACGCTCTGGACACTGGCAGATGCCTACATGGATGATCAGTATCAGAACAAGCGGGAATTTATTACAGAAGTAAAGCAGTTAAATCAGATCGATGAGAATCGCATCCACGAAGGAACCCAGTTAGTGATCCCTTATTATTCAGCGGAATACCTTTAAGACTGCTAATACCTGTCTAAAAATAATATATTCCAATCTCATGAGCAACCTTATCAGAAGGTATTGAGAAAAAATCCCATCTGTCTATTGTAGAATCTGTTGAATTTTAGAACTTTTACGGGTATAATAGTTTAGATAAGTTTGGGAGAATAGAAGAGATGTTTCGATTTATTTATGTAATTATGATGAATGTATTCCGTGCACCATATATGATTCCAAAAATGCGGTATATGGCACAGCATCCGGAAAAATATTCAGAAGAGCAGCGTTATCAGATGGTAACTCATATGATTCATCTGATGCAGCGTTCCGGTCGTATTTCCACAGTTTATACCGGTGCAGAGAATCTGCCAAAAGAGGGCGGATATATCATGTACCCGAATCATCAGGGAAAGTATGACGCTTTAGGGATCATTGCCTCTCATGCAGCTACATGTTCCTTAGTAATGGATCGCAATAAATCCAATGGATTATTGGTAAAAGAATTTGTAGATCTTTTATGCGGAAAACGCATGGACATCAAAGATGTCCGTCAGGCAATGAAGATTATTTTAGAAATTTCAGAAGAAGCTGCAAAAGGAAAACGTTTTATACTTTTCCCGGAAGGTGGTTACGATCATAACCGGAATACGGTAGAAGATTTCAAAGCCGGCAGCTTTAAATCGGCAGTCCGTGCAAAGGTACCGATCGTTCCGGTTGCATTGATTGATTCGTACAAGGTGTTTAACAGCTTTGGATTTGGAAAAGTGACAACACAGGTACATTTTTTAGAACCAATTCCCTATGAAGAATATCAGGGAATGAAGACATTTGAGATTGCAGCTTTGGTAAAAAGTCGTATTGAAGCTGTGATAGAAGAGAAGACAACGGGAGAGAGTGCAAAAAAACGTGAGGATTGATGATCAATCCTCACGTTTTTCTCTTAACCGTACATATTTTGCTGCCGTTCTTCGTCTTTCATCCTCTAGGGCAGCATAGTGCTTTTTCGTTGTATTGACATCTTTATGGCCTAGCACATCTGCCACTAGATAAATATCCCCGGTTTCCCGATAAAGGTTCGTACCATAGGTACTTCTTAATTTATGCGGTGTGATATTCTTTAAATTGGTAACAAGTTTTGAATATTTTTTTACCAGATTTTCTACCGAACGCACAGAGATACGCTTATTCTGCATAGATAAGAAGAGAGCATTTGCATGTCCCTCCACCGGAGTAATATTTTCCCGTTCTTCCATATAATTCAAAAGGGCTTCACAGACTTCCTCGCCAAAATAGACAATGACTTCCTTGCCGCCTTTTCGGTGTATCTTGATCCCGTTGTTTTTAAAGTCCACATCATCCATATCCAGTCCAACACATTCGGAAACACGAATACCGGTACCAAGCATTAAAGTTAAGATTGCCAAGTCCCGAACCTTTGTCTTTTCGTGATATGCCTGCTGTCTTTTCGTCAGCTTTTCTCCTGATTCCACCTCATCTAAGAGGATTGCCACTTCATCTACATCCAGCCTTACGATATTCTTTTCGTGCAGCTTTGGCATTTTTACAATAGCAGCCGGATTCTGTGTGATCAGCTCATTGCGATAATAGTAATTATAAAAACTCTTTAAAGATGAGAGTTTTCTTTTCAGACTCTGCTCATCATTTGAATGTTCGATCCCATCTTTTACATAGTATTTCAGATACATCAGATATTCTTCAATATCCATCGGCTTCAATTCATCGAGTATCTGCAATGGAAAATGGGTAATTTCCATTTTCTGATAAATCGGATTGGTTTCATGAATATACTCAAAAAAAACCCCTAAATCGTATGCATAGGCAATTCTGGTTCTGGAAGAAGTTGTTGATTCAATTCCAATAAAAAATTGCTTACAAAAAACCGGTAACTTCGCACAAAGTTCCCTTAAGTGAACCTCGTTCCGGTTATTGACTTTCTCATGATATGCCTTTTCTTTCATCGTGTTTCTCCTTTCAGTGGCCAGCCTTCAATATTGCCATTTGTAATGGCATGGAACATACGGTCTTTGACTCCCGGATTTTCCAGATTCAACTGCCGGACCAGCTGCTTTGCATATTCCCGTTTTGTAGCACCGTCTGCCGGACACGGATTTTTTGCCACCGGAAGCTGATACTTATTACGAAATCCAATGACATCGACCTCCGGAACATACATCATCGGCCGGATCACGGTTAACTGCATACGGTCTAAAAAAGTCTTCGGTGAAAAAGCATAGAACCTTCCCTCAAAAAGGAGAGAGAGCAGCATGGTCTCAATGATATCATCTCTATGATGTGCGTAGGCAACTTTATTACAGCCTAATTCTTTTACCGCGGTATTCAGAGCACCTTTTCTCATCTTTGCACATAGGGAACAGGGATTTTCCTCTTTTCGGACCTGAAAGATAATATCCGCAATTTCCGTATCGATCACATGATAGGGTACGTCAAGATTTTCACAAAGTTTTTTAACCTCTGCAAGATCAAAGTTTTCAAATCCCAGATTTACCGTAACCGCAAGCAGTTCAAAATGCTTCGGATAAAATCTCTGCAGCCCTTTTAGTGCATAGAGCAGTGTCAGACTGTCTTTTCCACCGGAAACACCAACGGCAATTTTATCCCCTTCCTCAATCATTTGATAATCATCCACAGCTTTTCTTGTATAACTCAGTAACTGTTGTAACTTCATGCATACTGCCTCCTAAAAAATCTAGTGACATTATACTATAAATCCTGTATAATTGCTATGGTAACAGGCCAGGAAAACAGAAGAACAGGAGTGTACAAAATGCGTTTTTTAATACAATGTGTAGACGAGGCATCCGTGCAGGTAGATGAAAATGTCACAGGTGCCATTGAAAAAGGTTTTTTAGTATTTATCGGTGTCAGTGACACGGATGATACGCAGACTGCGGACCGTATGATCAAAAAAATGTTAGGGCTTCGTGTATTTGAGGATGAAAATCATAAGACTAATTTATCCTTATCGGATGTAAACGGAAGCCTGTTATTGGTTTCACAGTTTACACTTTATGCCAACTGCAAAAAAGGAAACCGTCCTTCCTTTGTCAAAGCAGGAAAACCGGAGCATGCCAACCGGTTATATGAATATATAATTGAACAGACAAGACAGTCTGTAGCCAATGTGCAGACCGGTATTTTCGGAGCTGATATGAAGGTTTCTTTAGTGAACGACGGACCGTTTACGATTATGTTGGATTCCGAAGAGTTATTTTAGAAATACCGGAACAGATTTTTTTATTTCATAATTTTTTTAATGACTATCACAAATATTTAGGAGAGGAATAACTGACCATGAAACGTCAAACGAAAAAAAACAATAAAGGATTTTCTTTAGTAGAATTGATCGTTGTAATTGCCATCATAGCAATTCTTTCCGGATTTTTAGCTGTCCTCTATGTGCAACATCTGAAAGAAGCAAGAGCTGCGGTCTGCCTTGAAAACCGTGACCGTCTTTACGAGGAAATGAATACTACATATGCAGATGGCACCTATGATTCTTTAGACGAAGCCTATGACAAATTAATGGAAAACTATAAAAACAGAAAACTCTGCCCATCGAAGGGAACTTATTCGTGGGAAGCAAACGGAGACGGCATCAACCAGATCGTATGCAGTGTGCATGGAGCACCTTCTGATACGGACAAGGATAACAAGGATTCCGGAAAAACTTTTCCGGGTACAGATCTTGCTATTAATTCCGGTGTATGGCCAAAGTCAGAGGATTTTAAAGATAATTACGAAGAAATTCTCTATCATCCAAGCGGTATTTTTGAATATGAAGGTTCTTATTATGTGATCACAAAGGATTTAACTTTAACCAGAGAACGTGCCGCATCCGGACCTGGCGGTGAAGTATATCCTTGGACATCTACAGAGAAACTGACCGGAAAAATCTATGAAATGACTGACGATGATGAACGTATTTCAGGTATCAAACGTGGTGACCTTGTAAAATACAAAGATTCTTATTATGTATATAATGCCGGTGATGGTGGAACTTCTGACGGAACCTGGGCACCAAATCCAAATACCGGGTCCAATGTCTGGTATAAGATTCCGAAGTAAAGGGCGTAACTGGTTCTAAGCGGCATGCATCTATTCGCAAAACAATAGTTTAACGAATAGTTTGTGGTAAAAATAAATAAGCATACGGCAAAACGTTATATCTAAAAAACATCAGTTTTTCAAAGCGTTATACCGTATGCTTTATTGTTATTTTTTCTCTAACATTTTTTCTCTGCATGCTAAGATCATATCTACACAGCCATCAATACCAAGCACGGAGCTGTCTAAAGTCAGATGATAGTTTCTGGAATCTCCCCATTTTTTATTGCTGTAATAGTTGTAATAACTTGCACGTTGTTTATCCTGTTTCTGGATCATGTCTTTTGCTTTATTTACGGAGATATCCATTCGTTTGCACACCTCTTCAATGCGGACATCTTTATCTGCATGGATAAATACATTCAGGCATTTTTCATGATTATGAAGAGCATAATCTGCACAGCGTCCAACAATGACACAGGATTCCCTGCCGGCAATTTTCTGGATTGCCTCATATTGTGCTAAAAAGACTTTCTGATTTAAAGGCATATCCAAAAACGGTGCTGTAGAATAATGATTCATGGAATAAGTATCCATAACCAAAGAATATAAAAAGCTGCGCGTCGGCTTTTCATCATTACTTTCTAGGATTTCTTCACAAAATCCACTGTCTTTTGCTGCTAATGATAATAATTCCTTATCATAGCATTTGATTCCAAGCCGCTTTGCAACCTCTTCGCCGATTTTCTTTCCGTTACTTCCAAATTCACGACCAATGGTAATTACAAAGTTACTCATAGCCATCCCACCCTTCTTTTCGTTCAAAGGAAACGTTCCTTTTTCTAAGAGTATTATATACTATTTTACGATATTTGTATAGTTTTTTCGGAAATAATCAGAATTTTCAACTCAATTTACGCACAAGTTCTGTCATATATTCCGGAATTGGTGCAGACACTTCGATATATTCGCCGGTAGTCGGATGAATAAATCCGATGGTCCGCGCATGTAATGCCTGTCCCTGCAACTTGTACGGATTTTTTGAGTTGCCATAAACCGTATCGCCCAGCAGCGGATGGGAAATACTTGCCATATGGACGCGGATCTGATGTGTGCGTCCGGTCTCTAACTCAAATTCCATAAAAGAAGCGCCTTTTAAGGTCTGAAGGACACGGTAATGAGTTACTGCAGGTTTTCCGTTTTTTTCATTGATCGTCATTCTCTTGCGGTCATTCGGATGCCTTCCGATCGCACCTTCCACCGTACCGCTTTCTTCTGAAAACGTACCGGCTACGACACCCACATAACGTCTGGTCACAGAATGTTCCTTGATCTGCTCTGCAATATTACGATGTGCCTCATCGTTTTTACAAATGATCAGAGAACCCGTCGTATCCTTATCGATACGGTGTACAATGCCCGGACGGATCTCGCCATTGATTCCCGATAAATTTCCCTGACAATGATACATGATCGCATTTACCAAAGTTCCCGTAGAATGTCCGACAGCCGGATGGACAACCATTCCCTTCGGCTTGTTAACAATTAACAGATCATCGTCTTCGTAAAGAATATCTAATGGGATGTTTTCCGGTACAATTTCGGTTGGTACGGCATCCGGAATGTCAATTTCTATAACATCTCCGGTCTTTAGCCGATAGTTAACCTTTACAATTATATGGTTTACTATTACAAAGCCATCCCTGATCAGCTTCTGAAAAAAGGAACGTGACTGTTCCGGCAGCATTTCTGTCAGATAACGGTCAATCCTTTGATCTTCATGCTCTATATCTGCTGTAAAACAATGTTTTTCCATAAAATTCCAATCCTCTTAACAGGTTATTTCTTATTTTCCGTTTTTATCTTTCTTCTTCCACGGAAAGAGCAATCTGCTCATCTCATTCACATCTTCTTCTTTGTATACAAAAATAAACACGATAAAGAACAGTGCCGCTCCGCAAGTCACATAAATATCTGCCACATTAAAGATCGGGAAATTGATCAGTTCAAAATAGAAAAAATCCACCACATAATTCCTAAAAATACGATCAATAAAATTTCCAACCGCACCGGACAATAAAAGCATCATTGTAACATAGACCGGATAAAAACGTCGATCTGCCGGCAGACAATGATAGATCCAGAATACAAGGAACAAAAACACCAATGTGATCAGAACAAAAAAGACTTTTTGCCCCTGCAAAATCCCAAAGGCAGCTCCCCGGTTTTCTAAATATTGCAGACAAAATACATCCTCTATCACAGATACCGGAATCCGGTCTTTTAAATGGATGCAGGCTAAATATTTCGTCCACTGGTCTAAAAGCAGTAAACAGACGCTTCCTAACCAGAAAATCAAATGAAATCCCAACGATTTCTTTCCTGTATTTTGACTCATCGTTCCATAGTTCCTTTCTTTTTACTGCAGCACATACCGGATTCCGTCTGATAACATCTCATCGGACACTTCTCTGCTGATATAGGCATCGCCGATCGCATGCAATAAAACAAATTTTACGCGTCCATCCTCCATTTTCTTATCTGACTTCGTTGCAGCTAAGACATCATCAGCACTCATTTTTGCTGTTTTAAGCCGTATAGGAAGATTATAAGCGGAAATAATATGCTCAATCTTTTCTAAATCTTCCTTAGAAATATTCCCTGATTTAAAGGAAATATAAGCGGCTGCAACCATTCCAAGTGCTACACACTCTCCATGATATAAGGTAAAGTCCGATAATTTCTCGATAGCATGTCCGATCGTATGTCCGAAGTTTAACAGTGCACGTTCTCCTTTTTCTTTCGGATCATTCTGCACCACTTCCCGTTTGATCTTACAGCTTCCTGATACCGTGCGTAAGATTGCCTCCTGCTCCAGACTTTGGATCGCCTTTATTTCATCACACAGATATATAAAATATTCCTGATCCCTGATCAGACCGGATTTTAATGCTTCTGCCATACCGGAAGCAAACTGTTCCTTTGGAAGTGTCTTTAAAACATCCAAATTCATATAGACTAATTTGGGCTGGTTAAACGCTCCCACCATATTTTTATACTGTGCAAAGTCCACACCGGTCTTTCCGCCGATGCTGCTGTCCACCTGTGCTAAGAGTGTTGTCGGTATCTGGACAAAATCAATCCCTCTTAAATAGGTCGCTGCCGCAAATCCGGTCATGTCACCGACAACTCCGCCACCGAGTGCGATCAGCAAATCATTGCGTTCAAAATGGTTAATTATTAAATATTCATATAACTTTTCGATTGTGTTCAGGTTTTTATTTGCTTCTCCAGATTCAAAAACAAAGGTTTTTACAGTGGAATATCCGGATTTTAAGATTTCTTCAACTTCATTTTTGTGTATTTTTGCCACGTTCGAATCCGTTACAATACATATTTTGACATTTTTTTCATTTCGGCCTTTCAAAACCGGAGCAAGTGCATCTAAAAGTTGTCCATAAGAGGATTCTAAGACGATATCATAGATCCATTCCCCGTCATATGACACCGAAAGTCTGTTTTCTCCTTGTTTCATAAGTGTTTCTCCTAACTATATATTCTATATTTAATTTTTTGTCTACCCTTTTTTGTCTCACCCGCTAAGGAATCAAAGATATATTTTCCATGGGAACGCACGGAAAGGACATCCCCCTCCTTACAGGTATAAGTATTGTGCAGAATCTCTAATCCATTGGCATAGACCTTACCGCTCTGGATCAATTTTACGGCTTCGTTCCTAGAACAGCCGATCAGACATGCCACAATGCTGTCAAGACGATTCGAGCTGATAATCCCGCTTTTTTCAATAAATTCCGGTTGGATACTGTCCTGTGGGGAATCCACCTCATTCACCGTGACAAGTGTATGTTTGATCTTTTGAAGTGACTCGGTAAGATAATCTGCCATATTTTCTTTACAAAACAGATAGTAATCGTTCTTTTGACAGAGGATATCTCCTATTTTCGCCCGCTCTAATCCTAAATTCATCACTGCACCAAGGACATCCCTGTGTGTCAGTGTATCCGCAAATTTCGGATATGCCGGCCGGATTTTTAAACAGATCAGCGGATATTCCCATTCATAGCCTAAATCGACCGGCAAGAATGCCGCGATCTTTCTTTCCGCATATTCGTGTCCTCCGGACAATTCATAAGAGGTCTCTAGCTTTCCTTTTGTCACGGAAAGAAGATTCTGTTCACTCAAATTAAGGAAATCGCTATAAATAACGATTCCCTTTCTGTTTGCCTGTTTGGATAAATCTATAAAACGTTTTTGTAATAAATCCTGTTCATTTCCCATTGCTTAAAAGTCAGTCTGAATCGATGATGAATCAAACGTATCCATCAGATTCAAAAAATCTCCTGAAATTTCTACACCCGGTGGTGTAATAATAAAGATATAGTTAGAAATCTTCTGCAGGTTTCCGCTGATCGCAAAGCAGGAACCGGAAGAAAAATCAATGATTCTCTGTGCAATATCGACATCTAAGCCCTCTACATTGAGTACCACGGTCCGGTTATCTAACAAGGTCTCTGTAATCTCTCTTGCGTCATCTACCGAAGTCGGTTTGATCACGCAGACCTCCATATTGCTATGCGGGCTTTTCTTTCCACCACGGATCGGTGTCAGCTTCGGTGTTGTCTTAGAAGTACGATCCTTCTGATCATTGAACATATCATCCACATCATCGTCTGATTTCTTACGGAATACGGATTTTCTTACCGGTTCTTCGTCTTCTTCATCGTCAAGAAAATCATCATCATAGAAATCGTCATCATCATCCGGATTTAATTTCATCACATCTAAAAATTTATCTAAAACTCCCATGTCTCTTCTCCTAACTTATTTTTTACTGTAGTCTCTTGCTCCAAAGATCCCGGTTCCAACCCGGACCATGGTAGCACCTTCTTCAATGGCTACGGTGTAATCATTTGTCATTCCCATTGACAGGATTTCCATACTTACATTATCAATGTTTTTATTTGTTATGTCAACAGATAATTGCCTGATTTCACGGAAAAACGGGCGGTTTTCCTCCGGATCTTTGGCCGGCGGTGCCACCGTCATCAGTCCCTTGACAGACAGATTCGGTAATGCGGCGATCTGTTCGCTCAGAGAAATGACTTCTTCCTTAGAGGACAGTCCAAATTTTGTCTCTTCCCCTGCAATATTGACCTCGATTAAAATCGGAACCGTAACGCCTTTTTTTTCTGCCTCCCTGCTGATCGTCTCTGCTAAACGCAGACTGTCCACGGAGTGGATCAGTGTTACCTTGTCCACAATATATTTTACTTTATTTCTTTGCAGATGTCCAATCATATGCCATTTCATGTCTTTTGGCATAACTTCATATTTTTCTGTCAGTTCCTGTACTTTATTTTCGCCAAAATCACGGATTCCCTCATCGTAGATCTCCTGTAACATCTCTACCGGTTTTGTCTTGCTGACCGCGATCAGGGTTACTTCCTCTCGTGCTCTACCTGCACGCTCACACGCTTTGGCAATTTTTTCTTCTACTTCTTCTAAGTTTTCTTTTAGCATTTTTAAATCACTCCTTTAATGAATCAGATCATTCTCTTTTACCGTATTTCCCTTTAAGGCAATATGGTCATACAGGGCAACACCGTAATCGGTTCCCTGCTTTAAAATGGCATATTCTTCATTCTGATAGAGTATGTCGATCTGCTTAAACACCGCATACCCCTTGTTAATATTGTAAACGCCTTTCAGCTTTGCAGTCTGACGAATCGTATAGGTTTCATTCGAATCACTCTTCTGTATCACTGTTCCGGACGTTACATTCTCATCATCAATATAGTACATACCGTCTTTTTCGTAAAAAATCTCCGGTGTAATATAAGTCGTATTCTTGTCCTTTCCCGTAACGATCAGACCCTCTTTATTTGAGCCTTTTCCCTTTACAAAATATTCCTTTGGAACGGTAAAGAATTTTTTGGTAGTAATCGCCGAATTTGGGATCTTTAATCCTTTTGCATCATCTAAAAGCAGCTCAATATCAATAAACCGCTGGTTTGCAAACCGGATCATCGAGGTACGGAGTTTCAGGTTCAGATAAGGTTCTTTATCAATGGTCAAAATGTCATAATACGCCCAGATTGTATTCCCATCATCTTTAAACAGTACCTCCACCGTATTATCGTCCTTTAATTTTTCTGCTAAATCCTTAGATATCTTAAATATAACATTCCAGTTCTCATCAGTGATCAGTTTATAAACCGGAACATTCTTTCCGACCGTCGTCTGGTCTTTCAAATTCACTTTTTTGTACTGGTTCTCATCAAAAGATGCCTCTGTCAAGGTGTCGGTCTTGACATTTTCATAACCATCCGTATAATATACCACTACGCCCGGCTTGATGGCATTTTGCATTTGCAGCGAGGAAGTATCTGTCTTTTCCTTAATAGCATTCAGTGCATTGACATTCCGGATCTCCATCATATTTGCTTCCATTTCATCTTTAAATGCATAGACACTGTAAAAATTCTGACTGTCATAGCTTCCGGTATAAGACTGCACCGTATTCTCTAATTCTAAATAATTGTCCTTTGTAAATAAATCCCCGTCCTTTTTCTCATCATCCATTTTTTCTAATACGCTGCCTGTACTGTCTAAACTGTAAACAGGAGTCTTCGTTCCGGCTTTAGAAGCATCCTTTAGAAAATAAGTCACTTCGCCCTCACCGGCAGAGCCGACAATCTCTTCACTTCTTAAGATCAACCCGCGATATGTATGATTGGTTGCAATCGTTCCCTGATTGACCTCATAGACAGAAATATGTTTTTTTGTAAAATAGAAAAAAAGATTAAATACCAGATATATCAAAATAATGCCAAATACGATCACTCCGATGTTGATGTGGAGTGGTTTTCTGTATCTGACAACTTTTTTGTTCTTTTTTTTCATGCTGCTGCCTTTCTAAAATTACTTCAAAAAATATTGTACCATCAAGCCCCTTTTTTCACAATATTTTTGAAGTAAAACTTATAAAATCTTAAGCCGGTAAATGCCATGTCACAGCCATAAAAATTGCCTTAAGGATGACCTTTGCACCCTTAAGGCGATTATAAATTCACGGTTTACTCATTAAAGAGAAATAACGATTTTTGATTTCGCTTTTTCCGGAAAATCTGCTTCGTTCATTGAAACGCTGAGTGTCATTTTCACTCCATACTTTTCACTGATAGAATCCAGTTTTTCAACGGCATGCTCAAACTCATCGTCTTTTATGTTCGCAATGGTAAGAAAACTATCTAAGTACAATTCTTCTAAATCGTGATCCTGTGAAATGATTCCACAGATAAATCCGATAAATTCATCGCAGTCCTCAATCGGATAATCTTTCACATTGATGAGGCGAACTTTGTTGCTCAACTCGTACATGTGTTTCTGGCTCTTGTCCAGATATACGATATTTCCATTAGAACCAGGAACTGCTCCGTTGACTCTGTCTAACAGATGTTTTGTCTTACCCTTACCCTTTTCTCCAGCTATAATCTCTACCATGGCATTTCCTCCCGAACCAATAAATTTTAAAAATCATCCTGATTCCCAGAAAATTTCATACAATTCAAAAATCAACGATGATTTTTCTTAAAATAATTATAATATATCGCGTCGGAAAATACAACATTAATTCGCAAAATTCTTTAACATTTCACTCATTAAAAGATACATATTATCACGGCTGTCTGCTTTCAGGACAATCGAGATCACCGGTTCTTTTGCTGTGTTCTCATTATATTGCACCAGACAGTACTTCGCTTCTCCGGTCGTGCCGGTTTTTCCTCCAATGACCGTCACTCCTTCCGGCATCGGTTCTGTTCCCATTAAGTATTTATTTGTGCTGTCCCATTCTTTCGTTACCGGATTTCCGGCAGCGTCCGTATAATTTGCTGTATAACGGCTGCTTTTAATGATTTCTAAGAATGTTTCATTTTTCACCGCAGCATTCATAAACAGGTACATATCATATACGGTAGAATAGTGTTCCTCATCATGCAGTCCGTTCGGTGTTACAAAATGCGAACCGGTCGCACCTAATGCTTTTGCCTCCGCATTCATCAACACCACAAATTCTTCTGAACTTCCACTGATATGCTCAGCGATCGCAACTGCCGCATCATTTCCGCTGCGAAGCATCAGACCATATAAGAGGTCTCTTAAGGTGATCTTATCCCCCTCTTTTAATTCACAGACCGAAGAATCACTCGCCTGATTCGCTGCATTGGCACTGACGGTTACTACATCGTCTAAATTGCCGTTTTTTAAGGCAACATATGCGGTCAGTATTTTTGTCGTGCTCGCCGGATAAAGTTTTTCAAAAATATTCTTTTTATATACGGCTTCTTTTTTGGAAGTCAAAAATACGCCTGCCGCCTCTGCCACACGTTCGGTTGTCTTTTCTAAACCAAGGTTCTCATCCTCGGTTACGACTAAATCCCTTGCAAAGAATTCTGCCGACTGGGATGCCCCATTTTCCGTGATGCCGTATTTTGCAGATGTGTCACAGACATCATAGGCATTTTCCAATACAACTTCTTTTGAGGTGCAGCCGGTAAGTCCGATGACAAATACTCCAAGCAGTGCAGCTGCTTTTTTTCTTTTACTTATACATTTCACGCCAGTCTAAATCTCCTCGCTCTAAGGCTCTGATCAAAAGCTCCGCTGTCGCAAGGTTTGTTGCTAACGGAATATTATGTTCATCACAAAGCTGTGCTATCAGGGCAACATCCGGTTCGTGTGCTTTTTTTGTCAACGGATCTCTTAAGAAGATCACCAGATCGATCTCGTTTGCTGATATCTGCGCCCCTAACTGCTGGACACCGCCTAAATGTCCCGCTAAATACTTGTGAATGTTTATATTTGTCACTTCTTCGATCAGACGTCCTGTCGTTCCCGTGGCATACAGATCATTTTTACATAAAATCCCCCTGTATGCGATGCAGAAATTCTGCATCAGTTTTTTCTTTGCATCATGTGCGATCAGCCCAATATTCATGAAGTACGTTCCCCCGATCCATATTTTCTAGGTTGTAACCCGACATTTAAGACTAACCCGATACCAATAAATGATGATACTAAAGAAGTCAGTCCATAGCTTACAAAAGGAAGTGGAAGACCGGTATTTGGCATCAGTCCGGTTACTACACAGATGTTTACAAAACTCTGAAATCCAATCAATGCTGCGACTCCACAGCAAAGCAGTCTTCCCGATAAATCTTTTGCCCTTTTAGCTATTATAATACATTCTATGGTAATTAGTAAGAGTAAAATTATGATCAATACACTTCCTAAAAAACCCATTTCCTCTCCAACTACCGCAAAAATGAAGTCTGTCTGTGGTTCTGAAATAAAATTACCGTTTTTTACGGAATTGACATCGGTATTATAGAGTCCTTTTCCCAACAACTGCCCGGAACCGATCGCCATAATGGAGTTCTGCTGCTGGTAAGCATCATCTGCATATTTTTCCGGCTGAAGCCATCCCATGATCCTTTTATACTGATAACCCCTTAAAATCTTCTGATCCGGCTGCAGGATCAACGCTAAAAAGATTGCTGCCGAAGGAACGGAAACAGCAAGGACTGTCGCAATAAATTTGTAGCTGAGTCCTGCCATAAATAACAGTACAAGAAAGATCAGTGCTGTCACGATCGTTGTGGACAGATCCGGCTCTTTTTTTATCAGTGCCAGTGGAATTCCCGCTAAGATAAAAGAACCGATCAGAACCTTCGGACGATTGACACTCTCCTGATATTTTGCAAAGAAATATGCAAAAAACAGGATCAAAAGAATCTTACCTAACTCTGACGGCTGAAAGCGGATTCCCGCGATCTCCACCCAACGGGTAGCACCTTTTGATTTGTCACCCATAATCAATACCAGTGTCAAAAGGACTATATTAATAAAATAAAATATCCACGAAAACCGCAGAAGAAACTCATAGTCCATCAGCGAGACCACCACCATGGTGATCAGTCCTAAGACCAGACCAAGGATCTGTTTCCCCTGTACCGAGCTGTTTGCACTTCCGATCACCAGTATTCCGATGATGGTCAACACCACCACATAGGCGACCAGACGAAAATCATAATCTTTGAGTTTGTACTGTTTTAACATAACGCCTTTAATTTCCTTTATGCTTGATATCACGGATTGGAATATTTGCCACCATGACAGGGATCATTCCCCGATGGTCCTCCGACTCCGTCTTTGTAATCTGTATATCCAGTTCCTCTTCATCAATCTCCATGTATTTTGATATCACAGAGATAATATCGTTTTTCATCAGTTCCATTACTTCTGAAGAACAGCCTGCCCGGTCAGAGACTAACAACAGCTTTAACCTGTCCTTCGCAAAATCTTTGGAACTCTTCCTGTTCCATAAATCCCAGATTCCCATGCCTGCCTCCTATCTTCTAAATAAACCTGATACTTTTGAAAAAAATCCTGTTTTATTTTCAAAAGTCATAAGAGGCACGTCATATCCTAAAATTCTTTTGCATATATTACTGTATGCGATACCTGCCATTGCACTGCTTCCAACTAACGGTTCGCCCCGGTTTGTAGAAACAACAATGGCTTCATCGTCCGGCACTGCTCCTAGAAGCTCGATCGCTAATACTTCACAGACATCTTCTAACGACATCATGTCGCCCCGTTTGACCATATCGATCCTGATACGGTTTACCACCAGTTCGATCTGTTCCATCTCGGCTGCTTCTAAAAGTCCGACCACACGGTCTGCATCCCGGATTGCTGAGACTTCCGGAGTAGTCACTACTATTGCTCTTGTCGCACCCGCGATCGCATTTAAAAATCCCTGCTCAATTCCTGCGGGGCAGTCCAGCAATATGTAATCAAATTCATCTTTCAGTTCTTCGGTGAGTTTTTTCATCTGTTCCGGATTGACGGCTGTCTTGTCCTTCGTCTGTGCTGAAGGTATCAGATAGAGGTTCGGATATTTCCGATCCCTGATGACTGCCTGCTTTAAACGACAGTTTCCTTCGATCACATCTACCAGATTATAGACGATCCTGTTTTCCAATCCCATAACAACATCTAAGTTCCTAAGACCAATGTCCGTATCGATCAATATGACCTTTTTATCCATCTGTGCCAAACCTGTTCCGATGTTAGCAGTCGTTGTTGTCTTGCCCACACCGCCTTTTCCTGATGTTATTACGATTACTTCACCCATTATAACCTCCGCTTAATAAAAGTTTTCAAACATTCCATTCTTCATGACATCAATACAAATGGCTTCCTCTTTTATGTATGCTACCTGAGGTTCTAACTGTTTTTTCCGTCCGCGTAATCTCTCTAACGGACTCTTATCTTCGCTTCTGCCAATGACATCGGCAATTTTTATCTGAATCGGATTCATATGCAGCGCTGCCACAAATGATTCCGAATTTCCAGCTGCTCCGGCATAGGCATTGCCGTCTAAACTTCCTAAGACCACAATGTTTCCCCTTGCTACGATCTTTGCCCCCGGATTCACATCTCCGACGATCACGACACTGGATTCACACTCTAAGACCTGTCCGGAACGAAGTGTCCCTTTATAAAACTGTCCGGTGCTTTCCTCCTGACGCCTTAAAAATTCTTCAATCTGTGCTTGCGTATCCAGTTCTTTTTGTTCATCACTGTCTAACACACAGATAATATGGATACTCGTCTGTTCCGTGATGGCATCTATGATACGTATCTCCTCTTCCGTAGACAGGTGTCTGCCGGAAAAAGTGATCGCGATACTGGCATTTTTAAAAAACTTATCTGACTCATGAAACTTTAAAATAATTGCATCCAGTAACTCTTCAAAGGGCAGATTCTCATTGAGAATCAGATTGATGCCATAACGGTTACTTTTTAAGATCACCTGTTGTTCCATGCAATCCCTCCTCATACTGTTAATCGGTAACGGCGTTTGCAGAGTTTCCCACATCTTCTGCGGTTCCGTCTAACAGCTCTTCTTCGCTTGCAAGTTTGAAATAGTATTTCAAAATCTGTGCTGAAACATCTGCTGCATTATGGGAAGTATAACCATACGCAATACGCGTTGCAATGGATACCTCCGGATCTGCATATGGTGCATATCCTACAAACAACGCATGGTTTGGACGTGTCTGTACCTGCTGGGCAGTACCGGTCTTTCCGGCTACCTCTACGCCCATTCCGTTAAATGCATCCAGTGTGGAAATCACCATTCTCATACCGGAATGAACAGCATCCCATGTAGAACCGGAAACTTCACTCAACTGGTTTTCTACGGTAGGTCCATACTCTTTGATCGTCTTTCCATCCGGGTCACAGACCTTTTTCAACAGTGTTTCTTTATAAAGTGTTCCCGAATTTGCAACCGTTGTTACATAACGGGCCAGTTCTGACGTTGTAAAGTTATGATTACTCTGTCCAAATGCTGCCGTAACCGGATATTCGGTTGCGATCTCCGGTTTGCTCTCCGGTATCTCGATTCCGGTATTGGAATCTAATCCAAACAGCGATGCATATTCTTTAATCTTTTCTAAACCTTTTTCTTCGTTATAGGTGCCGCCCTGTAAACTTAAGCGGTAACCAACCTCGGAAAAATAATAGTTACATGAATCCCGGATCGCTTCTGATACATTGATGCTTCCATGGGAACTTGGATAGATCCAACATTTTGGTCCGTTTGCAAAACGGTCAAACTGTCCTTTATCCGTAATATGCTCCCCAATGGAAATAACTCCTTCCGTCAGACCTGCAACCGCACTGACCATTTTAAAGGTAGAACCAGGTGCCGTCTTTTGCTGTGTTGCATGATTATAAAGCGGCAGGGACAGATTATTGCTTAACGAGCTGTAATACTCACTGTCTACGGAATTTGCCAAACGGTTATTGTCATAGCCCGGATAGGAAACCAGTGCTAACAATTCTCCTGTCTTAACATTTGTAACAACACAGGAACCGGAGCATGGGTCTAATGCAAGCTGCGCCGGAGTGATCTCAAGACTCTTGATCTTCTCTCTGACAAAATTGTATGCACTCGCAGAACCGTTGCTTAACGCCGCAATCTGTGCCTCGTCCTTTTCAAGTACGCCCTGATCATAGAGGATCAGGCAAAGCTGTGTGCCACTGATCATATTCTGGCGGATCATGTACTTATAGACAATTTTACTGAAATTATAATCCTCTTTTAAGTCGTCTAAGATATAAGCAGTAAGCGACTGGAAAATTTCTTCGGAATCTGAATATTTTTCTTCTACGGTAAATTTACTGATATCGATCCAGCTTTTAGAAATTGCATAATTCAGATATTCATTCAAGGAAATCTTTCCCTCTTTCCAGTTTACATAAGTTCCATCTGATGTATCAATCGCACTGTTGTCGAGTACGCCATTGGATTTCAGGCGTTTGATCAGCTCTGTGATATAATCCTGATCTTCCTCGCCGAGTTCGCCAAACGGTGTATTGGCACTGCCGGAAAGCAGACTGTCCATTCTTGAAAGTACCGAGCTTTCCTTTGAGGTATATGCACTGTATACGGTACGCTCTGTATCGCTTGCATCATCCTCCGTAAAATGCGAAGTGTCGATCATTCCGTTATTGATAAATGCAAAATATACATCATCGATCGGAATCTTGATATCGGATGCCGAACCGGTGGAATGGTACTCTTTGATATTTTCAATCTTCGAGTATACGATTCCTGCAATCTCCTGCTCTAACAGATCATAAACCGCTTTCGTTAAATCCGCATCAATGGACAAATAGACATCATTTCCCGCCGTCGGTTCTTTGCGTTTGATTACATCTACCACTTTTCCAAGGTTGTCTACGCTGATCTTTTCATAGCCCTTTTTGCCTTGCAGTTCTTTGTCCATGACCTGCTCAATTCCTGATTTTCCCACCACATCGGTAAGGGAATAGGATTTATCTTTTTTCGACAGTTCCTTATATTCATCTACGGAAATCTGTCCGGTATAGCCAATGATATGTGCAAAATATTTACTGTCATTATATTTACGGACAGTCTCTTCATTGACAGACATTCCCTGCAGGGTATCGGAATTCTCACTGACCCATGCTACCGTCTCGTCACTGACACCGGTTGCTAAGACCGTAAGGACAAATTTCTGATAGCTGTTCTGTGCAATGGCATAGCGCAGGACTAGGATCCGGTAACGGTTATAAGCACTGTACTTGTCTGAAATACCATAACGCTTATCAGAGGAGAGATACTCCATGACCTGTTCCGGCGTTGCCTCGGCTTCATTGTATCCTAAGGTCTTATTATACTTGAGATCATCTGTCGATTTGTGGTCGTAAATGTCAGCAAGAAATCGTTTTAATGTCGTACCGGAAACCGTATACTGATAGCCATCCCGCTCGGAATAACTGATGTAAAAATCATTCCTGATCTGGTCTTTATTCTTATCTAAAACTTTTAACAGACGATAGAGTTCCTTGTTCAGTGCCTTATTTCGTTCCGCTCTGGAGTTGTAGACTCCGTTATCCTCTAAAGTAATGGCATAAGCAAGTTCATTGTATGCTAAGAGTTTTCCGTTTTTGTCATAGATATTGCCTCGTGTGCTTGCTAAATCCCTCGTTTTTTCAATTTTTAAGGTATAATTGTCTAAATACTCCTGACCATTGATAATCTGCAGGTTAAACACCCGCCAAAGCAACAGGAATGACAAAATGCACATGATGATCGTCAATACTAAAATTCTGGATTTTAATATATTTGCAAAGACTTCTTTTATCTTATCAAACAAATTTTGCTGCACTCCTTTTTTCAATTGTTTCGAGGTGTCTGTTGATCTTCAGTATTATAAAATAAAGTGCGATTGTAATTACTAAAGTATAGACCATCTCCGGTATCATGATATGGAACAGATAGTACCCGAAATGGATCTTTTTTCTTGGAAGGAAACGAAGCAGATAAATTGCTAAATTCAATACGAAGTCACTTCCTAAGATCAGGATCATCGGAAGTTTGATATCATCCGGATAAAAAACTTTCCGAAACATTCCGTTCACATACCCGATCAACAGATATAGCAGAGTATAAAATCCCGGAATCTCCCCAAAGAAGATATCC
Organism: Lachnospiraceae bacterium; assembly: GCA_003507655.1. Classification (GTDB taxonomy): domain Bacteria; phylum Bacillota; class Clostridia; order Lachnospirales; family Lachnospiraceae; genus Maccoyibacter; species Maccoyibacter intestinihominis. The sequence continues at coordinate 53,020 of DNUZ01000030.1, read as the reverse complement.
ATTAATACTCCGCAAAAAAGTCCGATCCACATTCCCTCTTTTCTTCCACGCATAAAACCAAAGGAAGAAACCACTACGATCAGAAGATTGGGTGATATTGATGCAAAGGACAATGCTGAAAACAGTGTACTTTGCAGCAGAAAACATATAACTACGATCAGTATGACTGAAATTTTTCTTCTCATCCTTATTTCTCCGTATCTGAAGTTGCGTCCGTCTTCTTATCTAAGATGACGAGCACCTCACGCAAATGTTCAAAATCGGCTGCCGGGGTAATCGTTCCCGATTTGGTGATATTGTTAGAATCCATTTCGGTCTCACTTACATAACCGATCAGGATTCCCTGTAAGAACTTATCACTGACATAAGAAGTAACCACCTGGTCACCCTTTTTTACCTTGTCATCTGCATCCTTCAGATTCTTAAAGGTAATCTCACAGTTGTCATTCATCGCCTGCAGATCACCGTTTACAATACAGTTGCCGGAAGTCGATAACACCATTCCGCTGACTTTGCTGGTATCGTCAATAATCGAACGCACCTTTGCATAATGCGGTCCTACATCTATGACAATTCCGACTAAACCGTTTCCTGCCATAACGTTCATATCTTTTTCAATTCCGTCTTTTTTTCCCTTGTCGATCAAAAAGACGTTAAACCAGTTGCCACTGTCTTTTCCGATGACATTTGCCGCAACTTTTTTATAATTTGGATATTTTTGATCCAGTTTATACAATTCCCGCAAATCTTCTAACTCGTACTGCTCTAACTTGACGGTATTTAACTCTGTGGACAGCTTTTCTACCTGCTCTTTCAGCTTTGTATTCTCGTCCATCACAGATTCTAAGGTCTGAAAACGGTCGGATTTATTCGAAAAAAATGTACCTACCGAATTGATTCCCTTCTGCATTGGAACAAAAATATAACTTGCCACGGAATTTAACGGTCCGCCGGAAGTACCGCCCACGGAATATGCTAAAAACATGACGATCAGGCAGATTCCGCAAAGGACTAACAGCAGATATCTTGCAGGAAAAGAATTTTTGTTCTTTTTACGCTTCATAAATGCCTCTATTTATAAATCTTTGTTTTCATTGTAAAGGTCAGACGTTTATATTTTTCATCTGAAACAATTTTATTCAGACCCTGAACTACCGTCTCCTCCGGATTTTCGGCACAGTTGACCTTGATTCCGGTGATTTCCGTAAACAGTTCATCAAGTCTATGTATTTTAGAGCTTCCACCCGTAATATAAATTCCGGAATGGATAATATCTTTTGCAAGCTCCGGCGGCGTCTTTTCTAAGATCATCTTGATGGAGTTGCAGATAGAGTTCAGGTTATCTTTGATCGCCTCGTAGACAATCTCGGTTGAAATCTCTCTCTCCACCGGAAGTCCGCTGACTAAGTCTCTTCCGACGATCACCATGCTGTCTTCTGCACCCGGTACGCCATAGCCTAACTTCTCTTTTAAGGTCATCGCGGTCTTTTGTCCGATTACCAGACTGTAGGTACGTTTCAGATGGGAAATAATGGATTCATCAATCCGGTTTCCGCCAAAATGAAGCAGGTCGCTCAGTACCAGTCCGCCTAATGACATGACGGAAATCTCTGTTGTATCTGCTCCGATATCCACAACCATGACACCGGTCGGCTCGTTGACATCAATTCCCAGTCCAACGGCATCTGCAAGTGGTTTTTCGCAGAGAAGCACGCCTTTTGGTTTTACCTTGCTCTTTGCAAAGATGTCAAAAAATGCCTTTTTCTCGACCTCTGTAATATCAGTTGGTACGGCAACGACAAACTCTGCTCCACGCACCTTTCCCTTGGAATATTTTTCTAAAAATTCAAAAATCATCGTCTGCATGTTTGCATAGTCTGCGATAACACCATTGATCACCGGAAATGTTACATTGATGTTCTCCGGTGCTTTTTCATACATGGCATATGCCTGATCTCCATATGCATACATCTGATTTTTGTTCACAATCGCGATAGTATTTTTTTCGTTCAGGACCTTTCCTGTTGCCTTGCAAAAAACCTTGACATTGCAGGTGCCTAAATCAATTCCGAATGTATTGCTCATTGTATTTCTCCCTTTTGACTTATAATCGTCCGTTTTCTCGAAAGCTGTAATATTGATTGTCTCCAATAATGATGTGATCCGCAAGCTGGATGTCCATATACTTGCCACAGATCTTTAAATGCTCTGTGACCTTGAAATCCTGTTCACTTGGCGTCGGATCACCACTTGGGTGGTTGTGCAGCAATATCAGATATGCTGCATTATGAATGATTGCCGTATAAAAAATCTCTCTTGGCGAAACAACGGAACTGTTGATGCTTCCAACGGAAACCACCTGTTCTGTGATCAGTCTCCCCTTTCCGGTAAAAAGACTGACTAACAAAACCTCTTTCGTCTCATGTCGGAGCTGTTCCATATAGTAGTTCGCTACGGACTCCGCACATTCTAATGTTACCCCCTCCCGTAAGGAAAGACGGCTGATCCGCTTGCTCAGTTCTGCAATACATTTTAACTGTATCGCTTTGACCTTTCCGATCCCCGGTATCTGTAACAGTTCCTCTTTACTCAGGTCATACAGTCCTAAAAGCCCCTTATCATGGATCTTTAAAATATTCTGAGCAAGTTCGATGGATCTTATACCATTTGTCCCGGTTCTTAGGATAACGGCAAGCAGTTCCGCATCGGAGAGATATTCCGCTCCCCGCGTGTAACATTTCTCATATGGTTGTTCCGTATCCGGCAATTCTTTTACAGTCTCATGTTTTGTCATAAATTCCTTTCCGCTCTCTCAACGTGGCAATTTATGTAAACTTCCTCCGTAAAAATTACACACAGAATATATTAGCACATCCTGCTCTTGTCTACAAGGTTTCGTTCATAAAGTTTTTGTAAAGACCAAAGAATTCCAAGTTTTGCATGGTACCAGGTCAGTCCTCCCTGGAAGTAGACTGCATAAGGTGGTTTTAGCGGTCCGTCGGCACTCAGTTCAATGGAAGATCCCTGCACAAAAGCTCCTGCTGCCATAATGACCTGTGCATCATAGCCCGGCATATCCCACGGTTCCGGTGTAACATAGGAATCGACCGGTGCCGCCGTCTGGATTCCTTCGCAGAATGCACAGAGTGCCTCCGGCGAGTTCAATGTAACTGCCTGAATGATATCATGTCTGGATTCCTTTCCATTCGGAACTACGTTAAATCCGAGTTTTTCATAGATATTTGCCGCAAAAATAGCTCCCTTTAATGCGCCTGCCGTAACCACCGGTGCCTGAAACAAGCCCTGATAAAAGGACTGGATGACTCCTAAGGAAGCTCCTACCTCTTTTCCAAGTCCCGGAGAGGTCAGGCGGTAAGCTGCATTTTCCACGCACTCCCGCTTTCCGGCAATGTAGCCGCCAATCGGTGCAAGTCCGCCTCCCGGATTTTTGATCAGGGAACCGACGATCATGTCTGCACCTACCTCGATCGGTTCTTTTTCTTCTACAAATTCTCCGTAACAGTTGTCCACCATACAGATGACATCCGGCTTTATTTTTTTGACAAAAGCGATCAGTTCCCCGATCCTGTCTACGGAAAGTGTCGGTCTGGTCTGATATCCCTTTGAACGCTGTATCGTCACTAACTTTGTCTTGTCATTGATCGCTTTTTTGATATTTTCAAAGTCAAAGCTACCATCCTCTAATAAATCCACCTGTCGGTAAGAGATTCCGTATTCTGCCAGTGAGCCTTTCGATGGACGTATCCCGATGACTTCTTCTAATGTATCGTAAGGTTTTCCCACCGGTGAAAGCAACTCATCTCCCGGACGCAGATTTGACATCAGTGCCAATGCCAATGCATGTGTTCCACAGGTGATCTGCGGGCGTACCAACGCATCCTCGGCACAAAATACATCTGCATAGACTTTCTCTAAGGTATCACGTCCTAAATCATTATAGCCATAACCGCTGGACTGATTAAAACACTCCGCACTGACTTTGTTTTTCTGCATGGCGTGGATGACTTTTAACTGATTGTACTCTGCCATTTTATCGATCTGTTCAAACCGTTCTTTTAAGCCTGCTTCTATCGAATGTCCAAAATCATAGACTTCTTTTTGGATCCCCATTTTTAGGTATTGCTGTGTGATGATTGTTTCTGCCTCATTTTGAATGCTCATAATATTCCTCTTTCCGTTAGTTCTTTTTTCATAAAGTCCAGTATTTTTCCGTTATCATGTGAAAATTTTTCTTTTTCTACCCAGATCACCTCATGCTCTCTGCGAAACCAGGTAAGCTGGCGTTTTGCAAAATGGCGGGTGTCCCGTTTTAAGATATATACTGCTTCTTCTAAGGTGGTATTTCCGTCTAAATAATCTAAGATTTCTTTATATCCCAATCCCTGCATGGATACCATGTCTTTGGTGTAGCCCATGTCTTTTAATCGTCTGACCTCTTCGATAAGTCCCGCCTGCATCATCTGATCCACACGCTGATCGATACGTCTATAGATTTCATTCCGGTCATCATTTAAGACAAAATATGCCGCATTGTAGGGACTTTCTTTTTCTTTTTCCTGCTCGTTGTGGGAAGATATTGTCCGTCCTGTTTTTTCATAAAACTCCAATGCCCGGATCACACGCTTTACATTGTTCGGATGAATGGCTTTTGCCGATGCTGCATCGACTTTTTCTAACATCTGATGCAGATATTCTGCTCCATGTTCTTTTGCAAGCTGCTCTAACTGCTCCCGATATGCCGTATCTTCTCTTTCACTGGTAAAATCAATATCGTATAACACTGCCTGGATATAGAATCCCGTACCGCCGACTAAGATCGGGATCTGGCCTTTTTCATAGATTTCTTTCAGATAGCGTTTGGCATATTCCTGAAATTTTACTACGTTGAATTCCTCATCCGGCATGAACTCATCTACCAGATAATGAGGTACGCCCTGCATTTCTTTTTTGCTGATTTTTGCCGAACCGATGTCCATGTAGCGGTAAACCTGCATGGAATCCGCTGAGATCACTGCTCCGTTTACGGCTTTTGCCAATGCGATCGACAAGTCGGTTTTTCCAACGGCGGTAGGACCTGTCAGTATGATCAATGGTTTCTTTTTTGTCTCCATTACACTATCCTCTTAAATTTCTTTTCTAACTCATAACGGCTCATGGATATGATCGTTGGTCTTCCGTGTGGGCATTGATAAGGATTCTCACATGTCAGCAGTTCCTCGATCAGATGCTCCATCTCTGCTTTTTGCAGATGCTGGTTTCCTTTGACTGCCGCTTTACAGGACATCGTTGCAATTTTTTCAATGATCGCATCACTGGTCTTTGCACCGCTCTCTTCATTTAAGTTATCTAACATCTCGATAAAAAGCTGCTGCTGATTTAGATGATACAGATTGCCCGGTACAGCGCAGACTGCATATTCTTTGCCGCCAAAGGATTCGATCTCATAACCGAGACGCTCAAATTCCGAAAGATATTTTTTTAACAGTTGTTCTTCCCGCATATTCAGGCTCACTACCATTGGCGGGGAAAGCTGCTGGGAAGTATATTCTTTCTTTTCAAGGCTTGCCATGGTTCGTTCAAACAGGACTTTTTCATGGGCTGCATGCTGATCGATGATAAACAGCTTGTCTTCAAACTGTACCAGCCAGTAGGTATCAAACACCTGTCCGATGATCCGGTGCTTTGCTTTCGCCTCCTGTGTTAAGAACTGTCCGCCATATTCCGGCATTTCACGCAGGGTAAGCTGTTCCCCGGTCAGTGGAAGATTCTCCATCACAGCCTTTTCTTTGTCCGGAGTTTCATCCGGGATGGCTTTCGTTTGCTCTGGGAGGTTCTTTTCCTGTTCTGGCAGTATTCTGTCCTTATTATTTTCCTTACTTTGTTCTGATCTGTTCTGTTCTTTTTCGACACGTTTGGTTTCAAATGGTTCCGGCGCTTTTACCCTTGGCTGCGTGGTAGTTTGTGATTTTTTTAACGAATCCTGATCTTCCACACTGACCTCCGGTATGAACTCCTTATGTTCTAATGCTTCTTTCAAACTCTCATATAGGAATTCATAGACCCCTTTTCCATCGGAAAACCGAAGTTCCATCTTCGACGGATGGACATTGACATCTAAAAGCGTTCCGTCCATGGTCAGATGTAAGACGGTAAACGGATATTGATGCTGCATCAGATGCAGTTTATAGGCATCCTCAATGCCCTTTGCTACCAGACTGCTTTTGATGTATCTTTGATTGATAAAGTAACTCTCAAAATTACGGTTTCCCCTGGATATCACGGGTTTTCCGATAAAACCGTCCACTTTCATAAATTCACATTCCGTATGGACTTCTAAAAGGTTCATCGCAATATCCCTGCCGTAGATCCGATAAATGACATCTTTTAAGTTGCCGTTTCCTGCAGTATTTAGCTTTGGCTGGTTATTGGATATGAACTGAAAGGAGATATCCGGTCTGGATAATGCTAACCGCTCCATAAAATCGCTGATATAAGAGGCTTCTGTCTGTGCTGATTTTAAGAATTTCTGTCTTGCCGGTGTGTTATAGAAGAGATTGCGTACTAAAAAGGTCGTTCCGTTCGGCGCACCGATCTCTTCTAACTTCACTTCTTTTGAGCCTTCGATCAGATACCGGCTTCCGGTCAGGGCATCTGCCGGTTTTGTGATCAGTTCCACCTGTGAAACTGCCGCAATACTCGAAAGTGCCTCTCCGCGGAATCCTAATGAGGTAACATGCAAAAGATCTTCTACGGTTTTGATCTTACTGGTAGAATGGCGCAAAAACGCCATCGGTATTTCTTCTTTGGAAATACCGCATCCGTTATCGGTAATACGGATGAATGAAATTCCTCCATCTTTGATCTCAACGGTAACTGCCGTAGCCCCTGCATCAATGGCATTTTCTACCAGTTCCTTGACTACGGAAGACGGCCGCTCTACAACCTCTCCTGCAGCAATTTTATCAATGGTTGACTGCTCTAATAAATGTATTCCCGGCATGCTGACTCCTTTCTGTTCTTCTTCGTTATCTTTTTCACAAACTTATATGGATCGTCTTTTCTTCGTCTGATGTAAAAAAACAGCATCTTTCACTCTTACCAGCGGTTTTTGATCTTATTCTGTAATTCATATAATTTGTTCAATGCTTCGATCGGCGTAAGGTTTCCAACGTCAATCTCTTTTAATTCTTCTATAATATCATTGTCATTGACAGCGTCAAAAAGGGACATCTGTGTTAAGTCCACCTCATCTAAATGTTCCTTCTTTTTCTTTGTTGCTGAGTTCTTTTTATTGCTCAATATTTCCGTAAAATCTACGATATCATGTCTGCCAAGTTCTTCGGCAATCTCCTTTGCCCGCTCAATGACAGAATCCGGCACTCCTGCTAATTTTGCAACCTGGATACCATAGCTTTTGTCTGCCCCGCCTTTGACGATTTTTCGTAAAAATACGATATCATCGCCTTTTTCCTTGACTGCGATGCAGTAATTGTTGACGTTGTCTAACTTTCCTTCTAACTCTGTCAATTCGTGGTAATGCGTTGCAAACAGTGTCTTAGCACCTAAGAGTTTTGGATTGCTGATATGCTCTACGACCGCCCAGGCAATACTGAGTCCGTCAAAGGTAGACGTTCCACGCCCGATCTCATCTAAGATCAGCAGGCTGTTGCCGGTTGCATTTCGTAAAATATTTGCAACCTCCGTCATTTCCACCATAAAGGTACTCTGACCGGATGCTAAATCATCCGATGCCCCGACCCTTGTAAAAATCCTGTCTACAATGCCGATATCCGCTGTTTCCGCCGGCACGAAACATCCGATCTGTGCCATTAAAACGATCAATGCCGTCTGACGCATATAAGTGGATTTTCCTGCCATATTCGGTCCTGTAATAACGGAAATACGGTTCTTTTGATTGTCTAAGTAGGTGTCATTTGCAATAAACATATCATTGTTTATCATCTTTTCTACCACCGGATGTCTGCCGTTTTTAATATCGATCCTGCCATTCTGGTTTAATGATGGACGGCAGTAGTGGTTCTGTTCGGAAATCAGTGCCAAGGAGGCAAACACATCGATCTTTGCCAATGCCTTTGCTGTTTTCTGGATACGGACCACATTTTTTGCAATCTGCTCGCGCAGCTCACGGAACAGCTCATATTCTAACTGTACCAGTTTATCCTCCGCACCTAAGATCATATCCTCCATCTCTTTGAGTTCCGGTGTGATATAGCGCTCTGCATTGGTTAAGGTCTGTTTTCTGGTATAATAATCCGGCACTAAATCTTTGAAGGAGTTCGTTACCTCTAAATAGTAGCCGAATACTTTATTGAACTTGATCTTTAAATTCTTGATCCCGGTCTTTTCCCGTTCCTTTGCCTCTAATTCGGCAAGCCAGTTCTTTCCCTGACTCTTCGCCTCACGCAGACGGTCAATCTCTTCATGATAACCGTCTTTTATGATGCCGCCTTCGCGGACCGTGATCGGCGGTTCTTCCTCAATAGCTGCATCGATTAATGTATACAGATCCTCTAAGGTATCCATATCCTCACAGATCCCCTGTATCTCTTTTGACTGCAATTCTAATAAAATCCCCCGGATATGTGGAATCATTCCGATCGAACTTTTAAATGCCGTCAGATCTCTTGGATTTGCTGACTGATATGTAATCCTTGTTAAGAGTCGCTCTAAATCATAGACAGGGTTTAGATATTCCCGAAGTTCTTCTCTGTCGATCGCTCTTTGCATCAGCTCCTCAATGGCATCTAACCGTCCCTCGATTTCCTCTTTTTCAATCAATGGCTGTTCCACAAAAGAGCGTAACATCCTGGCTCCCATGGCTGTTTTGGTCTTATCTAACACCCAGAGTAAGGAACCCCGCTTTGCTTTTTCCCGCAATGTTTCTACCAGTTCTAAATTTCTTCTGGTCGAACTGTCTAATACCATAAATTTTCCGGTCGTATACGGATGGATCGCGGAAATCTGTTCTAAGGAATTTTTCTGTGTCTCATAGAGATATTTTAGCAGAGAACCGGATGCGATCATTCCGCATTCTAAATCCGCAAGTCCAAGTCCTTCTAAAGAGTTGACCCGAAAATGCTCTTTTAATGTATTCTCACAGAGGGAATCGTCAAAATACCAGTGCTCTAGGGAATACAGGACAATGCCCACACGGTTCTTCAGGTCGTCGATATCCAATCCGCTCATAAACAGTGCTTCATTGCAGACCACTTCGGTCGGCGAAAACTTATAGATCTCATCTAAAAGCCTTCTTTTGCTGTCCACCTCTGTTACAAAAAAATCACCGGTGGTAACGTCTGCCGTTGCAACTCCGAACTGGTCTGACAAAGACACAATACACATGATATAATTATTTTTTCCCTCGTCTAATGCCTGCTCATTGATATTGGTACCCGGTGTCACCACGCGGATCACCTCACGCCGTACCATTCCCTTTGCCTGTTTCGGGTCTTCCATCTGCTCGCAGATAGCAACCTTATATCCTTTTGCCACTAGACGGTTCATATAGCTTTCATAGGCATGAAACGGCACTCCACACATTGGTGCCCGTTCCTCCTGTCCACAGCTTTTTCCTGTTAAGGTCAGTTCTAACTCCTTTGATACAATTTTGGCATCCTCAAAAAACATCTCGTAAAAATCGCCAAGACGATAAAACAGGATGCAATCCGGGTATTCTTCTTTGGTTTGCAGATAATGCTGCATCATTGGTGAATATTCTGCCACTTTTTATTTCCTTTCATTTCTTTAATCTTCATCTTATTTTACAGGTGCATACTGCTTTGCGATCATCTCAGCGATCTTGATCCCATCCATAGCTGCCGACATGATCCCGCCTGCATATCCCGCGCCCTCTCCGCAGGGATATAACCCTTTGATCTCGCTCTCGAACTCCTCGTTTCTCCAGATCCTGACCGGAGAAGAAGTACGGCTCTCAATTCCCGATAAGATCGCATCATAACGGTTATAGTCCTCGATATACCTTGGGAACTGTTCCATGCCGCGGATGAAAGTCTCTGTCAGCTCCTGTGGCAGCAATTCATGCAGTGGTGCAAATGCTGTCTTTCCTCTGGTACAGCTTGCAAATCCTCCATACTCAGAACTGATGCGTTTCTTTACAAAATCGCCATAGAGCTGCTGCGGTATCTTTCCGTTTCCCATTGCAAATGCTTTCTTTTCAAGCTCCCTTTGAAATACCACACCTGCTAATGCATCTTTTCCCGGAAAATCCTCCGGTGTTACCGATACGATCATTGCCGTATTGGCATTTTTTCCGGCACGGTCATGGTAACTCATCCCATTGACTGCCAGTCTGCCTTCTTCCGAAGATGCATTTACCACATAACCACCCGGGCACATGCAAAAGGAATAGACCCCTCTGTGGTTCTCAAAATTAGCGGTCAATTTATAAGAAGCCGGGCTTAGATAACGCATATCTGCCCCCTTATATTGCATATGATCGATCATATCCTGTGGATGTTCTACACGAAAACCAACGGCAAATGCCTTTGCTTCCATTGGAATCTGCCGTTTTTGCAGTGTTTCAAACGTATCTCTTGCACTGTGTCCGATCGCTAAAACTACCGCATCGATGTTCATCCATTCGTCATGATTTAACCGGATTGCCTGCAATCTCTGATCTTCCACTAAAAAATCCGTAACCTGTGTCGAAAAACGGATCTCTGCCCCGTGCTCTAATAAATAGGCTCGCATATTTGCGATCACCTGACTTAAAACATCCGTTCCGATATGTGGTTTTGCATCATATAAAATCGCTGCATCTGCCCCAAATTCCACAAAAGTCTCTAAGACATGACGGCTTCGTCCAAAACGGTCTTTGACCAATGTATTCAGCTTTCCATCGGAAAAAGTACCGGCTCCACCTTCTCCAAACTGCACATTCGATCCTGTGTCTAACACGCCGCTCTCCCAGAAACGCTTCACATCTTCGGTACGCTCCTCCACACGTTTTCCACGTTCTAATAAGATCGGAGCATAACCGGCTTTCGTCAGTTCATAGGCACAAAAAAGTCCTGCCGGACCGGCGCCAATGATCACCGGGCGATATTTTGTTTCTTTTTGTGAAACTTCTGCCTTTGGAAATTGATATTTCTTTCGATTAGTTAACATAATATTTCTATCGTTAACTTTCTTCAGAATTCCGATTTCATTTTCGACCGTAAGGTCTATGGTATAAACATAGCAGACCTCACTTTTCTTTCTGGCATCCACCGATCGTCTGACAATTTCTAAATTTAATATCTGTTCCGGTTTGATCTTGCAGCGTTTTGCTGCTTTTTTTATGATATCTTCCCTCTTATGAGATAAGGGCATTTTTAACTGCTGTATCCGAATCATTTCTGTCCCTTTCCTGACTCTGACTGCCTTGCTTTTTTCGCCGCGGACGTTCCTGCAACATAGCCGCTTGTCCATGCCCATTGCAGATTATAGCCGCCGCACATTCCATCAATATCGATCACTTCTCCCGCAAAAAAGAGTCCCGGACATAATTTGGACTCCATTGTGTTAGCACAAATCTCCTGCGTTGACACCCCTCCGGCAGTTGCCTGTGACTGTTCAAATTTGCGTGTGCTCATAATTTCACAAGTGAACTGTTTTAAATACTTAGCAAGTACTTTAACCTCCTGTTTTGTACAGTCGCCTGCCTGCTTCTTAGAAGAAAGACCGATCTCTTTTAGTGCGGTATCGATCAGCTTGTCTGCTAACAGTCCCTCTAATGCCTCACGGATCGTCCGATCTCTCATCCCGTTCATTCGCCCGGTCAGATACTCTTCTAATTCTTTTAAAGAATCATATTCCGGAAAAAAATCCACCTCTGCACACACTTTTTTCCCGTTTACAAGCGCCTTTGCGGCAAACCGGCTGACCTGAAACACCGGAATCCCTGATATCCCTTCTGCGGTCATCTGAACTTCTCCAAAGTCCGATGCAATTTGTGCATTTTCCACAAAGAGCTTCACTTCCGCTTCTGCACGGATTCCTGCAAGGTTCTTAGGAAATGGCGGTTTTGCCTGCAAACCCGTGAGTGCAGGCACTAAATCTATGACATGATGAGAAAGTGGTTCTAAATATAGGAATCCGCTTCCGTCACTTCCCGTATGCTTTGCCGCTTTTCCTCCGGTCGCTAAAATGCAGGTTTTTGCATAAAAATTGCCATTTTTTGTGCAAATTTCATAACTTCCTTTTTTCGGTAAGATCTGTCGGATTCCACATCCTAATTCGATTTTTACCCTCTGTCTGCGAAGTTCTAACAAAAGTGCTTCCCGCACGGAAGCCGCCTGCATGCTTCTTGGATAGACATAGCCGTTCTTTTCCTTTGGTTCAATCCCGATACTTTGAAAAAAACGGATCGTCTGCTCACATCCAAACTGTTCGAGTGCCGGCAATACAAAGGCAGGGTCATCGCCTCTGTAGTATTCGATGCCCTGCATTTTATTCGTATAATTACATCTTCCATTTCCTGTAGAAAGGATTTTCTTTCCGCAGAGTTCCATATGTTCTAAGATCAGAACGGATGCTTTTTCTCTCGCCGCCGCAATTGCCGCCATCATACCCGCAGCACCTCCGCCGATCACAATTACATCATACATGGATATCTCCTTGTTCGCTGTCATCTTCCTGCTCTTTTTCTTCTAATTCCCATTCATCTCCTGTACTGCCCGTATTGTCCGTTGTCTGCTGTAAATCTTCCGGTTCTGTACTCTCATCCATAGACGGTGCATCCGAAAATTCCAGCTCCTGTTTTTCGGCAAACTCTTTTGTCTCTTTTCTGACACGGCTCTTTTTCTCTTTCTGACGGATTCTGAATGCCAGATAATGATAACTGAACAGACTGATGATTCCGTCAAATAACAGACTGAAATATGTAAGTGTGATCTCATAGTTCCGGTCAGAAAACGGATTCATGATAATGAGAACCGCACATACTACGATCACTAAGGATACGACACAGATGACTCCCCATGTCCGATCCTTTAATGCTTTTAAATCCATGGCATTTTGCAATTTTATAATGGCAGTTAACAGGATGCAGACTCCGATATAAAGCTGAAAGCTCTTTGCCATCTCCTGATTTTTGACCAGTGTGCAGACTCCGATAATGACTAAAAAGACTCCAATGGAAAATCCATACTGGTTCAGATTCTTATAGGATTCTTCTAAAAAATATTTTACGATCAGAATGATACCTATTATGACCAGCACAACACTGATCCCATAACATACATATTCCATCTGCAGATCCGGTATCACGATCAGCAGTACACCAAGCAACAGATATATAAGTGAAACACCTGTAAACAGCCTATTTAAAAAAGATGATTCTTTTTTCTCTTTTGTCTTCAAATTTATCACGCTCCCTTTAGGGAGAATTATATCATATTCTGTCCTGTTTAACTAGAATAATTTTCTAAAAAGTCATACAGTTCTTCTGCATCCTGTATCAGGTAGCCCTGATCGATCTTTTCCTGCAATTCCGTGTGCAATTCGGCATATGGAATATCGGTCTGGAAATACACGGTCTTTAAGTCTTTCTGATACACTGTCAGATATCCATTGTCATTGACTACGACATATTCATAGGGAGTCTCACTACTAGCGGTCTCCTTCATCTCTTCCTGTTTTGGTTTGCTTTTTTCCTGTTTCTTTTCCGGTGCTGTCTCTAAAGAAGTATTCCACAGATAGCCTGCTCCGGTAAGGATTGCTGCTCCTAAAATAAAAGAAGCGCGAATACGGTTTGTTTTCGTCATAATATCACCCCAAACAGTATTCACGCTATTTTTTGTTTTTATACCAGGATAATTCTGTTTATCGCAGTAAATGCAATTTTTTAAAAATACGCACTAACGTTGCTCCCTTCGGGAAGTTTATAAGTTCCTCTTCGGAAAGTCCTTTGAACAGGAACAGACATACGATATAGACAACTCCTCCTAATGCGATACATACCACTGTGGAAATCGCATTCGAATGGATCAGCTTATGCAGTGCATCATAGGCAAAAAATACTGCGACACCCATGATCGCCGAGGAAATTGCCGGTACGATAAATGTCTTTCCAACCTCCTGACGGTATCTTGTGTACCTTTTGAGCGAGCGTCTGTTCAAAGTACACATAAAGAGTGCAAAAAACGCATTGGCGATGACCACGGAATAGATACCAAGGTTCAGTCCATACATGCAGACAAGCAGAACGATAATATGCAGTACTAACGCAATCAACGCATTTTTTACCGGTGCCTGCATCCGGTTTACTCCCTGCAATAATGCATTCGTTAACGTCGACAGAGAATAGAACACGATAGATACGGCTCCGATCCGAAGCATCAGTTCGATTTCTTTGCCTCCGTCCCCGAATAACAGCTGCATGATCGGAGATGCCAATACGCCGATTCCTACCGCGCACGGAAATGCGATGACCATAATAAAACGAATGGACGAATTGATACGGCTTCTTACCAGTTTGGCATCCTTTTTTGCATAGGCGGCTGCCAGACTCGGAACGCAGGAAGCAGCCATTGCAGAAGCGATGGAGATTGGTACATTGATCAGGACTTTATATTTTCCCGAAAAGATTCCCCAAAGCTCATCCATCTGACGGTTCGTACTTCCCTGTAACAGTGCAACATTCTTATAGATTCCCTGATCGATCACAGAACTGATATTGTAAATCGTTGTACTTAACAGCACCGGCACGATCGTCATGATCAGGATACGCATAATGGAACCATAGCTTTCGTTCTTTTTCGTTCTGCTGTTGTTCATCCTGTTTTTAAAAACAGGAACATAAGTTGCAAATACAAAAATAGAAAACAGTAATGCAAATACGGCGCCTAAGGCTGTACCTAATGTACCGCCCGCCGCACCATAGGCTGCTGCATAATCTTCGCCGTTTCCAAGTACGGCACCGACCTTGTTTCCGTAATCTGCTAACAGATATGCAGCCCACACGCTGACAATTGCGTTGATGATCTGCTCTATGATCTGTGAAACTGCACTTGGCATCATCGTTCCAAGTCCCTGAAAGAATCCACGCATAACGCCTAATACCGCCATAACCACCAGCGTTGGTGCTAAGACTTTCAGTGCAAAGATACTAAGCGGTGTCTTCATCAGACGCGTGATCATCTCTGCGCCAAAGAACACGATCAGCATTGCCACAATTCCCGAGCAGACAGCAAATAAGAATGCCCCTTTAAATACTTTAAAGGCATTCTTAAAATCGCCCTTTGCCACTCTTGCCGATACCAGCTTTGAGACTGCCATCGGCAGACTGTAAGAGGATATCAAAAGCAGCATGCTATAAATCTCATATGCACAACTGTAATAACTGTTTCCGTTGTTTCCAATGATCGCCGTCAAAGGGACCCTGTAAAGGAGCCCTATGATACGGCTGATAATGGAAGCAATTGCTAAAATCGAACCCTGTACTAAAAAGCCGGACTCTGATTTTTTCTTATTGCCCATAAAAAAACCTCAAAATTATTTTGCAGCTTTAAAGTCGTCTTCACTGCTGTAGAACTTAATCTTGTCTGCATAAGAATCCTGTAGTACGCAGACCCATGTCTTACCCTGATTCATGGTAATCTCATTGCCGTCAGCATCGTAATAACGTGCCGGAGCATTTGTTGAATCTTTTTTCCATGTTACCGGGATTGCTTTTCCATTTGTGATATAGTAACCGGAACCACCGCCGTTCACGTCGATGTTTAAGGTATACTTATCACTCTCATACTGCCAGCTGCAGCACTGAAGGATCACATTTTTAAAGGTAAGCTGTTTGCCTACTGCAGCATCCTTCTGCTCTGCACCATACTCATAACGTTTGTAAACGCCTTCTTTTTTATCATATACAAACCAAGGTTTATCTACGCTGTAACCAGGCTGTACTACAACAGCATCTTCTCCGTTTGTCAGCTCCACTTCTTTGCCATCCTCTGCAAAGGTATAGTGTCCTGTGTAATCAGCAGATAACTTTGTTTCGTAATTTTTCTTTTTGATTCCTGCATTGATTCCTTTTTCACTGGTAAATGCATTGTGTGGCGGCTTCTTATCATCTGTACGATAGAATACTGTACTTCCTTCGGATTTGATACCGTTTAAGTTATCGATCTTTCCGCCATCTAAGTATGGAAGTGCAAAATCAGACTGTCCAAAATGAACATAAATTGCTTCAAACTCATTTGCGATCTTCGGGAAATAGAGACGGCAGCTTCTTACGGAACCGATTCTCTCTAATCCTGAATAATCCTGATAAATCGCCATCATTCTGGTGATCCCGCCTTCTACCGGACATTCATAGATCACGTCTGCTGCTTTTGTACCATACTGTGGAAGTGCATCCTTAATGTTACTGATCATCACGGCAACCGGACGTTTTCCTGCTAACTCTGCATCGATCCACTCACCTGTCAACGGGCTCTTTGCATCGTTGTCATGATTGTCATCTTTTTTTGTTGTAGTCTCTTTTTTTGCGGATGTGTCTTTTTTCGGAGCAGTGTCCTTTCCACATCCTGCTAACAGTGCACAAGCACTCACTGCTAACAAAAACGTCATCATGCGTTTTTTCATTGTAGTTCCTCCCTTATTTATCTGGAAATTCCAAGAACCTCCAGAATTTTTTCCTGTTTATTTTCCATAATTGCCGCTTCTTCCGGTTCCATATGATCGTAACCGAATAGATGCAGCATACTATGCGTAATTAAAAAAGCAAATTCCCTTTTCGGACTGTGTCCGTATTCTTTGGCCTGTTCTAACACCTTTGGAACAGAGATAATGATATCTCCTAAAAGAATCTCCCCGGTGTCAGGATTGCAGTTCCATTCCTGTTCCTCTCCGATAGCTGAAAAATCCCCGGCTTCCTGATAATCTAACATCGGAAAAGACAACACATCAGTTGCCCGGTCAATTCCCCGGTGTTCTAAATTCAGCTCATGTATAATATCGTTATCCACTAAAAGCAGATTGACCTCTGCCTCATAGGGAAACTCCTCCGAATCCATTGCCTGTGCAATGACTTCTCTTGCTGTCTGTTCATATTCAAAATCAAATGGGACTTCTGTCTCACTCTCGATTGTCACTGTCAAAAAGATGATCTCCTTTCACCAAAAAATCCCGGATCGTAAGAAACTGATTCATGCTAAGCCCTGACTCATCATAAATTCCTGTCGCCGAGTTCTCGTTTAAGGTCTGATAGATGACCATATCCTGATTCCAGGTAGTAGAAAAAGTCTCCTTATCTAGCAGATCTAACTTTGTTACCACTTTATCTACCATATGTACGATTGCCGATTCCCTCGTGGAAATCGCCATCAGTTCTCCATTGTATTCCCTTAAGATCTGTATCAGTTCTTCCGGAAAACAGGCATTCTGTGCAAGCAGCACCCCATTCTCCGTATAAGGCTCTCCCTCCATACGTCCGATACGATAATAAAATCCCGCTGCCCGACAGAGATTCTCTTTTAATCCCAACTTCCTTGCACATTCACCGGAAATCTCCGAAACCCGCAAAGCATGGGAATAATCCATCTCCGAAAAACGCCGGATAGACCTTACTAACGGATAGTTATCTTTGAGTAATTCTAAATAGTGTTCTTCCCCGGTTCTTTGCACCTCGGGCTCTAAAGATCTTGTTAAAATCTCTAAAAATAACAGATTCACAGCACCGGTGACTGCGGCAAGCACAAACACTCTGCCTTTGATAATAAAGTCCTGTGCATAGTAACAGGATGCTACTATGACTATTGTACCAAAAAATGATATAAATTGCACCCATAAATGCAAATGTTTCTCTTTTCCTGCCAACGCTAACATCGTTCCCAATAAGAGCAGCAAAACGGATGCCATCAGCACATGGATGTCCCAGTTTTGCGTATACGCTGCAAGGAGATTTAGAAAAATTCCTGTACTGAGTGCCATTTCCCGGTTTGCCACTACAGCCATTGCAGCCGCAAAGCAAAAGGAAAAACTGCTGTAATCCGGCAGATAAGAGCTTATATAGAATGCCACAAGTCCCAATCCATAGACAACAGCTATACTTTTAAAATCATTACATTCCTCTGTCGGAAGTTGTTTTAACAGTCTTTCTTCTTCTAAAAAATAGATAAATACCGCTAAAAATATCAAATCTAAAAAGAACAGTACCACCACTTCATCTAACGGCATGGTATTTCGTATAGCCATTAAGAACGTAAACAGGAGTGTCAGAACCGTCAGGATAACTACCGGCACTACTCTTCTTTTTACCAGACGTTCTTCTTTCATGTGCGTGTCCTTTTCCTTTTATTCTTACTATCCTTTGACTCTCTTTTTTCATAAGCATCATATGCCTGTACGATTTTTTGTACCAGCGGATGACGCACTACGTCACTATTCGTCAGTTCACAGATGGAAATGCCTTCTACTTTTTTTAATACCTTCAGTGCTACATCCAGTCCTGATGTAGTACCCTTTGGCAGATCCTTTTGCGTTGCATCTCCGGTTACGACTACTTTTGAACCGAATCCGATACGTGTTAAAAACATCTTCATCTGTGCCGGAGTCGTATTCTGCGCCTCGTCTAATATGATAAATGCGTTATCGAGTGTCCGTCCTCTCATATAGGCAAGCGGAGCGACCTCGATCAATCCCTTCTCCATATTCTTTTGGAAATTCTCTGCTCCCATGATCTGATGGAGTGCATCATACAACGGTCTTAAGTACGGATCCACCTTGCTTTGCAGATCTCCCGGCAAAAATCCTAACTTTTCTCCGGCTTCGATTGCCGGTCTTGTCAGTATGATACGTCCCACTTCTTCATTTTTAAATGCAGTAATTGCCATCGCCATTGCAAGATAGGTCTTTCCGGTTCCTGCCGGTCCGATTCCAAAGACAACCATCTGTTTGCGGATCGCATCCACATAGGCTTTTTGTCCTAAAGTCTTTGGCTTGATCGGTTTTCCTGCTGTGGTATGACAGATCAGGTCATCATCCATTTCTGACATCACACCTACATTTTCCTGCTTTGCCGCTAAATCTAAGGCATAATCCACCTGCTGTTCGGTGATCTCATTGCCACGTTTACTCAGGTTCACTAACTCCATAAATACCCGTGATGCACTCTTGACGTTTGCTGCTTCTCCAAGGATCTTCATTCCTCCCTCTCGGACAGCGATCGTTACATGCAGGGCACGCTCAATTTTCTTTATATTTTTATCACATCCGCCAAACACATTTGCCATATGTTCTGTCGGGATGTCAAAGATTTCCTCATTCAGATTCATTTTCTACAGTTCCTTCTTCTTTTGGCACTTCTAACTGTTTTGTTGCCCGATAGGATTCTAACTTTTCCTTCGTCAAAACGGTGCCCTGAAATATATAACTATTTTTCTCCTTATCCATCATAACATTTTTTTCAATAATTTGAAGTCCTTTTTCTTCTAATTTTGAAAGAAAAAGTTCTAAATTGTCTGCCGCCATTTTCTTTGCTTCTTTTTTATCTATCTTATGGTTCTTCATCTGGTATTCCCGGTAAATATCGGTCTGGATATAAAATGGCAGATAAAAATTCTCCATCACACAGAGTTGCTCTTTTTCACTCTCTTTGTCATAAAACCGATAGGAAATCCCGTTTTGATAAAGACCTATGTATTTATTGCGGTACCAGAAAGAATAGCGTTTTTTCTCTTTTCCGGTATATGCCTTTTTTTGTACCAGCGTTGGAACTTCATAACGATAGGGATAGGACGTTTGTGCAACAATGTCTGCATCTGCCTTACAATACTGATAGCCGGCAATCTCTTTTGCATCATTATAGATGTCGATCCTTCCTAAGACCAGTGCTTTTCCTTTTTTTACCTTATCACCGGCTTTGACTTTCGGTGTACCGTTTCTTGTGACAATACTTAGGATCACGGCATCTTTGTCTGCTACTAAATCCTGCGCTTCTTCCGTTTCGGTCTCCTGCTTTTCCTGTGGTTCCTGTGTGATCAGATTTTCTTTTACATCCACGGTCAGCTTTGTTCCTTCTAAACGCACCGATGTCCAGATGACATTTGAAAAATGCTGCCTGATCTTTGCCTCTAATTTTTCGCAATCTACCTTTCCTTTTGCCGTACCGACACGGATTTTCTCCGATTCTAAATAGCGGTAAACCGTATCATCTGACAGGGTGGAGTTGCCACAGATCTCAATATTCCAGACATAACATGAAAAAGCATAGACAATGCCGACACAGAGCAAAAGTCCTAATAAAAACATTTTTCTTTTCCGATAGCGGTACAAAAAAAATGGCAATCCGCATCTCTTTGTAATCCGTATCTTTGTCCTTGTTTTCCTTACCATCGGACGGATCTTCCGAAAATCTTCTAAACTCATACAAAAGGTATAAGTATCTTCTTTATGATCCATGTTCCAGAGATTGATATCATGGTTTGTGCACAGATTTAAAAAACGCTCGGTTGCATAACCGGTCAGTTCCACACAGACATAACCGGATAGATATCGTAATAACACAGTCATTTCTAAGCCTCATATTCTATTGATTTTACAAATCCGACAACTTTCATATCTTCATTTGTATAATATTCAATGCTCAGCTTTTTTCCATAGACGGTCAGTTTTGCGTTTTTCGTCTGGATTTTGATATATTCCCCGGTATATTCTAAGATACCTTTATAATTTTCTATCAGAACTTCTCTCCTGCCGGTAATCGTCACGATGGAATCTCCATACATCAGATCCTTTGGGAGTTCTAATGTTTCTACCATATTCTGTTTGACGGACTTTAACTTGTTATGTTTCATAGTCTACTATATGGAAAAAACAAGTTGTTTATTCGCGGATAATACACTTCACCATCGGAGCTTTTTTCGCCGGTTCTTTTGCGATCTGGTATGCATTTTTTACCAGACCGGATGCAAGCACCGCTTTTTCTTTGGAATTTGCATGGATCAGTGCTAAGGTCTCTCCTTTTTTTACTGTATCCGATATCTTTTTCGTTAAAATGATCCCGACACCGTGGTCGATCGTACTTTCTTTATTTTCCCTGCCACCACCTAAGGTCATGCAGGCAATCCCGATATCCTGTGCTAAGATCCGCTCAATACAGCCTTCCTCTTCTGCTAAGACCGGAATGACATAACGTGCCTTTGGCAGCATATCCGGATGCAGGATTTCTTCACGGTTTCCGCCCTGGTTTTCAATAAATTCTGCAAATTTTTTCAGGGCTTTTCTCTCCTGTATGGACTCTGTGATCAGATTTCTTGCAATCTCTTCATCCTCTGCCCGTTTTGCAAGCAATAACATCTGTGTGCCCAATGCATAAACGACTTCCATCAGATCTTCCGGCCCGTCACCGTGCAATGCATCGATCACTTCTTTGATCTCTAAGGCATTTCCCACCGCATTTCCAAGCGGCTCATCCATATCCGTAATAACGGCTACGGTCTGCTTTCCTGCCCGGTTGCCAATATCTACCATGGCTTTTGCAAGTGCGATCGCATCCTCTTCTTTTTGCATAAATGCACCATTTCCGGTTTTGACATCTAACACAATGGCATCTGCCCCGGATGCTAATTTTTTACTCATAATGCTGCTTGCGATCAAAGACATCTGATCTACGGTTGCCGTAACATCCCGAAGTGCATAAAGCTTCTTATCTGCCGGTGCAAGGTTTGCTGTCTGTCCGGCAATTGCGATTCCTATGGTATTGACGCTGTCAATGAATTTTTCCTCCGATATTTCCGTGGAAAATCCCGAAAACGATTCCAGTTTGTCGATCGTTCCTCCGGTATGTCCTAACCCTCTTCCGCTCATCTTTGCTACCGGAACGCCAAGGGATGCAACGATCGGTGTCAGCACTAACGATACTTTATCTCCAACGCCACCGGTGCTGTGCTTGTCGACCTTGATCCCATCAATACGGCTTAAGTCCAGTACATCTCCGCTGTCACGCATTGCCATGGTCAGATCAAAAGTTTCCCTTTTGTCCATACCCTGAAAACAGATTGCCATGGTCATTGCCGACATCTGATAATCCGGGATCCTGCCCTCGGTAAACTCTTTTATCATCCAGTTAATTTCTTCTGTATTTAATTCTTTTCCCTGCTTTTTTTTGAGAATCAGATCGTACATTCTCATTGGCATTTCCTCCTTATGTTTTCTCTATTTTCTGATTGCCCAGCGCATTTTTGTGGAATGTGCCCTGCTGTTTCGGTTACATTCTTCGGCACTTGGGCGGATCACATTCTTTGCGATATCTTCATAGATTCCTTCTTTATAAAAACGCTGGAATGATTTTTTTACCAGACGATCTTCTCCCGAATGAAATGTCAGAATTGCCACTCTGCCACCCGGTGCTAAAATATCCGGCAGGCTTTCTAAAAAGCTCTCTAACACTTCATATTCACTGTTCACATCAATCCGAAGTGCCTGAAAAGACCGCTGGGATGACTTTTTCACTGCTTCTTTCTGCTCGGCTTTTGGCAAAAAAGTCAGTGCTTTTTCTATCACTTCCCGCAAATCCGTCGTTGTCCTGATCGGCTTCTTTTTCTGCTGTATGGAAATTGCTTTTGCAATCTCCTCTGCATAAGGCTCGTCCGCATTTTCTATCAGCATACCTGCGATCTCATCTCTGCTCATCTCACGCAGACGCTCACTTGCCGGAACTCCTTTTTGCGGATCAAGGCGCAGATCCAGTGGTCCGTCAAATTTATAGGAAAATCCCCTCTCCGGGTTATCGATCTGCATTGAAGAGACTCCTAAATCTGCTAACACAAAATCAAACTTTCCTGACTCCGGGAGCAGTTCTTTTACATTTGCAAAATTCATCTGCTTAATGCTTAATATATCTTCTGCAAATCCACGCTCTGCTAACCGCCTTTTCGTCTTTTCGATTTCAATCGGATCAACATCTAAAGCATACAAATGTCCCCTGCCCTCTAAACATTTTAACATCTCTGTGGAATGTCCTCCATAGCCGAGCGTTGCATCCAATCCGGTCTGTCCCGGCCGGATCTGTAAAAAATCCAAAATTTCCTTTACACAAATGGAGATATGCATTCCCGCAGGAGTATTCCCTTTTTGTATGACATGCTCGATAGTGTCTTTATATTTTTCAGGATTTAACTCTTTGTATTTCTCCTGATATGTTCTTGGATGTGTACCTTTATAGCGGACGCGCCGCTTGTGTGTCTGCTGTTCCATGCTCTGTTATCCTCCGCTGATACAAACTTATGCTCTATTATATCCGCTTCTTTCGTATGTGTCAAAATCTATGTAGTTTGTGTATACAGGCATATTTGTGTTCTAAAAAATTCCGAAATGGGAATTTTTCTCGTTTTTTATTATATAAATTCCAAAATGGGAATTTTTTATGTTGTTTGGTTGTAAAAATTCCGAAATAGGAATTTTTCTTGACAATTTTCATAAAATCTATCAAAATGGGAATTATAAGAGAGAGGTGATCGAGATGGTAACGCGTATGAAATATCTTCAAAAATTACTGGATTGGAAAGATGAAAAAGTAATTAAGGTGATTACCGGCATCCGGCGTTGTGGTAAATCCACATTGCTCTTACAGTATCAGGAGCATTTAAAAGAACAGGGGATTGACGACTCCCAGATTATTTCTGTTAATTTTGAAGATTTACAATATGAAGAATTGTTAGATTATAAAACCTTATATGATTATATTCAACAAAGACTTTGTAAAGACAAAATGACTTATATCTTTTTAGATGAGATCCAGAAAGTAGACAGCTTTGAAAAAGTCGTGGACAGTCTGCATATTAAAGAACACACGGATATTTATCTTACCGGTTCTAATGCCTATATGCTTTCCAGTGACCTTGCGACCCTACTGACCGGACGTTATGTGGAACTTTCCATGCTCCCGCTGTCCTTTAAAGAATATGCCCAGCTTACAAACGATACTTCTGAACATGCTTTTTCTGACTATATGCGCTATGGAGGACTTCCCTATGTAGCTGCAATGGATAAAACAGATGAAAAAGCAGATATGTATTTAGAAGGAATCTATAATACCGTCATTGTCAGAGATATTGAAGAACGTCAAAGCCGGCCAAAGGGCAATTCCTCCAAGCGGAAAATTAATGATATCTCGCTTTTAAAAACGATTGCTAAATATTTATCCAGCGTCGTCGGCAGCCCTGTGTCTGTCAAAAGTGTCACAGATTATTTAAGTTCCAACGGAAGAAAAATCTCCGCTAACACTGTTGATGACTATATGGATGCATTAGCAGAAGCCTTTATTTTCTATCCGGTAGAACGTTTTGACTTAGTCGGTAAGCAAATTCTGAAATCGAATAAAAAATGGTACATCGTTGACACCGGATTACGAAATTATATTTTACCACGCAGACACTATGACTTAGGTTTTACTCTTGAAAATATTGTATATTTAGAGTTGCTCCGACGCAGATACCGCGTCAATATTGGAAAATATGAAAATACAGAGATCGACTTTGTCGCCCAAAAGCAGGGAGAAATCACCTATTTTCAGGTCACTGCAGATATGACTTCCGAAGAGACTTTCCAGCGTGAAATGCGTCCTTTTACAAATATCCGGGACAATTATCCGAAAATCGTCCTGACTTTAGACCATTTTTCTTCTGGAAACTACGATGGTATCCAGATTGTCAATGTGATGGACTGGTTATTAGACTGATTCTCATATACTATATTCTAGCAAAAAGGCTATTACCTTACATTTTTTGTAAGATAACAGCCTTTTTACATTCTAAATCTCTAACTCTAAATTTTTCTAAGGAAATTAGTAGGTAAATAACTGTGTCCAGAAGTTACGTCCGGCAGCATTCTGATAATATCCCACACCGATTTTTGTAAAATTCTTATTCAGGATATTGGCTCTATGACCTTTGCTGTTCATCCATGCCTGCATAACCGCTTCCGGAGATTTCTGTCCCCATGCGATATTCTCTCCTGCACCTTTGAAGGTAACACCCTGCTCTGTAAGAGCGGTGCTGAATTTACTTCCATTCGGTCGGGTATGGGAAAAAGATGTTTCAATCTCTTTCGCCCGGACAAGTGCTGCGGATGCAATGTTCTGATCTAACGTAACAGCATTTAAACCTGCCTTTGTCCGCTCCTGATTTACCAGTTCTACGACCTGCTCAGCAAATGTCAGTTCTTTGTCTGCTTCCGGCTTATTCTCCGGTGTGTTCGCATCTTCGCTCGGTGGAGTTGTCTCCGGTTTACTTTCCGGTGTATTTGTATCTTCACTCGGTGGAGTTGTCTCCGGCTTATTCTCCGGCAAGTTACATCCCGGGAACGTGATCGTTGTGGTATTACCGTTTAACTGTCCGCAAAGCTCATCTAATCTGCTCTTGATATTCTCAAGATCACTGACTTTTCCTCCGGTAAAAACATAGTATCCTTTTCCGTTGCAATTTGCACTGTTTCCGGCATTTGTTGCTGCCTGTACCGGAAGTGCTGCTGCACCGGTTACTGTCATCGCTGCTATCATTGCACATACGGTTACTTTTTTCATTTGAAAAACCTCCTGCTTATTTATTACAAATTCATGTAACAGTTGTTACATTTTTGTTACAAGCAGAATCTTATCATATGTACTACGCAAAAGATATAGGCGATAACTGGCAGGCTTTCCAGTTTTTATCCTTCCATCGGAATCTTTTTATCCATTTTTAAAATATGATTTGCCAGCCAGCCTAACAGGAATTCGATTAATTCATGCAGATAACCTTCCTGGTCACCGTCTACTGCTTCTAAATTCACTTCATTCAGTCTGTCTACAAATGCCTGATGTGCAACCTTCTGTGCTTCTAAACCGGAATATCCGATTTTTTCCATATATTCTTCTTCATCTCCAAAATGTTTGATGGTATAATCCTTTAATTCAGAAATGATCTTCTTTATGTCATCATATTTATCGTTAAAAAGCACATCATTGGTCAGCTCATTTGTCTCGCGGATGATCTC
Source organism: Lachnospiraceae bacterium (assembly GCA_003507655.1). Lineage (GTDB taxonomy): Bacteria > Bacillota > Clostridia > Lachnospirales > Lachnospiraceae > Maccoyibacter > Maccoyibacter intestinihominis. The sequence goes on along the minus strand of DNUZ01000030.1, from coordinate 27,004 downwards.
AAACAGTCTCTGGTGTTCACTGTCGATCAATTCTACACCGAGTTTATATTTTTCCGTAAAGGCAAACGGATCTTCTTCCTCGTCTAATGCCGGCATCTTTCCGATCATGGTATCACTGCCTAAAATGTGATGATACAGCCAGCGTGAAAGAAACTCCAACAACTCCGTTAAAACTTCTTTGCCATTCTCGTCATTTAATGCCTCTAAATCCACTTCGTTGACCTTTTCTTTAAACTGCTCATGCTCTTTTTTCTGTCTTGGCAGTTCCGGGTCTTTGATCTCATCCATATATGCCTCTTCATGGATAAAATGTGTAGCCGCATACTTTTTAAGTGCCAATACCAAATTTTTCACTCCAACAACTGTTGCAGATGGCTCTGCTAACAGGGCAAACGCTTCATTCACCATCTGAAAAAGTTTTTTGTGTTCCTCGTCAATCTCCGGTATTCCAATCCGGCAATCCTCTGTAAACTGATACATCGTTGCTCTCCTCTCCATGTATATTTGATATTATCATACATCAGTAAAATTTTTTCTTCAACCGCTCTTTTTCTTCTTTTGATACCCGCAGGGATTCACGAATCTTCTGCACCGCCTTTTTGCGGATTTCACCATCTAGGGTCCCACGCTCTAATATCGGTTCTGTTTTTTGCGGAAACTTAATATAACAAATGGACAACGCCCAGGCATCCGCCATTTTTACATAATAAGCATCATGTTGAATAGCCGCCAGCAGTTCTAACACCTCATCAATATAGGTATCATTGATAAAAAAATCCAGCAGACAGACGATTGCAAACCGCAGTTCATATTCTTTCTCACTCGATAAATACTTTTTTAAAAACGCAAGCCATTCGTCCTGATTCTTCTTCATGAATTTATACGTTGCACAACAGCAGTCGCAGATTGCCCAGTTATCAATATATGGCACAAACCGCTCTAATTCCTGCTTTTGCTCTTCGATTGTGAGTTTTGCATAACCGATGATCATCCCGCGTACCATCAGCTCTTCATAAATACTCACATCTGCTTCTGCAAAAAATGTCTGATAATCTTCTTTTGCGGCTTTTTTTGCAATTTCTCGCATTTTCGGAACTCGCACACCTAAAAAAGTGCCGATTCCGGGAACTAACGATGCATGAAAGGTTCTGTATTTTTCATCGATATTCTGTTGTAGTTCTGCCCGGATATCTTCTGTGGTCATTGTGATCTTCTCCTCATGTTTCTTAACATATATCTCTATTTATGATACGGTTCCCCATGAATGATCCGATAACTCCGGTATATCTGCTCCGCTAAGATCACCCGCATCAGCTGATGCGGAAAGGTCATTTTAGAAAAACTCAGTTTTTCATCTGCTCGCTTTAAGACTTCTTCTGACAGACCAAGCGAACCTCCGATGACAAAGGTAAGACTGCTCTTTCCATGCAGCCCCAATGAGCGGATATGCTCTGCAAGTTCTACGGAATCCCGCTCCTTACCGTTGATCGCTAAGGCTATCACATAGTCACTATCCGAAATATGGGAAAGAATCCGGTTTCCTTCTTTTTCTTTGATCTGGTTTTCTAAGGCTTCTGATGCCTTGTCCGGTGTCTTTTCATCTGCCACTTCCACAATCTGCATTTTACAGTAACGACCCAGTCTTTTTTTGTATTCCTCTACCGCATCACGGTAAAATTTTTCTTTTATTTTTCCAACGCATACAATTGTAATCTTCATGTTTTGAGTATACCATAGGATTCTTTTTGTGTTAACCTCTCTTTTTTTCAGGAAAAGGTTTTTTCCTGTCATAAAAAGTGATATACTATAGAAAAATAGACGAGGTGTGACGTATGAAAATATTAGAAGATATGATCTTAGAGCGCGGCATTGCCGTGAATGAGGATATTTTGAAAGTAGACAGCTTTGTAAACCATCAGGTTGACCCGGAACTTATGAAAAATATCGGTGATGAATTTGCCGAGCATTTTAAGGGACAGGGTATCACAAAGGTCGCAACCATCGAAAGTTCCGGCATTGCTCCGGCATTGATGACTGCTCTTGCCCTGAATGTACCAATGCTGATCTTAAAAAAACAGCCTTCTAAAATTTTAAATCAGGATCTTTACCAGACTGTCGTAACTTCCTATACAAAAGGAACCAGTTACGAACTGACTCTTTCTAAGAATTTTATTTCAGAAAATGACCATGTATTGATCATCGATGACTTTTTAGCAAACGGCGAAGCGGCTACCGGTGCGATCCGTCTGATCCGTAAGGCACATGCAACCATTGCAGGCGTTGGTATTTTAATTGAAAAATCTTTCCAGCCGGGATATGAAAAGTTAACGGAACAGGGCATTGATGTCTATTCCTTAGCAAGAATTGCAAAGCTCGGTGAAGGTGTGATCGAATTTGTAAAAGACTAATTACATACATAAGAAAGCCATGACTTTCAGATTATCTCTAATCGTTGGTCATGGCTTTTTTTAATCTTAAGGCATATAGACATAGTTGTATTTTTGTACTCCACTCGTCTGTCCGCTTTCATTTATCAGGATAATCGAAAGGACATTGTTGCCCTCGATCATATCAAACGGTTCTGTATATTGTGTGGATTGTTCTCCCAGATTGGCATTCCATGCATAATATGCCCTGCAGCCGACCGGAACATCTATTGTGATCTTTATCGGCTGTGTATACGCTCCACTTGCAGGAGACGCCGTCGGCAGATCCGGTACGTCTAAATCAATCTCATACTTCACTTTGACTTCTTTGCTGTAGATTCCTCTCGCATCAACACAGACTGCCCGCAGTGTGTATTTTCCCTCTTTTTCAATCGGGAACGGCTCCTGATAAAACATTCCGTCTTCCTTCGGGCTGCTTCCATCTAACGTATAAAGAATATCCGCTCCATCCTCACTGTTTATCGTAATCGTCGGATACTCTCCATAACTGCCTGCTTCCGGTTCTACCACCGGTGCCTCTACAATATAATCCTGAAACAATTTTTGAATGGATGAATCCTTAATTTCATCGTACAGATCACTGATGGCTTCATAGTCAGAATCTTTGTCATACAGATCGATCAAGAAACGATAGACCTCTTTGTCTTTTTGCTGCTTCTCAACTGCTTTTTCTAAATATGCCTTTGCTGCCTCGTCTTCTTTTTTCTGATAATAGGATTTTCCAATGACTGCATATGCCAAAGCATCCTCTTTTTTCTTCTCTAATGCCTGCTTCGCATAGGAAATTGCTTTTTCGTATGCCTTTTTCTCATAGGCATCCTCCGCCTTTTCCATCCTTCCTTCATAAGAAAGGCTTTTTGCAAACAAAATCCCGCCGATCAGTGCGAACGCTGCCACAAACAAAAGAATGAAAATGACGATATACAGGCTTTTTTTCGATTTTTTTCCTGTCGGCTTTTCCTGTTTGGGCTTTGCTGCTTTTTCCTTCTGCTTGCTTTTTGAATGAACCGAAGGCTTCTCTCCTTCCTGAAGCAGGGAATCGAGATAATCATCCTCTAAAATATTATAATCGGATACAATCTGTGCCTCTTTTCCACAGACCGGACAATAGACACATCCAACCCTGATCTCTGCACCACAATTTGCACATTTCATAGATTATTTTTGTCCTCTCATTGATTCCACACAATTGTTCATGAGCATTGCGATCGTCATTGGTCCGACACCACCCGGCACCGGTGTGATCGCTGATGTATGACGTTCTACTTTTTCAAAATCCACATCTCCGCAGAGTTTGTTTTCTTCATTGCGGTGAATTCCGACATCAATGACAACTGCCCCTTCTTTTACATAGGATTCATCAATGAATTTTGGTTTTCCGATCGCTACGATCAGAATATCTGCCTGTTTACATAACTCTTTTAAATTTTTTGTCTTAGAATGTGCAATGGTAACGGTTGCATTTTCGCGAAGCATCAGTAACGCCATCGGCTTTCCTACGATGTTGCTTCTGCCGATCACTACACAATGTTTTCCTTCTATTTCAATATTCGAACGTTTTAGCAACTGGATAATTCCTGCCGGTGTACAGGATAAAAAGCCCGGTTCTCCGATAGTCATTGCACCTACACTCTGCGGATGAAAACCATCCACATCTTTCTTTGGTGAAATTGCCTGAATGATCTTATCCTCATCGATGTGTTTTGGTACCGGAAGCTGTACTAAAATCCCACAGACATCCTCTCTTTTGTTCAGGTCTTCAATGATATCTAAAAGCTCTGCTTCCGTTGTCTCTTCCGGTAATTCGTAAGAAATAGAGCCGATTCCAATATACTCGCAGGCTTTTTTCTTATTATTGACATACACAGAGGACGCCGGATCATTTCCTACCTGGATCACGGCAAGGCTTCCCTCGATCCCTTTTGCCTTTAATTGTGCAACTTCTTCTTTTAATTCATCTTTGATCTGTTTTGAGATTACTTTTCCATCAATTCGTTTTGCCATGACTCCTCCTTAGAATAATCCTGTAATCGTTCCATTTGCATCTACATCAATGCCAAAAGCTGCCGGTTTTTTCGGAAGTCCCGGCATGGTCATGATCGAACCATTGACTGCAACAACAAATTCCGCACCTGCGGATACATAAACCTCACGCACATTCACGGTAAATCCACTCGGACGACCTAATTTTTTCGGGTCATCAGAAAGGGAATACTGTGTCTTTGCCATACAGACCGGAAAATGTCCCATGCCCATATCCGTAATGCGTTTTAACTCTTTCTTTGCTGCCGGTGAATAGGTGACGCCATCTGCTCCGTAAATTTCTTTTGCGATCGTTTCAATTTTTTCTTCTAAGGAAAGGCTGTCCTCATAGATCGGTGCAAAGTGGCTTTCTTTTTTCTCTAAGGTCTCTAACACTTTGTTTGCAAGAGCGATTCCACCTTCGCCGCCTTTTTCCCAAACCTCAGAAAGTGCAAATTCACAGCCACGCTCCTTACAGAAGTTCTCGATATATGCAACTTCTGCCTCTGTATCTGAAACAAAGGAATTCAGTGTTACGACTACCGGAACATGATATTTCTGTAAGTTCTCGATATGTTTTTCAAGGTTTACGATACCTTTTTTCAATGCCTCTAAATTTTCATCAGAGAGATTTTCTTTTGGTACGCCTCCGTTGTATTTTAAAGCACGGACGGTTGCCACAAGAACGACTGCGTCCGGTTTTAAACCTGCTTTTCGACACTTGATATCTAAAAATTTCTCTGCACCTAAATCTGCACCAAATCCAGCCTCTGTCACAACAATATCTGCTAATTTTAAAGCAGCCTTTGTTGCACGCACACTGTTACAGCCATGTGCAATATTTGCAAACGGTCCACCATGTACGATCGCCGGTGTATGCTCTAAGGTCTGGATCAGGTTTGGTTTTAATGCGTCTTTTAACAGTGCCGCCATAGAACCTGTTGCATGCAGATCATCTGCAGTAACCGGTTTTCCTTCAAAATTGTAAGCTACGATGATATTTCCAAGACGGCGTTTTAAGTCCTCTATATCATCTGCTAAACAAAGAACTGCCATAATTTCAGAAGCAACGGTAATGACAAAATGATCCTCTCTTACCATTCCATCCATCTTGCTTCCGAGTCCCACTACCACATTTCGAAGGACTCTGTCATTCATATCCAGACATCTTTTCCAGATGATCTGTCTTGGATCAATACCAAGTTCATTTCCCTGTTGGATATGATTATCTAAAAGTGCTGCTAACAGATTATTTGCGGAAGTGATCGCATGGAAATCTCCGGTAAAATGTAAATTCAGATCTTCCATTGGTACTACCTGGGCATATCCGCCGCCTGCCGCACCGCCTTTGATACCAAAGCACGGTCCTAAAGATGGTTCTCTTAACGCAATGACTGCTTTTTTTCCAAGTTTTCCAAATGCCTGTCCTAAGCCGACACTGGTTGTCGTCTTTCCCTCGCCTGCCGGAGTCGGATTGATCGCGGTAACAAGTACCAGCTTTCCATCCGGTTCGTCTTTTAACCGCTCTAATAACTCATCGGAAAATTTTGCTTTGTATTTTCCGTATAATTCTAATTCATCCTCCCTGATATCAAGTCTTTTTGCCACCTCCGTAATTGGCTCCATAACAGCTTCCTGTGCAATCTGAATATCACTTTTCATCTTATTCCTCCATCATATATGTAAAATGTTTTTGTAAACGTGTTTCCCTTATCCTAGAGATACTCCTCCTGATACTGCTCAAATTGTTCCGGACTCATTAAGACTTTTCTTGGCTTTGTCCCCTCTTCCGGACCTACCACACCAGCCTCTTCTAACTGATCCATGATCCTTGCTGCACGGTTAAACCCGATCTTAAAATAGCGCTGCAGCATTCCGATAGAACCCTTGTCTTTATCCATTAACAGTCTTGCCGCATCGGCAAAATAGGCATCTTTCTCATTTGCATCTGACATTCCCGCCGCTGCTCCCGTCGAAGCGGCTGCCGCGTGGATCTGATCTTCAATTCCCGGATCATACGATGCATTTCCATTTTTTTCTGTTAAAAAGTCAACAACTGACTGTACTTCTTTATCCGATACAAATGCTCCCTGGACACGGAGTGGTTTACTGTAGCCCTGCGGATAAAAGAGCATATCTCCTTTTCCTAACAGTTTTTCCGCACCATTCATATCTAAAATGGTTCTCGAATCCACACCGGAGGTAACGGCAAATGCCACACGCGAAGGCATATTGGCTTTGATCAGACCGGTGATAACATTTACGGATGGCCTTTGTGTTGCAATGATCAGATGGATTCCCGCCGCTCTTGCAAGCTGTGCCAGGCGGCAGATAGCGTCCTCAACTTCTCCCGGTGCTACCATCATCAGATCGGCAAGCTCGTCCACGATAATGACGATCTGTGGCATTTTCTTTGGCTTATTCTCATCTTCAATGTCTTTGATGCCCTCGACTTTTTTATTATATCCTTTTAGATCACGCACTCCGTATTCAGCAAATTTCTGATAACGGTCGGTCATTTCCGATACTGCCCAGTGCAGTGCTCCTGATGCTTTCTTCGGGTCTGTCACAACCGGAATGAACAGATGTGGGATTCCATTATATACACTGAGTTCAACTACCTTCGGGTCGATCATGATCAGTTTGACATCCTCAGGATCTGCCTTATAGAGAATACTCATAATGATCGTATTGATACATACAGACTTTCCGGATCCGGTCGCTCCCGCGATCAGAAGATGTGGCATCTTTGCAATATCTGCTACGATCACCTTGCCTGCAATATCTTTTCCTGCGGCGAATGCGATATCGGAAGGATGTTTTTTAAATTCTTCCGATTCGATCAACTCACGAAATGCTACGGTTACATTCTCTTTGTTCGGTACTTCAATACCCACTGCCGCTTTTCCCGGAATCGGTGCCTCAATACGGATATCCGGTGCCGCAAGATTTAATTTGATATCATCTGCCAGATTTACAATCTTGCTGACCTTCACACCCATTTCCGGCTGTAATTCATAACGCGTCACACTCGGTCCACAACTTACATTCGTGATTGTAACGTTTACGCCAAAATTCTTCAATGTCTGCTGTAATTTATTGGCGGTCTCCTGTAAATGCGCTTTAGTATCCCCCATTGTCTTTGAAGATCCCTTTTGCAACAGGCTGACCGGAGGAAATACATAGTGACTGTCTTTATGGTCATTTTGCCGGATTTCCTCCGCAATACCGGAAATTCCCTGTTCGATCTCTGTTTCGGACTGACGTGGTCTGACCGTCCTCTTTTCCGTCCGTTCTGCCACAGGCTCGTCCACTGGCGGTTGTGGTACGACAGCTTCTGCCTGATTTCTCTGCTGTCTGCTTACTGCAGGCTCCGGTACGATCTCCTGCGGCTGTGCATATGCACTTCCATCCGGTGTCAGTACCACATGGGATTCTTCGCTGACCGGTGGTGTCTCTAAGATATCGTCAATATTGATCTCATTCATTGCATCGGATAAATCCGGTTGTCTTACTGCCTTATTTTTCTTTAAAGAAGTCTTCTTATCTAAAGAAGCAGGTTTTTTGACTGGTTTTACCGAAGTATCCATTGCTACGCCTTCTACCACACGGTCACGACGTTTCTGCTGCCTCTCCTCTCTCTGTTCCCGTCGTCTGATGTTCTCTTCCTTAGCCGCATGATACACCTTCTGACTGCCTTTTTGCATACCACGGAATGCCGAGCGTTCCGTAATGATCACTAAGGTAATGATCAGTCCGATAATATCTATGACATAGGAACCGATCAACCCAAATGCCGGCAAAAGGATTCCCGTGAACAGACCGCCGAAAAATCCACCACCGCTCTTATGCTCTTTTCCATATGTAAATGCCGCTGCTGCCGTGTCTTTGGCACTTCCACTGATCGTCAGCTCCATAAACAGGCACAATAATATCAAAAAGAGGATGGATGCCCCCACCTTGAGCCACGCGACCTTATTTCCTTTATTCGATAGTCCGAATGCGGTCAGCAGTACCAGACCGATCGGAAAGATATAAGATACCAGACCAAACAGCCCGAAAAATACGGAACTCAGTTTGTTTCCAACGCTTCCGCCTATGCCGAAATTGCTCAGACACAGAATAATGGAAAATGCTAACACGACCCAGAGAATGATCTCATCTCTCTGGAACGCTGCACTTTCCATTGTATTTTTTTTCTTTGATTTCTTTCTTTTTGAAGCTGATGCCATGATTTCCTCCAGCCCTTATGCCATATAAAAATATGCTCCGATCGAAAATGCCCCCATCAGAAGACAATAGATCGAAAAGATGGTAAATTTTTTATTTCTGACGATCACTAACATCGTCTTAATGCAGATATAGCCGACTACTGCCGCAACTGCCATACCTACCAGATAATACGCAACCTCGGTTCCACTGACAGAAGCCGGTGAAAAATCCTTCAACTCTAAAATTGCCGCACCAAGCACTGCCGGGATTGACATGATAAAAGAATACTTCACTGCAAACTTACGGTCAAATCCGCTAATCAGGCAGGACGCGATCGTGGTTCCGGAACGTGAAAGTCCCGGCAGAGTTGCAATTCCCTGACAGATTCCAATGATAAATCCATTGGTATAGCTGATGTTCTTTGGCCCCTTATGACCGGTCTGTATCCTGTCTGCAATAAAGAGCAGAACACTTGTCACGATCAGGCAGATGCCCGGAACTAAAAGGATCTGGGATGCCATTGTTACAAGGTCAGATGCCGCATAACCGATCACTCCGGTCGGAATCGTAGATACAATGACTAACATTACAAATTTACGATAACCGTTTTTTACGATTTTCAGATATTCATTCTCTTCATGCATGAATTTGTTACGGAAAAAGCGGGCAATATTGATACATACATCCCTGATAATACAGACACCTTCCACGATCATCCGTAAAATATCCTTATAATATACTGCAAAGATCGCGATCAGCGTTCCTAAATGCAGGATAACATCGAATAACAGTCCTGTGTCGGTCTCCATATGAAATAAAATCTTAAAAATCGCAAGATGACCGCTGCTGCTTACCGGAAGAAACTCTGTGACTCCCTGTATAATTCCCATGATGATTGCTTGTAATAATGACATAGTACCCTCCTGATTTTCTCTTCTAGTTTATATGCCAAAAAGCGTAAAGTATGCTTTACACTGACAAATTCTAACCATACACGGTTATAATATCACATTTGAGCATGCTTGTCATTAAAACTTTCCTAAGATTTTCAGTCTTAATTTCTTATTTTATGCCCGCATCAATCATCTGATGAAGCTTGGCAAGTGCCTCTTTCATGCCGCCCACTTCATTGATGATGCCTTCCTCCACGGCTTCTTTTCCTACTAAGATCGTTCCTAAATCCTTTGACAGCATAAACGTATTCATCATCAGACGTTCCATCTGATCCGGCTTTGCAAAACAATGCTCACAGATGAATCCGATAATGCGATCCTGCATCTGCTTAAAATAGTCGTAGGTCTGTGGTGCTCCAATGACCGTTCCGCTCAATCTGACCGGATGGATGACCATCGTTCCACTCGGCACGATAAAAGAATAGTCTGCGGATACCGCTAACGGTACTCCGATCGAATGGCTTCCTCCTAATACCAGTGAAACCGTCGGAATGCTCAGTGATGCAACCATTTCTGCGATCGCAAGTCCGGATTCCACATCTCCACCGACCGTATTTAACAGGAGCAACAGCCCGTCCACTTCTTTCGAATCTTCAATCTCTGCTAACTTTGGCAGAACGTGCTCATATTTCGTTGTCTTGGTATTGGCGGAAAGTGTCTCATGCCCTTCTACTTCTCCGATCACAGAGAGTAAGTGTATCTTATGCTGTTTGTCATTTTTATCTAAAAGTCGCTGTCCATCGTCACTGCTGTTTCTGTCTTCTCCCATAAATCTTCTCCTTGTCACTGTATTTTCTTTTCTGCAGTCCGTTTTGTTCTATCAAATCGGTCCTGACGAAAAAAGGATAGAGAATCTTACTCTCTATCCTTTTCATCTTTATAGTCTATGTAATTTTTTTCAGAATATTTATGAGATCAGATTCTGACGGATCAGAATCTTTCGCACCTGTGAACCGATAATGACTGCCGCTACTAACTTCACTAAATCCATAGGAATATATGGGAATACACACATGGTCAGCGCTTCAAGAAAGCCTACTTTATACTGTAAAACAAACCATACCGTTCCAAATGCATAGCATACGATAATTCCGATAATACCGCCTACAAAGTACATTGGAATTTTGTTTGGAAATTTTTCAACAAATAATCCTGTGAAAAATACCAAAAACAGGTAACCGATCAGATAACCACCGGTTGGTCCCACCAGTTTCTGCACTCCACCGCTAAAACCATTGAATACCGGAAGTCCTACCATACCCAAAAGCAGATAGATCACGGTACACACCACACCTTTCCACTTTCCTAAGATGATGCCTGCCAAAAACAGTGCAAACAGTGCCAGTGTGATCGGGATCGGCGAAATTGCGATTGGGATAGAAAACGGTGCAATGATACAAATGACTGCTGTAACCAGCGCAATGACCGTCATATCTTTTACATTTACTTTTTTCTCTGTTTTTTCTGCTGTAGATTCAACCATAACGAACAGCTCCTCCTATTGTTAACCTTTTATATTTTTAAGATAACAATAGAATACCGCTTCTCTTGTTGTTTGTCAACCTTTATTTGTCACCAGGTTAACCATTCAGTTGATTATCGCTTTTTTTATCAGCACCCTGTCTATACTTCCCCTAACAGATAGCGGTACAGTCCCACATAGCACTCTGTGGATTTTTTCCAGGAATAATCCAGGTTCATGCCACGTTCCACCATCTGGTTCCACTGTCTCTTTTTCTCAAAGAAGATATATTTTGAATAATTGATCGTGTTCAGCATCTCTTCTGCATTGTAGTTTGCAAACGAGAAACCTTCGCCCTGATTCGTATATTCATTATATGGAACAACCGTGTCTTTTAATCCTCCGGTCTCACGCACGATCGGAACCGTACCATACCGGTAAGAGATCAGCTGTGTCAGACCACACGGCTCAAATCTGGAAGGCATCAAAAACGCATCCGCTGACGCATACAGTTTATGTGCTAAATCATCGGAATAACAGATATTTGCAGAAATCCGGTCACCATATTTCCATGCAAAATGACGGAACATATTCTCATAATCTGCTTCTCCGGTTCCGATTACAACTAACTGTGTATAGTCATCCACAATACGCTCGATCGCATAGTCGATCAGATCCACACCCTTTTGATCGGTCAGCCTTGAGATCAGACCGATCATGTATTTCTTCTTGTCTACGCTTAAACCTAAATCTTCCTGCAGCTTTACTTTGTTCTTCCATTTTTTTGTTCTGAAATCCGTACTGTCATAATGTGTCTGAATCTTTGCATCTGTCTTTGGATCATACGCCTCATAATCAATACCATTGACAATGCCCTGCATATCCATATGACGCGCACTTAAAAGTCCATCTAACCCTTCTCCATAATATGCTGTCTGGATCTCCTGTGCATAGGTATCACTGACCGTTGTGATGTAATCTGCATAGACCAGACCACCTTTTAACATGTTCGCATCTTCCTGAAACTCTAACTTATCCGGTGTAAAGAAAGAATCGTTCAGTCCTGTTAAGCCCTGCATGGTTTCAATATCCCACACACCCTGGAACTTCAGATTGTGGATCGTCATAATGGATTTAATGCCCCAGAAGAACATATCCCCCTGAAATTCATTTTTCAGATAGACCGGGATCAGACCGGTCTGCCAGTCATGGCAGTGGATGATATCCGGTTTAAAGCCGATCAACGGCAGCATGGATAACACTGCTTTATCAAAAAAGCAGAATTTTTCAATATCATAACGTACATTTCCATATGGAAGAAAACTGTCAAAATACTCCTGGTTGTCAATAAAGTAATATTTGATCCCATCCAGTTCATACTGCAAAACACCGACATATTTATTCTGTATGTAGGAGCCTGTACTCATATAAAAATGGGTCACATATCTGAATTCATTTCGGAAAGATTCCGGAATACAGCTATAGTTTGGTATGACGACACGCACATCCCACTCTGACTTATCAAATTCCTTTGGTAATGCTCCACATACATCCGCAAGGCCCCCGGTCTTGATAAACGGAACACATTCTGAGGCTGCAAAAAGAACTCTTTTCATAAAAACCCTCCATACTGGTATTTGTTAATGATTCTAAACTGTTTCAAGCGCCTGCTCTAAATCAGCGATAATATCCTCTGCATTTTCAATTCCAACAGAAAAACGGATCAAATCCGGCTGTACTCCTGCCTCGATCAGTTCCTGCTCATTCATCTGTCTGTGTGTATGACTTGCCGGATGAAGAACACATGTTCTTGCATCTGCCACATGGGTCACAATTGCAGCAAGTTTTAATTTATCCATAAATCCAACGGAAACATCACGTCCACCTTTTAATCCAAAGGAAAGGACTCCACAGGTTCCGTTCGGAAGATATTTCTGTGCAAGCTCATAATACGGATCATCTTCTAATCCGGCATAACGTACCCATGCCACTTTTTCATGGTTCTTTAAATACTGTGCCACTTTCAGCGCGTTTTCACAATGTCTCGGTACTCTTAAATGAAGTGTTTCAAGTCCGACATTTAAAAGAAATGCATTCTGTGGTGACTGGATAGAACCTAAATCTCTCATGAGCTGTGAAGTTGCTTTTGTTATGTATGCACCTTTTCCAAATTTCTGTGTATAGATGATACCGTGATAGGATTCATCCGGCTGTGTCAGTCCCGGAAATTTGTCTGCATGAGCTTCCCAGTCAAAATTTCCGCTGTCTACAATAGCTCCGCCTACACACATGGCATGTCCGTCCATGTACTTTGTCGTGGAATGTGTCACAATATCTGCTCCCCACTCAAACGGACGACAGTTGATCGGTGTTGCAAACGTATTGTCTACGATCAGCGGTACACCGTGTGCATGTGCTAATTTTGCAAATTTTTCTATATCCAGTACCACTAATGAAGGATTGGAAATGGTCTCTGCAAACACACATTTTGTATTTGGCTGAAATGCTTTTTCTAATTCTTCATAAGATGCATCCGGATCTACAAAGGTACAGTCTACGCCCATTTTCTTCATGGTTGTTCCATAGAGGTTAAAAGTTCCTCCATAAATAGTAGATGCACTGACAATGTGATCTCCTGCCTCGCAGATATTAAATACCGCATAATAATTTGCTGCCTGACCTGAGGAAGTCAGCATTCCTGCTACCCCGCCCTCTAACTCCGTGATCTTCTGTGCAACCGCATCATTGGTCGGATTCTGAAGTCTTGTATAAAAATATCCGCTATCCTCTAAATCAAACAGTCTTCCCATCTGCTCACTGGTATCATATTTAAAAGTTGTACTCTGATAGATCGGTAAAACTCTCGGCTCTCCCTTTGTCGGCTGCCAGCCGGACTGGATACACTTTGTCTCAATCTTATAATTATTACTCATCTTCTAGCTCCTTTATGAAAAATATTTATCCTCTAATTCATATACCATATCCGTATACACCTTCCGACACTGCTCGTTTTTATCCTCGCGGATCAGACCGATACATGTCCGAAGATAAGTCTCATAGATACCACGGTAAATGTCCTCTGCATTTTCCCTGCGGTTAATATGCTTAACGATCGTAGGTGCAACGTCATAATACTCCTGTATCACTCTCTGACCGCCCGGAAGTCCCATCAGATAACCGTCACGGTAACCGCGTAACAGCACAAGTTCCTCACAGTTGTCCCCTTTGTTAAGACTTTGACAGACTGCTGTCGTAATATAGCAAAACCGTTGCCGGAATCCTTCTGCGATCTCTTCATAAGAAGCTAAATGCAGATTTGTCTTTGGAAACGCCTGCTTCCACTCCTGCAATAATGCCTTTGCAAAGGCTTCTCCTGATTTTTGGTTCTGTTTTAAAAGTGCCGGAAACAGATAGACGACTAAGATCATATTGTAGTCCATCAGCTTCTGTGAGCGTTTTCTTTTCTTCGTCTCTGTCTCAAGGCTCGTTTTTACATATTCTACGAACTCCTGTGCCAGTGTCTGCATCCCTTCTTTTGCATTTGTACTACAGACATAGACATCTTCTATCTCCCGTAAAATATCGTCATGTTCCTTAATATATGCAAGAAATGCCTGCTCATATTCATCTTTTTTAAAACCATCCAACGGATTCTTGATATCTGTCAGTAAATCCGGCATCTCACGCTTTAACTCATCCGTCAGTTTCAGATATTCGATCTCATCTATCTGTGGTTGTTCTAATCCCCCATCCATGAACAATTCCTCCTGTAGCAAACACCCCGGCAGGCACTGCCGGGGTGTTTGTGATTATTCATCCCAGTTATGATATACTTCCTGAACATCCTCATCTTCATCTAATAAATCAAGTGTCTTATTGATGTTGTATAAGTCCTGCTCATCGGTAAGCTGTACATAAGTCTGTGGAATCATGGTCACCTCGGCAGATGCCATTGGAATCTGCTCTGCTTCCAGTGCCTCTCTGACCTTAGAAAAATCGTCCGGGTCTGTAATGATCTCAAAGCTGTCTTCTTCTTCCGAAAAATCCTCTGCTCCGGCATCTAATGCCATCATCATCAGATCATCTGCTTCGATCTCTGTATCTTCTTTTGCAACAATGATCTGTCCTTTGGTATCAAACATATAAGATACACAACCCTGTGTACCGATATTTCCTTTTCCTTTTGTAAATGCATTTCTGACATTTGCCGCTGTACGGTTCTTGTTGTCGGTCAGTGCCTTTACGATGATTGCTGTTCCGCTCGGTCCATATCCTTCATATACTACATATTCGTAATTGACGGAAGCTGCATCTCCGGATGCTTTCTTGATTCCTCTTGTGATCGTATCGTTCGGCATGTTGTTTGCTTTTGCTTTTGCGATCACATCTCTTAATCTGCTGTTGTTTGCAGGATCTGCACCGCCTTCTTTTACTGCAACTGCGATCTCACGTCCGATAATTGTAAATATTTTTCCTTTTGCCGCATCATTTTTTTCTTTCTTGTGTTTGATATTGGCAAACTTGGAATGTCCTGACATATATAGTTCCTCTTTTCTGTTCGTTTTTCTTGAATTATTCTACCATTTTTTCCTCGTTCTGACAAGTCTGTGCATCTTCTGCCACCTGATCGGACAGCTTTGTCACACGCACTTTCCCTATCATCTTGTTTTCGACGGAGAGAACATCGAATTTGCAGCCGTTGCCTTCCACGGAAAATTCTTCATTTTTAGACGGTATTTTTCCAACTAAGGAAATCAGATATCCGTTCAATGTCTCATAATCTTCTAAATCAAACGGAATCCCTAAAATTTCGCTCACTTCTTCTAACGGAGTCATACCCTGCATCATCCAGGTGTCTTCCGTAAGCTGTTCTATGGTATGCTCCTCTTCATCATGTTCATCTAAAATATTTCCAACAATTTCCTCTAAGATATCCTCTAAGGCTACGATACCCGCAGTCTGTCCATACTCATCTACAACAATGACAATATGGCTCTTCTCCATCTGCATCTCTTTAAACAATGCATCCAGATTCTTTGTCTCCGGAATAAAATCCACTTCAAAAATCAGATTTGGGATGTCCTTGATCGGCATGTTCTGAACCGATGGATCCTTTGCATACATCAATACTTCCCTGATATGTATTGCACCGATAATATTATCAATGTCTTCTTCATAAACCGGAAACCTCGAATGTGTCTCTTCTATGATAAAATCCATTGCCTTACTAAATGGTGTATTCCCATCAATGGCAACGATATTCTTCCGATGTGTCATAATGTCCTTTGCTTCTTTTTCATCTAACGCTAAGACATTGTGTATCATCATGGATTCACTCTCCCGCAGGGCACCCTGTTCGTGTGCCTCATCTACCATAGAGATGATCTCTTGTTCCATCTGTTCATCATCTGTTTTTTTCTTTGAAAATAGTCTTAAAAACGGATTCCTACTCCCACCCTCGTCCATATCATTCTCCTTCTTTTCCTTGGTAATGAATCATTCTTTTTGAGAAAATCGTATCATTTCTATGCATATTAGTCAAGATTATGTATTCAGATCCAGACTGATAAGCAATGCACGTTCTACTTTTCGCAGTATTTCCCGATCCAGATGACAGACCTTGTCTCTGAGTCTTTTTTTATCAATGGTACGAAGCTGTTCTAACAGCACTACAGAATCTTTGACCAGTGCATACCGGCTTGAATCTAACTCCACATGCGTCGGAAGTTTTGCCTTGTTCATCTGGCTCGTGATCGCGGCACAGATGACAGTCGGTGAATGTTTATTTCCAATGTCATTCTGAATGATCAGCACCGGACGTACTCCGCCCTGTTCCGAACCTACCACCGGTCTTAAATCTGCATAATAAATATCTCCTCTATGAATTACCATATCTTTCACTCCAAAATTTAGATTTACAGTAAGTATTTCCCAAATTTTTCGAGTGTATACGAATTTTTATACGGAGTATCTTATTCGTCAAAATAATCTTTGGTATCGACAATTTTTCCGTCTGCGTAAAAAACTCTCGGAATACGCTTGCCAAGGTCACAGGCAAACTCATAATTAAACCGCTCTGAAAGTTCTCCGAGTTCATTCATACTCAACGTCTCACTGCCGTCTGTTCCGATCAGTGTCACCTCATCGCCTACTCTGACTTTTGGAATATCGGTCACATCTACCATAAACTGATCCATGCAGATCCTTCCGCAGATTGGTGCTTTTTGTCCGTGTATCAGCACCCAGCCCTTATTTGACAGGCTTCTCGGATAACCATCCCCGTAACCGACCGGGATCGTTGCGATCCTTTCCGTATGTGTTACCTCATAAGTGCCTCCATAACTGATCGTTCTTCCTTTTTCTAAGGTCTTGATATGAATGACTTTTGATTTTAAAGTCATCACCGGCTCTAAATCAATGCGTTCTTTTTGTACCTCATCCGACGGTAACAGTCCGTATAAAATAATTCCTGCCCGCACGGCATCCATATTCACTTCCGGCAGATCAATGATCCCTGCACTGTTGGAACAGTGTTTTAACGGGATTTCAACGCCACGCTCTTCTAACATTGTAAGCATTTTCTGATAAGCAGCGATCTGACCATGTACATGGGTCTTATCTGCTTCATCTGCTTTTGCAAAATGTGTAAATACGCCTTCGATCTTCAAGTTTTTCAGTTCTGCCGTCTTTGCGATCTCATCCGCACTTGCCTCGCTGACCTGATAACCGATACGGCTCATTCCCGTATCGATCTTAATGTGTATCTTTGCAGTCTTTTTAAGACGTTTTGCAGTCTCTGACAACACCTTTGCCGATTCATAAGTAAAAATTGCCGGCTCTAAGTCGTCCTCTACAATTCTTTCAAATTCTTCTTCAAAGCTGTGGCCTAAGATCAGGACCGGCTTTTTTATTCCATGTCTTCTTAAAACCGTTCCCTCCTGCTGTGTTGCCACTGCAAATCCCCAAAGATATGGGAGACTTTCGATTTTTTTCGCAATCGGAACGGCACCGTGACCATATCCGTCTGTTTTGATGACTGCGATGATCTTCGTATCGTCTTTTATTAATGTATGCATCTTTTCTAAATTGTGCATGACTGCATCCAGATTAATTCCTGCATAAACACGCTGATAATCCTGCTCTGTTTTCATTTTAATACCTCTTTGATTCCATCTAATATATCTTCTGCCATCAGGCTGTAGTAACCTGTTTTTTCTACCATTGCATCGCCCGAAAGTCCATGCACATAGACTCCGAACGCCGCGGCTTCTTCCGGTGTCAGCCCGCCTGCAAGGAAGCCTGCTATAATCCCTGTTAAAACATCTCCGCTTCCCGCGGTTGCCATGCCATGATTTCCGGAAGTATTTACATATGTTTTTCCATAAGGAATACTTGTGATCGTCCTTGCATCTTTCAGAACGCAGATCACATTGTATTCTCTTGAAAAATCCTGTGCCGTCATTAAGATATTTTTCTTAATATACTCTATCGGCATATCTACCAGTCGTGACATCTCGCCTAAATGCGGTGTTACGATCAGATCCGTATGCGGACCTTTTAATATTTCTAATTCTTCGGACAACAGATTCAGTGCATCGGCATCCACGACGATCGGAACTGCCGCTGTCTGTATCGTGAGTTTTACGATTTGTCTTGCCGTGTCCGAGCGCCCCAGTCCCGGTCCAAGTACCAATACGTCTGCCCATTGTACTGCGGCGATCAGGGATTCTTTCAGATTCTTTTTTCCGTCATAGGTAACCGGGATTGCCTCCGGCAGCCTTGTAGTCAGCATCGTCCTGTTCTTTTCATGTGTAAAGACTTTGACCAGTCCGCAGCCGCTTAGATATGCCGCCTTTGCTGAAAAATATGCCGCTCCTGACATTTCTTCACTTCCGGCTATGACAAGCACTTTTCCGTAAGTTCCTTTGTTCGAATCTGCTTTTCTTTTTGGAAGTCTTGTTAAATCCTCTGCCTGAGGCATCAGCATCTGTGGCTCTTTTTCTAAAAAGCTCTCTTTTGTGATCCTGATATCTGCAATATGGATCTGCCCCGCCGCGTCTGCTCCCGGATACAGCCACAATCCTGTTTTATTGTATGCAAAGGTCACGGTGTGGTCCGCATAAAAGCAGTTTCCCATGACTGCCCCACTGTCCGCATGGATTCCGGATGGGATGTCAATCGCTATTTTTGTTCCTTCTAACCGGTTCATTTCTTCAATTGCTTCCCGATGAACTCCCTCAACATTCCGTGACAGTCCGATTCCAAACAGGGCATCTATGATCAGGGTATACGCAGTCTGTACCTGTATCTGTGTCTGCATTTGTGTCTGTATTTGTGCCTGTTCTGAATCCGGCTCCTGCACGCAAAACTGCTCACAAAATCCCTCTTTTTGTTCCACGACTGGAATGCCATATGCTTTTAAGATATCATACTGCTTTTTCGTCTCTTCGGAACACTTTTCGGGATTTCCGATCAGCCATACCTCTACCTCATTGCCTTCTAAATAAAGCATCCGTGCCACTGCCATACCGTCTCCGCCATTGTTTCCGGTACCACAGACTACAAGTGTTCTCTTCGCATCTGCTGTTTCCTTTTTTATCACTTCCACAACACACAGTGCCGCCCGTTCCATCAGAACAAGGGATGGCACTCCAAAGACTTCTATGGTATTCTTATCGATTTGCTTCATCTCTCTTGCACTCAGCAAATACTGCATTTTATCACTTCTCCCTTTTTGTAGGATTCCTAATGCAAAAACAACGCTCTACCGAACCGGTAAAGCGCCCGCTTTTTTATTCTTCTTCTTTTTTCTGTTCCTGTTCTTCTTCCTCTTTCAGGTCAAAGACATCTATGATCTCTGCTCCAAAGATATCATGCATATAGGAATAGATTTCCTTGCTGTTGATCTCACGGTTCTGCTTTTTGATGATATTCTTTTTCAGATCGATCCGCACCTGTTTGATCCAGGCATCGATTTCTTTGATTTCTTCATCATTTGTACGAAGTTTCTCATAACAGAACTCCATGCTTGCTAACATGAGCCTTTCATTTGTCTCTTTGATCTGTTTTGGCAGTTCTAACAGTTCATCCTCACATGCTTCTATCTTTTCATTTACTTCGTTGATCAGGCGGGTATTCTCATCCATGATCTTATCATTTGACGGTCGATTACTCTGCTCCTCCCCTTCGTCCATATGCGCAACAATGCTCTCCATCAGGCTGGCTTTGACTTTTTTTAAGTCTTTGATATCCTGATTTGCCTGCCCCTGTCTGGCTATGAGATGATTCAATTCCTCTTCCGTACTCTGAATCTCGTCTGATTTTCCATGAATTGCAAACAGCCGGTGCCACTTCTGGTCTAAGACCAGAATCGGTACTTTCTTATTGATCAAGGCTCCTTTGAAATATTCTTTCTCTTTCATGTGAAATCCCCGTCCCTACTCTATTTTTCTTTTGCTGACTGATTTTTTACAATGTTATAGGACAACTGCATCAGACTGTCGGACAGATGAACGTTCTCTACTACCACGTCCTTATCTGTCAGTTCTAAATCCACATGTGCAAAATTCCAGATCGCATGTACGCCGGAATCCACTAATTTCTTTGCAACTGCGTCTGCCTTTTGTTTTGGCATGGTCAATGCCGCAATATCCACATCGTGTGTCTTTAAGAAGTCTTCCATTTCATCAATCATATGAATTTCTATTCCACGCACTGTCTTTCCTTTCAGTGCAGGATTTACATCAAACAGGGCAATGATCACAAAGCCCAGTTTCTCAAATTTTACATAATTCGCAAGTGCCTGCCCCAGATTACCGGCTCCGACTACAATAATATTGTGTCTTTGATTTAAGCCTAAGATCTTACCGATCTCATCGTGCAAAAATTTTACATTATATCCATATCCCTGCTGTCCGAATCCGCCAAAGTTATTCAGATCCTGGCGTATCTGTGACGCAGTGACATTCATTCTGCTGCTAAGTTCATTCGACGAAATACGCTCTACGCCTTCGTCTAAAAGTTCCCCTAAATATCTATAATATCTGGGCATTCTGCGAATTACTGCCTGTGAAATCTCTTTTTCCACTTTAATTCCTCCTAAGCCAACTACATACATTATAAGCATTTGTAGTTTTACTGTCAATGTGTCAAAAATTTAACTATCTTCTGACAGCACTTCCCACTGCTCATACAGTGCTTCTAGTTTTTCAGATAAAACGGCTCGTTCGCTTCCAAGTTCATTTAATTTTGCGGAATTTACTGCAATCGCAGGGTCCTGACACTGCTCATCGATCTCGGCGATTTTCTGCTCGCACATTTCAATCTCGGCTTCTACTTTTTGCAGTTCATTGGCAATTTTTCTGCGGCGTGCCTGCTCCTGCTTTTGTTTCTGCCAGTCCTGTTTATTTTCTGTATCTGCTTTTTCTTTTGAAACGGTTTCTGTATCTGCTGGCGTTACCGTTTCCTGCTCTGCACGTTTTTCTATATAATAGTCATAATTTCCCAGATAATTTGTCAGCACTCCGTTAGACAGATCCAGTATCCGGTGTGCCGTCTTATTGATAAAATAACGGTCATGGGACACGAAAAAGACGGTTCCCGTATAGTGGTTCAATGCCGATTCCAATATTTCTTTTGAAAAAATATCCAAATGATTCGTCGGCTCATCGAGAATTAAAAAATTCGCCTTGCCAAGCATCAGCTTTGCCAAAGACACACGTCCACGCTCTCCACCACTCAGATCACCGATTCTTTTAAAGACATCATCATTGGTAAACAAAAATGCCGCTAAGGTATTTCGCACCTGTGTATTGTTCAGTTCCGGATATGCATCACTGATCTCTTCAAACAGTGTTTTTTCCATATGGAGTACCTGATGCTCCTGGTCATAATATCCGATATAGACATTGCTTCCAAGCCGGATGACTCCCGCATCCTCTTTGACCATTCCGTTTAAAATCTTTAAGATCGTTGTTTTTCCGGTTCCGTTGTTTCCGATCAGGGCAACATGCTCTCCACGTTTAATCTCAAAATCCAGATCTTCAAACAGTTTCTGGCTGCCAAAGGATTTTGCTAATCCCTCCACACTTAAGACATCGTTACCGCTTAATATATTCGGCTCTAATATGATCTTGATATCGGTATGTTCTTCCACCGGTTTTTCTAAACGGTCGATCTTATCTAACAGCTTTTCACGGCTCTCTGCCCGCTTTATGGATTTTTCACGGTTAAAGGATTTCAGCTTGGTAATGACTTCTTCCTGATGTTTGATCGCCCGCTGCTGATTGTAATAGGCTTTTAGCTGTGCCTCGCGGACTTTTTCTTTTTTTACGGCATATTCAGAATAATTGCCTTCATAGACCTGCGCCTGATGCAGCGACACTTCAATGACTTTTGTCACGACACGGTCTAAAAAATAACGGTCGTGGGATACGATGACTACCGCACCCTTGTAGTTCATCAAAAAGGTTTCTAACCATGTAATAGAGTTCATATCCAGATGGTTCGTCGGCTCATCTAACAGGATGATGTCCGGCTTTGTAACAAGCAGTCTTCCAAGCGCAACTCTGGTCTTTTGTCCTCCTGAGAGCTGGCTGATCTTCTTTTGATAATCTTCCTGCGAAAAACCAAGTCCGTTTAAGACACCGTAGACCTCGCTCCGGTAACTGTAACCGCCCTCTAATTCAAACTGATGATGCATACGGTTATAGTCCTCTAAAAGTTTTTCTAATTCTGCCCCTTCTACATGATGCATCTGTTCTTCCATCGCACGGATCTTTTGCTCCATTGCGATCACATCACTCTTTACGGAAAGCAATTCTTCTTCAATGGTCCTGTCACCCTCTAAATCCTGATGCTGTGCTAAATAGCCTAAGGATTTACCTTTTGCAGTGATGACCTCTCCGGTGTCAGGAGTCAGTTCTCCTACTATGATTTTTAAAAGTGTGGATTTTCCGGCACCGTTGATGCCGACCACGGCTGCCTTTTCATGATCTTCAATATGAAAAGACACATTTTTTAGAATTTCGTCTGTTCCAAATGATTTGCTGACATTCTGAACGGATAGTATCATATTTCACCTCATTACCCGAAAAAGGGTGCCTCTGTGGGCACCTCTTTTCGAAGTATCATTTCTATGTTCTCTGCGCTTATAACATCTCTTCTAATGTCTTGCGGATCTCTTTGATAAAGTTCTCGCTGTTTAATACGGTTACATTTTCTAAAGATGTGATCAATGCTAAATCTTTTGTCATTTTTCCTGACTCGATCGTTGCGATACATGCTTTCTCTAACTTATCCGCAAAGTCAGATAATGCCTGATTGTTGTCGAGTTCTCCGCGTTTTCTGAGTGCTCCCGTCCATGCAAAGATCGTAGCTACGGAGTTCGTGGATGTCTCTTCGCCTTTTAAATGTTTGTAATAATGACGCTGTACGGTACCGTGTGCTGCCTCATACTCGTAATATCCGTCCGGAGATACCAATACGGAAGTCATCATTGCAAGAGAACCGAATGCTGAAGATACCATGTCACTCATAACATCTCCGTCATAGTTCTTGCATGCCCAGATATAACCGCCCTCTGATTTCATGACTCTTGCCACGGCATCGTCGATCAATGTGTAAAAATATTCAATTCCTGCAGCATCGAATTTTTCCTTGTATTCTGCATCAAAAATTTCCTGGAAAATATCTTTAAATGTATGGTCATATTTTTTAGAAATGGTATCTTTGGTTGCAAACCATAAATCCTGTTTCTGATCCAGTGCATAGTTAAAGCAGCTTCTTGCAAAGCTCTCAATAGAAGCATTTACGTTGTGCTGTCCCTGTACGATTCCCGCGCCGGTAAAGTTATGGATGGTTTCTCTCATCTCGGTACCATCCTCTGCTGTGTATACAAGTTCGCATTTTCCTGCTGCCGGGATCTTCATCTCCACACCTTTGTATACATCACCATAAGCATGTCTTGCGATCGTGATCGGTTTTTTCCAGTTGCGTACACATGGCTCGATTCCCTTTACTACGATCGGGGTACGGAATACGGTTCCGTCTAAGATTGCACGGATCGTTCCGTTTGGACTTTTCCACATCTCTTTTAAGTCATACTCATCCATACGGGCTGCATTCGGTGTGATCGTCGCACATTTTACGGCAACTCCATATTTTTTTGTCGCTTCTGCGGAATCTACCGTTACCTGATCGTCGGTTGCATTACGATGCTCTAAACCAAGGTCATAATATTCGGTATTGAGTTCGATGAATGGATTTAACAGTTCATCCTTGATCATCTGCCACAGGATTCTTGTCATTTCATCTCCGTCCATCTCAACTAACGGTGTTGCCATCTTAATTTTTTCCATGAATTTCTTCCTCCATACTGTTCATATTTAATAGCTTATCCCATCCGTAGCGGTCATAGCTGTGGATGGTGTTCATAATATGCTGGTTTGCAAGCTGCTGGGCTTTTTCCGCATCATGAGCCTTTAAAGCCTCGACAATCCTTTTATGTTCCTCGTTCGATTCCTTTGCACGTTTTGTACCGGAAAGTGAAACTTTCCGTACCCGTTCCACATAGTGGTGGAAGTCGCTGAGCACATGTTTTAACATCTTACTCTTAGATGCCTCATACAAAATCTCATGAAAACGATTGTCTAATTCTAATATCTGTTCATAATGTTCTTTTTGGATATGAAACTCCGTAAGATAAAGATTCTCCTCTAATTCTTCTAATTCTTTCTCCGTGATCCCGGTGACCGCCTTTTTCGCACAAAGTCCTTCTAAAAGGGAACGGATCTCATAGATGTCCTGGATATCATCTTTGGATATTCCCTCCACAAAAGCTCCCCGGTTTGGAATTATCGTGACTAAACCTTCTAACTCTAACTGCCTTAAGGCTTCCCGTACCGGTGTCCGGCTGACTCCGAGTTCCTCTCCGATCGTCTTTTCTTTGAGTTCCTCATCTTTTTGATATTTTCCGGATAAAATTTCTTCCCGAAGGGTATGAAACACACGCGCACTCAGGGAATGACCATCCTCACTCATTATAAACCCTCCTATAGTTATAATTCAATCTGCAGCTTTTGACAACAGTCATTTATCATTTCTGTCAATTCTGCATCCGTCATAACGGTCACTCTGCCATCATCATACTGTTGATCCACCTTTTCTTTTACAAGATGAACTAACTCTGAATTCTTATCTACTGCACGTTCTCCCTCTAAATGATAGTAAGTATTCATCCAGTGTGCAATGCCGGCTAATCCCGAAGTGTTTGATACAGATACCAGTACCGGCCGGTTTAAAAATTTCTCCGTATCAAATATATTATAAATCTCCTCATTTTTCAACAATCCGTCTGCATGGATTCCCGCTCTTGTAACATTAAAATTCTTTCCGCAGAATGGTGTACGATCCGGCATTACATATCCTAATTCTTTTTCAAAATACTCTGCAAGTTCCGTGATCACGGTTGTATCCATACCGTCTAAACTTCCCCGAAGCTGTGCATATTCAAATACCATTGCCTCTAACGGTGTGTTTCCGGTTCTTTCTCCGATACCGAATAAAGAACAGTTGACACCGCTCGCTCCATAGAGCCATGCAGTTGTGGAATTGGTTACCGCTTTATAAAAATCATTGTGTCCATGCCACTCGATCAGTTCACTTGGCACACCAGCATGTGTGGTCAGACCATAGATGATTCCCTGTACGCTTCTTGGTATGACGGCTCCGGCAAAGTTCACGCCGTAACCCATCGTATCACAGGCACGGATACGGATCGGGATCTGATATTCCTCCATCAGCTTCATCAGTTCTAAACAGAACGGAATGACAAATCCATAGATATCGGAACGTGTAATGTCCTCTAAATGGCATCTCGGTGAAATACCGGTCTCTAAACATTCCCGGATGACACTTAAATACTGATTCATTGCTTCTCTTCTTGTCATTCGCATTTTATAAAAAATATGATAATCGGAACAGCTGACTAAGATTCCTGTCTCTCTCAATCCGATATCCTTTACAAGCTGAAAATCTTTCTTATTGGCTCGGATCCAGCTCGTAACCTCCGGGAACCGGTATCCACGCTCTAAACATTTATAAACGGCATCTCTGTCTTTTTTACTGTATAAAAAGAATTCACTCTGACGAATCTTTCCGTTTGGTCCGCCTAATCTGTGCAGATAATCATAAATTGTTACGATCTGCTCTGCCGTATAAGGAGCTCTCGACTGCTGTCCATCCCGGAATGTGGTATCCGTGATCCAGATTTCTTCCGGCATATTATGAGGCACGATACGGTCATTAAATGCGATCTTAGGCACTTCATCGTATGGAAACAGATTTCTGAATACGTTTGGCTCTGTCACATCATTTAACTGGTAAAAATGTTCCTCTAACTGTAATAGATTTGTCTTTTCATTCTTGACAACTTCCCTCATATCTCCGATGGCTTTCATCTTCATCCTCCTGCTCTTATTTAGTATACAATTTATCTTCTTGCATAATTGTATACAATTATGCAAGTATTGTCAACATTTTATTATTTTTTATGGCTGCCCTGTAACACTTTTTTGTTCCCCACATATGATGAAGTGTAAGTAAAAATTTGGAGGATTTCAAATGAGTGATTTAGCAGCAACAAACTGTGGATGCGGATGCGAAAACGAAGGAGGATGCAACTCTATTATCTGGTTGATCATCCTGTTATGCTGTTGCGGATGCGGCAACAATGGTATCGGTGGCGGATGCGATAACGGCAACAACAGCTGTTTATGGTTAATCTTATTACTCTTCTGCTGCGGCGGCAACGGATGCGGTGGTGGATGCTTCTAGCCTTTCTGCTTATTCTACAATCTGAAACGGGTACTGCTGATGCAGTACCCGTCAGACTGTAGACAAAGCGCTCC
>DNUZ01000011.1:156156-161365 GCA_003507655.1 Lachnospiraceae bacterium | reverse complement strand
ATATGAAAGAAGAATTGACCAGATCAATTCCGTTTTAAACAGTTATGGAATCAGCTCCATCGAAGAGGCTGAAAAAATTACAAAAGATGCTGGACTTGACGTTTACGAGCAGGTAAAGAAAATCCAGCCAATCTGTTTTGAGAACGCTTGCTGGGCTTACACAGTAGGAGCAGCTATCGCAATCAAAAAAGGCTGCAGAAAAGCAGCAGATGCAGCAGCAGCAATCGGAGAAGGTCTTCAGGCTTTCTGTATTCCGGGTTCCGTTGCAGACCACAGAAAAGTTGGTATCGGTCATGGTAACTTAGGAAAAATGTTATTAGAGGAAGAGACAGAGTGCTTCTGCTTCTTAGCAGGACATGAATCTTTTGCAGCAGCAGAAGGTGCAATCGGTATTGCTGAGAAAGCAAACAAAGTACGTCAGAAACCTTTACGCGTTATCTTAAACGGTCTTGGAAAAGACGCTGCACAGATCATCTCCCGTATCAACGGATTCACATTTGTTGAGACAAAGATGGATTACGCAAAGAATGAATTAAACGTAGTATATGAGAAATCCTATTCTAACGGACTTCGTGCTTCTGTAAAATGCTATGGTGCAGATGACGTAGTAGAAGGTGTTGCAATCATGCACAAAGAGAACGTAGGTGTATCTATCACAGGTAACTCTACAAACCCTACACGTTTCCAGCATCCGGTAGCAGGTACATACAAGAAAGAATGTATCGAGCAGGGCAAGAAATACTTCTCAGTAGCATCCGGTGGTGGTACAGGACGTACACTTCACCCGGACAACATGGCAGCAGGTCCTGCTTCCTACGGTATGACAGATACTATGGGACGTATGCACTCTGATGCACAGTTCGCTGGTTCTTCATCCGTACCGGCTCATGTAGAAATGATGGGCTTGATCGGAATGGGTAATAACCCAATGGTAGGTGCTACCGTAGCAGTTGCAGTATCTGTTGAGGAAGCTGCAAAGGCTGGTAAGTTCTAAGAAGAACTAAAGTATTAATTAAGAAAACGTTGAAAATGCCGTAATCTCAAGGGGTTACGGCATTTTTTTGAGTGTAAATATTTTTGGGTAAAAGGATATCAGATTCCGCAAATTTTAGCTGACAGCATCTGAATGTAGTATCCATATTGCACTAAGCGTAGAAGCCAAAAGTATCCTTTACAGCAGCGGGAACTTATGATAAAATTCTCACAAAGCATACAGATTCTGGATATCTTATCAGGTGTATACCTGTCAATTCTATCTAATATCATATCAAAAAATCTATGCTTTTAAATCAATTTAGAAAAAAGCAGGAGATGGATACGCAGACCGGTTTCTGGGGACAGACCACGGGAGACAGAAAGCACCGGTATATCGGAAAACACACATATGGCATTAAAATCCGTGATTTAGTCCGTAAGACTGCCTTTGGCATTAATTTTGCCGTGATCGGCATTGAAAACCAGAACAACATCGATTATACATTTCCAGTACGGGCAATGTCTTACGATGTTGGAGAATACGAAAAGCAGCTTAAGTGTATCCGCAGAAGACTTCGCAGAAAAGGAAAGGATGGTCAGTATTTAACAGCAGCAGAGTATTTGTGTGGATTTCAAAAAGATATACGTCTTTATCCGGTTGTGACATTTGTGCTATACTATGGAAAAGACGAATGGGATGCAGCTACAGATTTGCATGGAATGTTGGATTTTATCCGCTGTTCTAAGGATGATGAGAGTATGCGGCAGTTAATGACGAAAGATCCTGAGTATGGAAAAATGGAAGAGGATGCCTACAATATGGCAGCTGCCTATACAGGATCAGAGAATTTACTTGCAGTTAAAGATGATTATATCGAAGGGGGCAGGGTCAATATGTGCAAAGCAATTGATGATTTAATACTGAAAGGGAAATTAGAAGGACGAGTAGAAGGAGAATTGGATAAAACAAAAACAATCGTTAAGAATATGTTGCGGCGTGGCATGGCAGATGCAGACATTTGTGCGTTAGCAGAATGTGATGAGGTATTCTTAGAAGGAGTGCGTAAAGAACTATAAAAACAGATAAAAGTCCGTAATGTGATAGAGGTTTATCGTACCTGTCACACTACGGATTTTTTAGAACTCTTTTTACAGTTTCACAAATTCCGCCTTCCGTCCCCGGAAAACCGTATAATAGCGAAAACCGGCATCCTGCAGAAACGAGGGCACTTTTTTAAAATCAAAGGCGAGGTGTTCCGGTTTGTGTCCGTCAGAACCGATCGTCAGGATCTCGCCGCCAAGTTCACGGTAGCGGCCAAGGGCATCTTCCGTTGGATGCGGATGTCCAAGACCGTATTTTAAACCGGCAGTATTTAACTCGATGCCTTTTCCACGGGAAATTAACTGCTTAAAAATCTCATCTATCACGTCAGAATATTTTCGATAAGAATAATCGGCATTTTTATTTGGACCATAGCGGACAACATAGTCGATGTGTCCGTAAACGTCAAAATCGTCATAAGCCTGAATATTTTCTAGAATGGATTCAAAATATTCTAAGTAAGCCTCATACTCCGTTTTTCCTTCATAATACTCAGGATAATAAGGATCGATCCCGTGCACAACATGGGAAGAACCAATGACAAAGTCTAAAATGCTGTTCTGTAAAAGCTGACGGTTATATTCCGCGGCCTGTGGCTGTAGACCGAGTTCCACACCAATGCAGATTGGCAGAACGTTTTGATATTTTTCCTTTAACTCAGACAACTCTTTTTGATAAGCATCCATATCGAATAAAAAAAGTTCCGGTTCCTTTGGATAGTCGTAATCAATATGATCGGTAAAGCAGATGCCATCCAAACCATGTTGAAGGGCAGCCTGAACCATATCTTCCGGTTCGGCAGTGCTGTCACCGGAATAACGTGTATGTAAATGGGTGTCCCAAAGCATTTGTAATCCTCCTGTGATTATTTCATTCAATTATGCGTTACCGTGTATGCATACACATCGCAGTGCCGCTCAAAAATCAAAGATTTTTTTGCTGTACGGGCATTCGCCCTATCATCCAACAAAAATATAATTGACTTTATGCAAGCACAAGTCAGTTATATTTTCGTTGGATGGCACTGCTCATCGCTTGCACTCATTATATCACAACCACAGCAAAAGATTCCACTTGTTCACATTCCTGTTCCATGTTATCATTTAATATAGCGACAAAGGAAGCAGAAAACATCTGCAATATACCAACAGGGAAGGAATCCACCGATGAAAAAAATACTATCAGGACTGCTTACGGTCTGCCTGCTTGTGTCCATGCTGGCTGTGGCAGATACACCGATAAAGGCAGAAGCAGCAAGTACAAGCGGAAGTTTAGAGCAGAGGATCACGCAGCTTCAGAAAAAATTTCCAAACGGAAAATACTGGAACCACTCAGGGAGTTTTGTAAATAACCCGGATGGCTGGACGGATACACCGTGTACGCATCATGGCAATTGTCTGGCAAAGGGATATCAGGGGCAGTGCGGCTGTAACAGTTTTTCTAATGCGATCCAGTGTATGGGATTTTCAGAAAAACTCGGTTATGATGTGTTCGGAAGTGCACCAAGAACCTGGTCTAGCCATACGAACCTGTCAAAAGTAAAAGCCGGGGATGTGATCCGTTACAGGTATAATACGCATTCCGTTTTTGTGACAAAGGTTACGGCAGATACGATCACGTTTGCAGACTGCAACTGGGACGGCCACTGCAAGATCCGATGGAACGTTACGATCCCAAAATCATCCATTACGGGCTTAACTTATATCCGCCATGCGAATAATTATGACAGTGTGGTAAAAATACCGCAGACCGTGAAGCTGACAACGGCAAAGAATAAAGCGACCAAAAAAGTGTGGTTAAAGTGGAACCGGAGCGATAAAACCAGCGGATATGAAGTATACCGTTCCACAAAAAAGAACTCCGGATATAAAAAAATAAAAACGATCAATTCAGCAAAGAACTGCAGCATGACAGACAAAAACCGGATGATCGGAAAAAAATACTACTATAAGATACGGGCATACCGGAATGTAAACGGACAAAGACTCTATGGATCTTACAGTAATATCAAATCCATCACCATCCGAAAATAGAAGTGAAACAATATTGGGGGCAAAACGGTAGTTTTTGCCCCTGAATTCTTATACAAAATCCAATATGTGTAAAAAAATAGTGAAAAGTTTAACAAAGATACGAAATACCCTTGAAATTTTTCTAAGAATTAGTTAAAATATCAGTAGTTGGGCAAGCTAGCTCAAAAGTAAGAAAAAATTTCATTCAAAATTTCTAGGAGGAATAAGAAATGGCAGTAAGAGTAGCAATCAATGGTTTTGGCCGTATTGGTCGTCTTGCATTCAGACAGATGTTCGGTGCAGAAGGATACGAAGTAGTAGCAATCAACGATTTAACAAGCCCTAAAATGTTAGCACACTTGTTAAAATATGATTCTTCTCAGGGAAAATATGAGAAAGCTGACACAGTAACAGCTGGAGAAGATTCTATCACAGTTGATGGAAAAGAAATCAAAATCTACGCATTCCCGGATGCAAACAATTGCCCATGGGGTGAATTAAAAGTTGACGTTGTATTAGAGTGCTCCGGATTCTATACATCCAAAGAAAAAGCACAGGCACACATCAATGCAGGTGCTCGTAAAGTTGTTATTTCTGCTCCAGCAGGTAACGATCTTCCAACAATCGTATACAACACAAACCACGAGACATTAAAAGCTTCTGATACAATCATCTCAGCAGCTTCTTGTACAACAAACTGCTTAGCACCAATGGCAGATGCATTAAACAAATTTGCACCGATCCAGTCCGGTATCATGTGCACAATCCACGCTTACACAGGTGATCAGATGACATTAGACGGACCACAGAGAAAAGGTGATTTAAGAAGATCCCGTGCAGCAGCAGTTAACATCGTTCCTAACAGCACAGGTGCTGCAAAAGCAATCGGATTAGTTATCCCAGAGTTAAACGGAAAATTAATCGGTTCTGCACAGCGTGTTCCTACACCAACAGGTTCTACAACAATCTTAACAGCAGTTGTTAAAAAAGCTGGTGTAACAAAAGAAGACATCAATGCAGCTATGAAAGCAGCAGCAAATGAATCCTTCGGATACAACGAGGATGAGATCGTATCTTCCGATATCGTAGGAATGAGATTTGGTTCTTTATTCGATGCAAC
>DNUZ01000011.1:108957-155908 GCA_003507655.1 Lachnospiraceae bacterium | reverse complement strand
AACGAGAACAGCTACACATCTCAGATGGTTCGTACAATCAAATACTTCTCAGAGTTAGCATAAGTATTGATACCAGAGTAAAAAAGACTCAGCATGGGTCCGGTCTTTAAAGGGCCGGACTCATTTTTTTCGTTTACGGAGATAAGGTTTCAGATTTCGGTAAACGTACATAACAATATCCAGGAGGAAAATAAAAATGGGATTAAACAAAAAATCAGTAGATGATATTAATGTAAAGGGACTTCGTGTTCTTTGCCGTTGTGATTTTAACGTGCCATTAAAAGATGGAAAGATCACAGACGAGAACCGTTTAGTAGCAGCACTTCCTACGATCAAAAAATTAGTAGCGGATGGCGGAAAAGTAATTCTTTGCTCCCACTTAGGAAAACCAAAAGGAGAGCCAAAACCGGAATTATCATTAGCACCTGTAGCAGTCAGACTTTCCGAGTTATTAGGACAGGAAGTAAAATTTGCAGCAGATAACGAAGTAGTAGGACCAAATGCAAGAGCAGCCGTAGAGGCAATGAAAGATGGAGACATCATCCTTTTAGAGAACACACGTTACAGAGCAGAAGAGACAAAGAATGGAGAGGCTTTCTCAAAAGACCTTGCTTCTATCTGTGATGTATTTGTAAACGATGCATTCGGTACAGCTCATAGAGCACACTGCTCTAACGTAGGCGTTGCTGAATTAGTAGATACAGCAGTTGTTGGATACCTGATGCAGAAAGAGATCGATTTCTTAGGAAATGCCGTAGAGAATCCGGTAAGACCTTTCGTGGCAATCTTAGGTGGTGCAAAAGTAGCAGATAAATTAAACGTGATCTCTAACTTACTTGAGAAATGTGATACCCTTATCATCGGTGGTGGTATGGCTTACACATTCTTAAAAGCACAGGGAAAGGAGATCGGCTTATCTTTAGCAGATGACAGCAAGATTGATTATTGTAAAGAAATGATGGAAAAAGCTGAGAAGCTTGGTAAGAAATTATTACTTCCGATCGACACAACCATCGCAGCAGGATTCCCTGATCCGATTGATGCCCCGATTGATGTAAAAGTAGTACCGGCAGATGCAATTCCGGCAGATATGGAAGGTTTAGACATCGGAACAGAGACAGCAAAATTATATGCAGATGCAGTAAAATCTGCTAAGACTGTTGTATGGAACGGACCGATGGGTGTATTTGAGAACCCAACACTTGCAGCAGGAACAATTGCAGTAGCAAAAGCATTAGCTGAGACAGATGCAACAACCATCATCGGTGGTGGTGATTCCGCAGCAGCAGTAAACCAGTTAGGATTTGGTGACAAGATGACCCATATCTCAACAGGTGGTGGAGCTTCCTTAGAGTTCTTAGAAGGAAAAGAACTTCCGGGTGTAGCAGCAGCTAACGATAAATAGGATATTTAGCGAGTTCGCGTGTAGTGAAGAACGAACTTCCTTGTTTTTTTATAGGATCAATACATACAAAAAAGGAGAATAGAACAATGGCAAGAAAGAAAATTATTGCAGGTAACTGGAAAATGAACAAGACTCCAAGCGAGGCAGTAGCATTAGTAAAGGAGTTAACTCCATTAGTAAAAAATGATGACGTAGACGTAGTATTCTGCGTACCGGCTATCGACATCATCCCTGCTATGGAAGCAGCAAAAGGTACAAACATCAACATCGGTGCTGAGAACATGTACTTTGAGGAGAGCGGAGCATACACAGGAGAAATTTCTCCAAATATGTTAGTAGATGCAGGCGTAAAATACGTTATATTAGGACATTCTGAAAGAAGAGAATACTTTGCAGAGACAGATGAGACTGTAAACAAAAAAGTATTAAAAGCATTTGAGCATGGTATTACACCAATCATCTGCTGTGGTGAGTCTTTAACACAGAGAAAACAGGGCATCTACATTGACTGGATCCGTATGCAGATCAAGATCGCATTCCAGAATGTAACAGCAGACCAGGCTAAGACAGCCGTAATCGCTTACGAGCCAATCTGGGCTATCGGAACAGGTGAGACAGCTACATCTGATCAGGCAGAAGAAGTATGTGCAGCAATCCGTGCATGCATCGCAGAGGTATATGACGATGCAACAGCAGCAGAGATCCGTATCCAGTACGGCGGATCTGTAAATGCAGGAAATGCAGCAGAGTTATTTGCAAAACCTGACATTGACGGTGGTTTAGTTGGAGGAGCATCCCTCAAAGCTGACTTTGGTAAGATCGTAAACTACAAATAATCATAACGATGATATATCATAATAAGCAGCGGTGTTTACATCGCTGCTTATTACAGTTAAAGACAAACGCAGAGAAAAGAAACTTGAGAGGAACCTATGAAACGAAGGCTTCAAAAGGCAGGGATCATTTTAAGTATCCTTCTTGTGATCTTAGCAG
Source organism: Lachnospiraceae bacterium (assembly GCA_003507655.1). Classification (GTDB taxonomy): domain Bacteria; phylum Bacillota; class Clostridia; order Lachnospirales; family Lachnospiraceae; genus Maccoyibacter; species Maccoyibacter intestinihominis. The sequence continues at coordinate 153,510 of DNUZ01000011.1, read as the reverse complement.
CAGGATATTTTGCAGGAACATGGTACTTAAAACAAAAAAATGAAGGTACGAAGCAGACAACTGCACAGGCAGATGGGCAAAAAGCAGAAGCTGACAAGGAACAGGAAGCAGGAGCAAGGTCAGATCTGCAGACAGAATATGATACAATTTTAGAAAAGTGCCAAAAAGAATTTATCAGCAATCGCCCGATTAATGAAAACTTTTTAGCATGGTTTCATTCTAAATACGGAGATGAGACATTAAAAAAAGTAGCAGATGAAGTAGAAAAGGAAAATCAGGATCCGAATCTATGGTATACACTGACCGGTAATACGATGCAGGTACTATGGATTTACTATTGCAGAGATACCGGATATCAGTCGGAATTGCTGGAGAATATCTATGACAAGGAATGTGCGGGAGAAGAAACGGTGCTTGATTTTACCGGAGACATTAATCTCTCGGAGGGCTGGTCTACGACCGTCTTCATGGACAAACAGGCAAATGGGATTTATGATTGTCTGTCATCAGATTTAATGTTAGAACTGCAAAGTGCGGATATTTTGCTGATCAACAACGAATTTACCTATAGTAACAGAGGAACACCGTTAGCCGGAAAGGCATATACGTTCCGGGCGGCGCCATCCCGCGTGGAAGTGTTACAGCAGCTTGGTGCGGATATTGTTTCCCTTGCAAATAATCATGTTTATGATTATGGAGAAGAAGCACTGTTAGATACAATGGATACACTAGAGCAGGCACAGATACCCTATGTGGGAGCCGGAAGAAATTTAGAAGAAGCAGAAAAAATTGTTTATTTTATTGCAAATGGCAGAAAAATTGCAATAGTAGCTGCAACACAGATAGAACGTTCGTATTCCTATACAAAAGAAGCAACGAAAGACAGTCCCGGAGTGTTAAAGACCTTAAAGCCTGACAAATTTACGGAAGTGATCCGCGAAGCAAAGAGTAACAGTGATATTGTCATTGTATATCCGCATTGGGGAACGGAAGGAAATCATTCCTATGGAGCAGACCAGAAGGAATTAGCGGAAGCATTTGTAAGTGCAGGAGCCGATGTGATCATTGGAGGACACACGCATTGTTTACAGGGAGTTGCTTATATAGAGGACGTACCGGTTCTCTACAGTCTGGGAAATTTCTGGTTTAATAACAAGACTTTAGATACCGGAGTGGCGCAGGTTCGGATACAAAAAGACGGAAGCATCCGTTTGCGATTTTTGCCATGTATCCAGTCGGGAACGAGGACCAGACTCCTGACCGAGGGAAGCCAAAGGACAGAGGTTTTGGATTTTATGCGGGGACTTTCAAAGGATGTTTCCATAGATGAAGAAGGATATGTAACAAATTTATCGAAGTAGTTGAAAAATGTGTAGATTTGTTTTAAGATAAGTCTGAAAGTGATAAGAAAAGAGGAATTGAGTATGAGTAAAAAACCAACCGTATTAATGATTTTAGATGGATATGGTCTGAATAAGACCACAAAAGGAAATGCAGTAGCAGAGGCTAAGACTCCGGTTATGGACAAGCTGATGAAAGAGTATCCGTTTGTAAGGGGTAATGCCAGTGGCTTAGCAGTAGGACTTCCGGATGGACAGATGGGTAACTCTGAGGTAGGACATCTGAACATGGGAGCCGGACGTATTGTATATCAGGAACTGACAAGAATTACAAAAGATATTGAAGAGGGAACATTCTTTGAGAATGAGGCACTTTTAAAAGCAGTAGAGAACTGCAAGAAAAATAACAGTGACCTTCATTTCTTCGGACTCTTATCCGATGGTGGTGTACATAGCCACAATACACACCTCTATGGCTTATTAGAGTTAGCAAAGAGAAACGGATTATCCAATGTATATGTACACTGCTTCTTAGACGGACGTGATACACCGCCTGCAAGCGGAAAAGATTTTGCAATTGCATTAGAGGATGAAATGAAAAAGATCGGCGTAGGTAAGATCGCATCTGTTTCCGGACGCTACTATGCAATGGACAGAGATAACAACTATGACCGTGTAAAATTAGCATATGATGCACTGACAAAAGGCGAGGGACAGACCGCTGCAAGTGGACCGGAAGCAATTCAGCAGTCCTATGACAAGGATGAGACAGATGAGTTCGTAAAACCAACCGTAGTTATGGAAAACGGTGCTCCGGTTGCAACTATTAAAGATAACGATTCTGTTGTTTTCTTCAACTTCCGTCCGGACCGTGCAAGAGAGATCACCAGATGCTTCTGCGATGATGATTTCAAGGGATTTGACAGAGGTGCAAGAATTAAGACAACCTTTGTATGCTTTACCGATTATGATCCGACGATCCCGAATAAATTTGTGGCATTCCCGAAGGTTGCCGTAACCAATACATTCGGTGAGTGGCTTGCAGCAAATCATATGACACAGGCCCGTATTGCAGAGACAGAAAAATACGCACATGTAACTTTCTTCTTCAACGGTGGTGTAGAAGAACCGAATGAGGGAGAAGACAGAATCTTAGTAAATTCTCCAAAGGTTGCTACCTATGACTTAAAACCGGAGATGAGTGCTTACGAAGTATGCGATAAATTGACAACAGCCATCCGTTCCGATAAATATGATGTTATCATCATCAACTTTGCAAACCCGGATATGGTAGGTCATACCGGAGTAGAAGAAGCTGCGATTAAGGCGGTAGAAGCAGTAGATGAATGTGTCGGAAAAGCAGTAGAGGCGATCAAAGAAGTCGATGGTGTAATGTTCATTTGTGCAGACCACGGAAATGCAGAGCAGTTGATCGACTACGAGACAGGTGCTCCGTTTACCGCACATACCACCAATCAGGTACCATTTATCTTAGTAAACTATGATCCTGCATACACCTTAAGAGATGGCGGATGCTTAGCAGATATCGTACCAACTCTGATCGAGACCATGGGAATGAAACAGCCGGCAGAGATGACCGGAAAATCCCTGTTGATTAAAAAATAAGACGATCGCTCGTCAAAACTATATAGGATGAAAAGCAGACCCTGGAATTTCAAAATCCCGAAATGGTTTTGGAGTTTCAGGGTTTTTATAACATAGTTATTAGTACAACTTATAAATGGAAGAAATTACACAAAAAAACTAATAAAAATATCAGAATTTTCTACACCCGGAAAAACACAACTCCGGTCAAATCCGTTGACTTTCCAAAACGCCCTGTATTATAATTTTTCCTGTAGTATGTAAACAGAGTTTAAGTTATGGAAAGCATAGAAAATGGAGGACGACATGAGTACACAGGAATTTTTGCCAATTAAAGAAGGAAAAGTACGCGAGGTATATGATATCGGAGAAAGCCTCATTATCACAGCGACAGACAGAATCTCAGCATTTGACCACATTTTAAAGAATCAGATTACCCAGAAGGGTGCGATCTTAACACAGATGTCTAAGTTCTGGTTTGATTTTACGAAAGATATCGTACCAAACCATATGCTTTCCGTTGATGTGAAAGATATGCCGGAATTTTTCCAGCAGGAAAAATTTGACGGAAACAGCATGATGTGCAAGAAGTTAGAGATGCTTCCGATCGAGTGCATCGTGCGCGGATATATTACAGGAAGCGGATGGGAGAGTTATAAGGAAAACGGAACAGTCTGTGGGATTACATTACCGGAAGGCTTAAAAGAGTCAGACAAGCTGCCGGAACCGATCTATACACCAAGTACCAAAGCAGAGATCGGACTGCATGATGAAAATATTTCCTTTGAAAGAAGCGTAGAGATCTTAGAGGAGATCTATCCGGGAAAAGGTACCGATTATGCAAATCAGATCAAGGACTGTACCATTGCACTGTATAAAAAATGTGCAGAGTATGCATTGAGCAAAGGCATTATCATTGCAGATACCAAGTTTGAGTTCGGTTTAGATGAGAACGGAAACGTAGTGCTTGGAGATGAAATGCTCACACCGGACAGCTCCAGATTCTGGCCATTAGAGGGATATGAAGCAGGAAAATCCCAGCCATCCTTTGACAAACAGTTTGTCAGAGACTGGTTAAAAGCAAATCCGGACAGTGATTATCTGCTGCCGGAAGAAGTTGTCACAAAAACCGTAGACAAATATAAAGAGGCTTATGAATTGCTGACTGGTACAAAATTCGATTAATTCTGCATAGAGAATTTCAGGCAGTAAGAAGAATACCGGTGGTCTAAAGACAGCCGGGTAGTGAAAGGTTAAAACTTTATGAAGAATAAAGAATTAGAAAAAAATACACCGTGGGATGATCTGCATGAGGAATGTGGCGTCTTTGGAATGTATGATTTTGATGGACATGATGTGGCTTCCACGATCTATTATGGTTTATTTGCATTGCAGCACCGCGGACAGGAGAGCTGTGGTATTGCAGTCAGCAAGACAGACGGACCGAAAGGAAAAGTGACCACACATAAGGATATGGGACTGGTGAATGAAGTCTTTACTCAGGATATTTTAGAGTCCATGAAAGGAGATATCGGAGTCGGTCATGTCCGCTATTCTACAGCCGGAGCCTCCACACGAGAGAATGCACAGCCATTGGTGTTGAACTATGTGAAGGGAACCTTAGGATTAGCTCACAACGGAAACCTGATCAATGCAAATGAGCTTCGCAGAGAATTAGAGTATACCGGAGCGATTTTCCAGACAACGATCGATTCAGAGGTCATTGCTTATCATATCGCAAGGGAACGCCTTAATTCCGATAACGTAGAAGAAGCAGTGCGAAGAGCAGCACAAAAGATTCAGGGGGCTTTTGCACTGGTTGTCATGAGTCCCAGAAAACTGATCGGCGCAAGAGATCCATATGGATTTAAACCGCTCTGTATCGGAAAAAGAGACAATGCCTATATTTTAACATCGGAAAGCTGTGCCTTAGACACACTCGGAGCAGAATTTGTCCGTGATGTGCTGCCGGGTGAGGTGGTTACGATCACGCCGGAAAAAGGAATCGTATCCGATACCACGATGTGTTTAGAGAAAGAAAAACAGGCACGTTGTATTTTTGAATATATTTATTTTGCAAGACCGGACAGCCAGATCGATGGGATCGGAGTCTATGATTCCAGAATTAAAGCAGGCAGATTTTTAGCAATGGATTCACCGGTAGAGGCAGACTTAGTCGTAGGCGTGCCGGAATCGGGAAATGCGGCAGCACTTGGATATGCCATGGAATCGGGAATCCCGTATGGAACGGCATTTGTAAAAAATGGCTATGTTGGAAGGACCTTTATCAAGCCAAAACAGAGCAATCGTGAATCCAGCGTAAAAATCAAGCTGAATGTACTGAAAGAGGCAGTAGAAGGAAAACGCGTCATCATGATAGACGATTCCATTGTGCGTGGAACAACCTCTGACCGCATTGTTCGTATGTTAAGAGATGCGGGGGCAACAGAAGTACATGTACGGATTTCCTCCCCGCCATTCTTATGGCCTTGCTATTTTGGAACAGATATTCCGGAAAGAGAGCAGCTGATCGCCTATAACCGGACAATAGAAGAGATCCGGGATGTCATCGGAGCAGATTCTTTAGGTTACTTAGAGATTCCGAGATTAGAAGAGTTAGTAGACGGATTGTCCATCTGTAAAGGATGCTTTACAGGAAAATATCCGATGGAACCACCAAAAGAGGATATCCGCGGAGATTTTGAGCGATAATCATAGTTCAATCATAACCATATAAAGCAGATACCCCATATACGAAAGGAGACACCTATGTCAACAGATAGATATAACAGTCCGCTCTCAGAGCGTTATGCAAGCAAAGAAATGCAGTATATTTTTTCACCTGATATGAAATTCCGTACCTGGAGAAAACTCTGGATCGCGCTTGCAGAGACAGAAATGGAATTAGGTCTTTCCGAGAATGGAAAACCGGTCATCACACAGGAGCAGATCGATGAGTTAAAGGCAAATGCCGAGGATATTAATTATGAAGTGGCAAAAGAGCGTGAAAAGTTAGTACGCCATGATGTTATGAGCCATGTGTATGCTTATGGACAGCAGTGCCCAAAGGCAGCAGGTATCATTCATTTAGGAGCAACCTCCTGTTATGTGGGTGACAATACGGACATTATCGTCATGAACGAGGCACTGAAATTAGTCCGTAAAAAATTAGTCAATGTGATCGATGAACTTGCAAAATTTGCAGACGAATATAAAGAATTGCCGACACTGGCATTTACACATTTCCAGCCGGCACAGCCGACTACCGTAGGAAAACGTGCAACACTCTGGATGCAGGAATTTTTAATGGATTTAGAGGATTTAGAGTATGTACAGAACAGCTTAAAACTCTTAGGCTCTAAAGGAACGACAGGAACACAGGCAAGTTTTCAGGAGTTATTCGCAGGAGATCAGGAAACCATCGATAAGATCGATCCGATGATCGCGAAAAAAATGGGATTTGCAGAATGTTATCCGGTATCCGGTCAGACCTATTCAAGAAAAGTAGATACCAGAGTAGCAAATGTTTTAGCAGGCATTGCAGCAAGTGCGCATAAGATGTCAAATGATATCCGTCTGCTCCAGCACTTAAAAGAAGTAGAAGAGCCATTTGAGAAAAACCAGATCGGTTCCTCCGCGATGGCATATAAGAGAAATCCGATGCGGAGTGAGCGTATCGCATCTCTTTCCCGCTATGTGATGATCGATGCCTTAAATCCGGCGATCACATCCGCAACACAGTGGTTTGAGAGAACGTTAGACGATTCCGCAAACAAGCGTTTAAGCATTCCGGAAGGCTTCCTTGCCATTGACGGTATTTTAGATTTATGTCTGAACGTCGTAGACGGACTGGTAGTATATGATAAGGTTATCCGCAAACACATGATGGCAGAGCTTCCGTTCATGGCAACCGAAAATATTATGATGGATGCCGTAAAAAATGGAGGTAACCGTCAGGAGATGCACGAAAAGATCCGTCAGCTTTCCATGGAGGCAGGAAAGAATGTCAAAGAGGAAGGAAAAGACAACAATCTTTTAGAACTGATTGCAGCAGATCCGGCATTCAATCTGACCTTAGAAGAATTAGAAAAATCTATGGACCCTGCAAAATATGTGGGAAGAGCACCGATCCAGGTAACCGCATTCTTAGAAAATGTCATAAAACCGGCATTAGAAGAACGCAAAGACCTGCTTGGCGTAGAGGTTGAAATCAACGTATAAAAGGACAGGATATCGCAGCAAAATCGTAAAGCGGCAAAAATAACAGCATAGAGAACAGATTAAAAAAACGGCAATGATCTTTAGAGAGTTGCCGTTTTTTTGCATAATTTTGAATGAATCGGACAGGATAACAGAAAAAAGAGTGAGGAAGAGATATGAACAGTTTTTATCCGATTACAGAAGTAAAAGCAAGACAGATTTTAGACTCCAGAGGAAATCCGACCATTGAAGCAGAAGTAAAGGTATCCGATTATATTGTGGGAAGTGCCGCTGTCCCATCCGGTGCGAGTACCGGACGGTTTGAAGCAGTAGAGCTGCGCGACGGTACCACAGAATATTTTGGACTTGCCGTACAGAATGCCGTGCGTCATGTCAATGAACGGATCGCAAAAGAAATCATCGGTATGAATGTATTAGAACAGGAAAATATCGATGCAAAGATGATCGCTTTAGATGGCACGGAAAATAAAGTCAATCTTGGTGCCAATGCGATGTTAGCAGTCTCTATGGCAGTGGCAAGAGCGGCGGCAAATGCGTTAGAGATCCCACTTTACCGTTATCTTGGAGGCTGTCACACAAGATTGCTCCCGGTTCCGATGATGAATATTTTAAACGGCGGAAAGCATGCGGCGAATACCGTGGATTTTCAGGAATTTATGATCATGCCGGTGCAGGCAGAGGATTTTTCGGATGCACTGCGTAAATGTGCCGAAGTCTATCACAATTTAAAGAGGTTATTAGAAGAAAAAAATTATGCCACAGGTGTTGGGGACGAGGGTGGTTTTGCTCCGGATCTGCCGGATGCAAAGGCAGTCCTGAAGTTTATTGTCAAAGCGATCGAGGCGGCAGGTTACGAGGCAGGGACAGATTTTAAAATTGCAATAGATGCAGCGGCAAGTGAGCTATACTGTGAAGAGGACGGGATGTATCACTTTGAGGGCGAAGGAAAGTTAAAAGACGAAGAAGTTTTAAGGGATACGAATGAAATGATCGCATACTATGAGGAACTGATCGAAGAGTTCCCGATCATCTCGATCGAAGACGGGTTAGACGAGGATGACTGGGATGGCTGGAAAGCAATGACAAAGCGTTTAGGCGACCGTGTCCAGTTAGTCGGAGACGATCTGTTTGTGACGAATACCAAACGTCTGGATTTAGGAATTAAGTTTCATACCGGCAATGCCATTTTGATCAAAGTAAATCAGATCGGTACGGTGACAGAGGCAATGGATGCGATTGAATTAGCTCAGAAAAATGCATTTCGTGCAGTGATCTCCCATCGTTCCGGGGAGACAGAGGATTCTTTTATTGCAGACCTTGCCGTAGCGGTCAATGCAGGGCAGATAAAAACAGGAGCACCATGCCGGAGTGAGCGTGTCGCAAAATACAATCAGCTTCTTCGGATTGAAGAAGAGATGAAGGAAGCAGCCAAATATACGAATCCATTTAACAAGATTTAATACCGGGTTTTGGGCGAAAACCCTTGCATAGACATAGAAAGTATGATATACTTTACCAAGTTACGAGTGGAGGAAACTACAGGAGGTGTCACAAGTGGCAGTTTTAAAAACGATATTAACAGTAGTATTAATTCTTATAAGTATCATCATTACAGCTATTATTTTATGTCAGGAAGGTAAATCCGCAGGACTTGGAGCAATTGCAGGTGCATCCGATACCTATTGGAGCAAGCATAAAGACCGTTCCATGGAAGGTGTCTTAGTCAAAGCAACCAGAGCTTTGGTCGCACTGTTTTTAATACTTTCCATTGTATTGAATATAGGAAGTTTCTAAAGGAAATGCAGGGCTGTCGTTGATGCGACAGTCCTTTTTGAGTTTAATAGGAGAATTATGGATCACGAAGCATTAGAAAAAAGAAAAAAAACCATATACAGTCTCTTGTGTGATGACTTCTATGTGCCAATGAAAGCCAAAGAGATGGCTATGCTCTTACAGATCCCGAAAAGCCAGAGAGCAGAATTGCAGGAAGTGTTAGACGCACTGGTGGCTGACGGCAAGGCAGATGTCAGCAAAAAGGGAAAATACAGTAAGGCAAAACATCATTTTGTAACCGGTGTATTTGAGAGTCATCCAAAAGGGTTTGGATTTTTACGGATGGAAGAGGGCGAGGATATCTATATTCCGGAATCTGAAGTCCATGGAGCCATGCATTTAGATACCGTACAGGTAAAGATCATGCCGTCGACCGGAGGAAAGAGGAAAGAGGGTTCGATCGTAAAAATCTTAGAACACGGTGTCACAAAAGTAGTCGGTTATTACGAACAGAGTAAAAATTTTGGATTTGTAGTGCCGGATAACCAGAAGATTGCAAATGACATTTTTATTCCGATTGAGCGTTCCAAAGGAGCAGTCAGTGGTCATAAGGTAGTCTGCGAGATTACCGATTACGGCAGAGACGGCAGAAAGCCGGAGGGAAAGATTGTTGAGATCTTAGGGCATGTCAATGATCCGGGAGTGGACATTCTATCTATCGTAAAAGCCTACGATCTGCCGGTGGAATTTTCGGAAAAGATTTTAAATCAGGCAGAGCGTGTGGCAAAAGAGGTCAGTGAAGCTGATATGGCAGGAAGAATGGACATAAGGGACTGGCAGACAGTCACGATCGATGGCGAAGATGCCAAGGACCTGGATGATGCGATCACGTTGACCGAAGAAGATGGCATTTATACGTTAGGTGTCCACATTGCAGATGTAACGAATTATGTGCAGGAGCACTCCGCTTTGGATGTTGAGGCCGAGAAACGTGGCACCAGTGTTTATTTAGTAGACCGTGTGATCCCAATGCTGCCGCATACGTTATCGAATGGGATCTGTTCACTGAATCAGGGCGAGAACCGTCTGGCATTGAGCTGTATTATGAAATTTGACGACAAGGGAAAACTGTTAGATCATGTGATTGCAGAGACTGTTGTGCGGGTGGACAGACGTATGAGTTACACCAGTGTCAAAAAAATCATACAGGAACAGGATGAGAAAGAGCGGGCAGAATACGAAGAACTGATCCCGATGTTTGAGCGGATGGAAAAGTTAGCAGCCATTTTGCGGAAAAAACGTATGAAGCGTGGCTCAATTGACTTTGATTTTCCTGAGACAAAGATCATTTTAGATAAAAAGGGAAATCCGGTGGATATCCGCCCGTATGAGCGGAATGTTGCAACAAAGATCATTGAAGATTTTATGTTAGCAGCAAACGAAACGGTTGCCGAGGACTATTTCTGGCAGGAGATACCGTTCGTTTACCGGACACATGAGAATCCCGATGAGGAAAAGATCCAAAAACTGTCTACGTTTATCAATAACTTTGGTTACAGTATGCATATCGCAAAGGATGAGGTACATCCAAAAGAACTGCAAAAGCTGTTAGAACAGATCGATGGAACACCCGAAGAACCTTTGATCAGCCGACTGACCCTGCGTTCGATGAAGCAGGCAAAGTATACGGTGGATTGTACCGGGCATTTTGGCTTAGCGGCAAAATACTACTGTCATTTTACTTCTCCGATCCGCAGATATCCGGATCTGCAGATCCATCGTATTATCAAAGAGAATCTGCGTGGCAGGATGAATGATACCAGAAAGGCACATTATGAGAAGATCCTGCCGGAAGTTGCATTACATGCAAGCAAGCGGGAACGTTTAGCAGAAGAGGCAGAACGGGAGACAGATAAACTCAAAAAAGTGGAGTATATGAGTCAGCACATTGGAGAGACTTTTGAAGGTGTCATATCCGGTGTTACCCGGTATGGCATGTATGTAGAGCTTGCAAATACAATAGAGGGTATGATCCGTGTCACGGATCTGACAGACGATTATTACAACTACAGCGAAGAAACCTATGAATTAATAGGAGAAGTTACAAATAAGCATTACAAACTCGGTCAGAGACTAAAGATCCGTGTAAAAGATACCGATACTTTTATGCGGACGATAGATTTTGAGTTAGCGGAGGAAGAAGATGGCAAAGGAAAGTATCAAGCTGATCGCGAACAATAAAAAAGCCAGACATGATTATTTTTTAGAAGAAAAATATGAGGCGGGAATTGCACTTCACGGCACAGAAGTCAAATCCCTGCGTATGGGAAAATGCAGCATCAAAGAGTCTTTTATCCGTATTGAGAACGGAGAGGTCATTATCTATGGCATGCATATCTCTCCTTATGAAAAAGGAAATATTTTTAACAAAGATCCGCTGCGCCCGAAAAAACTTCTGATGCACAAAGCGGAGATCCGTAAACTGCAAGGCAAGATTGCAGAAAAAGGGTATACCTTAGTCCCGGTGGAAGTATACTTAAAGGGTGGATTAGTCAAAGTACAGATTGCATTGGCAAAAGGTAAGAAGCTCTACGATAAGCGGGATGATATAGCCAAGAAAGACCAGAGGCGTGAAGCGGAGCGGAATTTCAAGGTAAAGAATCTTTATTAAAAAAGCCTAAGGGGAACCCTTGACGGCTGAAACGATCGCGTCTATAATAGCAGGTGTAGAAGTGACCTACACCCGAATTCGGGGTAGTAATGGTTTCGACAGGGATGATGAAGCTGGAGAAGCGAGTCGAAAGAAATTGCGTCAAATTTCACAATTAAATTTAAACGCTGAAGATAATTTAGCATACGCTGCCTAAGTGCAGCAGTCTGACCTAGGGCACTCATACCTTAGGAGCCAGGCTTCGACTATGTGAGAAACGACTTATGCTAAGCTTTGCACATAAGGGCGTATTATGAAGCTACTAAAGCGGTAACTGTGTCTGTTGCAGGTATCGTGGAGGGAATGTTAAATCACAGACTACACTCGTAGAAGTACAGGGGATTTGTTTTTGGACACGGGTTCGACTCCCGTCTACTCCATTAAAACTGAACCAGTCGAACTCTGTATAGGATCTTATCGTATACAGAAATCGGTTTTGTTTGGTGTATTGAAGAAAATAAAGGTAACGGCATTGTATGTTGCGAAAGTGAAATACAATGTCGTTATTTTTATGGTTTCAAAAAATCAAATTGAATATTGAAAAAAATAGGAATTCTCTAAAAGAAAATTCGTACATAGATTATTATTATCATGGATCAATTGAGATTTTGATAAAATTATTTGAATGATAAAATGGAAATGTAAGGAATGTGTCGGATTATACTGCATCAGACATAAAGGCAATTCTACCATGTGAATACTTGGGGGTATAACAAACAGGCACCAACGGAAAGAAAAATTTAAGTTATTTTGGCATTTTGAAATTATAAGGGGATATTCCTGATTTAGACTAGGGATATCCCCTTGATTACGTTTTAAGATTTTTTGAGAATTCATGTTAAGGGGGAATGTTTGTGCCAACATTTCCGCAGAAAAGAAAGATGTGCGGACTGGTGTATTCAGAAGCAATGGTAACTATTCCCAGACGATGACTATTTGTTATATGAATGCCCAATTAATATACTGACACGGATAAAAATTTTGATGGTTTTAAAATTGCAGGACTTATGATATAATTGTAAGCTGTATGAAACGATTATGTTTACACAGCCAGACAACAACATATAAGACAAAGAACATTAAGAGTATTGCCAGAAGAAACGATTAAAATGTGGACAGCATAAAAAAGAAAAAGCCTTAATGATTGTGTAATAAATTGTGCAGTAAAATAACATAGAAAGGCAAAGATGCCGGGAAAGCAGGCATTTTTGAACAGGTAAAGATAAAAATGAAATTAGGTATCGTTGGATTACCAAACGTAGGAAAAAGTACATTGTTTAACTCCCTTACCAAAGCAGGGGCAGAGTCAGCAAACTATCCATTCTGTACCATTGACCCGAATATCGGTGTGGTAGCAGTACCGGATGAGCGTTTGCAGAAGTTAGGCGAGATGTATCAGTCAAAAAAAGTAACACCGGCAGTCATTGAATTTGTAGATATTGCAGGACTTGTAAAGGGAGCGAGCAAAGGAGAGGGACTTGGAAACCAGTTCCTTGCAAACATCCGTGAGGTAGATGCGATCGTGCATGTGGTCAGATGTTTTGAGGATACCAATGTCGTACATGTGGATGGAAGTGTAGATCCGGTCCGTGATATAGAGACCATCAATTTAGAACTTATATTTTCAGATATAGAGATTCTTGACAGAAGAATTGCCAAGACAGCAAAAGGTGCAAGAATGGACAAGACCCTTGCAAAAGAACTTGCTCTGTTAGAAAAGATCAAGGCACACTTAGAAGAAGGAAATCTGGCAAAAACCTTTGAACTTGGCGAAGATGAGGATGAGCAGAAGTGGTTTAAAGAATATAATCTGTTGACGGCAAAACCTGTGATTTATGCAGCAAACGTATCAGAAGATGATTTAGCAGATGACGGTGCATCCAATGCTTATGTGCAGAAAGTGCGCGAACACGCAAAAGAAGAAGCGTGCGAAGTATTTGTTATCTGTGCACAGATCGAGCAGGAGATTGCAGAATTAGATGATGAAGAAAAAGCAATGTTCTTAGAGGAACTTGGTTTAAAAGAATCAGGACTTGAAAAACTTATCAAGGCAAGTTATTCCCTGCTTGGATTGATCAGCTATCTGACAGCAGGAGAAGATGAGACAAGAGCATGGACGATCAAGATCGGAACAAAAGCACCGCAGGCAGCCGGAAAGATCCATACGGATTTTGAACGTGGATTTATCCGTGCAGAGGTAGTCAATTATCAGGATTTACTCGATTGTGGAAGCCTTTCAGCCGCAAAAGAAAAAGGTCTGGTAGGACTGGAAGGAAAAGAATATGTTGTAAAAGACGGCGATGTAATCTTATTCCGCTTTAATGTATAAAAATATTACACATAGAGCACAGTTCTTTTTATCATGCATACAATGGATACAAGAGAACAGTATGTGAGTAAAAAATGAGACTGTGTGAATTGAGAGAAAAGAATGTCATCAATGTCTGTGACTGTCATTGTTTAGGGCATGTGATGGATCTCGAACTGGATGAGTGTACCGGGTGCATCAAAGCACTGATCGTACCGGGACCGGCGAGGTTCTGGGGATTTTTCGGAAGAGACTGTGAGTTTTTTATTCCATGGTGTAATGTCATACGGATCGGACCGGATATTATCTTAGTCGATGTAAAAGTAGATGAAATCAAAAAGAGACTGTAAGCAGAGTTACATAATCTGTGAAATGGTTGACAATAATTGACGAAATGTTTATAATTAGGGCAAATAGTATGTCCAAGGAGGAACATGGGATGAAATGTCCGTTTTGCAGCAGTGAAAATACGAGGGTCATCGACTCAAGACCGGCGGATGATAATAACTCGATTCGCCGCCGCAGATTATGTGATGAATGTGGAAAGCGCTTTACTACTTATGAAAAAGTAGAGACCATACCGCTGATCGTCATCAAGAAGGATAATAACAGGGAGCAGTATGACCGCACTAAGATAGAGGCGGGGATACTTCGTGCCTGCCACAAGAGACCGATTTCGGTCAACCGGATCAATCAGTTGATCGATGATGTGGAGACCGAGATTTTTAACCGTGAAGAAAAAGAGATCCCAAGCTCCGTCATTGGAGAGATCGTCATGGATAAGCTCAAGGATTTAGAGGCGGTTGCGTATGTGAGATTTGCCTCCGTGTATCGTGAGTTTAAAGATGTCAACACCTTTATGAATGAATTAAAGAAGATTTTGGATAAATAAAAACTGTAGCTGTTAAAGTTTTTATGAATGAAGCCGATATCATCAATATGTGAGAACTTAGGATAAGCGAAAGAAGGTTTTGAAGTTATGGAAATTTCAAAAATCCGTCCTTATGAAGGATATTATGACAACTCCATAAATCGTGTTACAGGTAATTCCGGCAGTGATCAGATCAGTAATCCGATAGAGAATTTTTCTACAGGAAAAACGCAGTCTGTAAAACCGGAAGAAAAGCAGACTTTCGGTGCAGTAGAGTATGCAGATACATATCAGCCGGGAAAAGAGTATCCGTTAAAGGGTGCCGACAGTGATATCCGGAGTCTGGATGTTCAAAAAGCCGTTTCCGATATGCAAAAAGATGAAGTGCTTCATCAGTATCAGTTCTTTGTAGGACACAGTGCATCCGCAGAGGCAGCAAAGCCGGTAGTACCAATGCCGGAAATCGAAGATTTTTCATCCAAATAAATAGAACTGAGATACAGGAGAGGATTCTTAGAATCTTCTCCTTTTTTGACCTGAAAAAAAGAAGTTTGAATTTAAGCCAACAGGAGAAGAAACAGAAGAACAATTACCAAAGAAACAAGGGAATAATTACCAAACATAGTTGAAAAACAAAAATGATAGGTATAAAATAAAAATATACGATTAACGGAGAAGATGAAAGACCTTGGGAGGTGTTTTTAATGTTTGATTTTGATTCCTATATCCGTTTGTTGCGGGAGGATCCAAAGACGATTGTATTGCCGGAAGGTACAGATCCGCGTGTCATAGAGGCTGCATCGCGGCTGTTAGCAGGCAATTTTTTGCAGCCGATACTGATCGGCGAAGAGGATGCTGTATGGGAAGCGGCACAGGAAGCAGGCTATAATATCCGTGGAGCAAAGATTTTAACACCGTCTACCTATGAAAAAATGGATGAGATGGTGGAACAGTTCTGTGAGATACGGGCAAAGAAGGGCATGACGCAGGAAAAAGCAAGAGAGATTTTAAAAGATCCAAACTATTTTGGAACCATGCTCATTAAAATGGGAGAATATGATTCCCTGCTTGGCGGTGTGATGCATTCTGTCATAGATACGATCAAACCGGCATTAGAGATCATTGGAACAAAAGAGGGGAACAATCTGGTTTCCTCCTGTATCGGACTGGTACGTCCGCGGGCAACCGGTGAGAGCGAAGTCATTGTATTAGGCGACTGTGCTTTGAACATCAAGCCGACAGAAGATGAACTGGTTGAGATCGCACATGAGACCGCGAATTGTGCAAGAGACTTTGGAATTGATCCAAAGATTGCATTTTTAAGTTACTCCACACATGGTTCCGGCAAGGGTCCGGATGTTGATCGCATGTGTAATGCTGCAAATAAATTTGCTGAAAAATATCCGCATATGGAGAGTATCGGAGAAGTACAGTTTGATGCGGCAGTATCACCGGCAGTCGCAGCAACCAAATGTCCGGGTTCGGAGATTGCAGGACATACGAACACCTTTATTTTCCCGGATTTAAGTGCAGGAAATATCGGATATAAGATTGCAAGATATTTAGGTAACTTTGAAGCCTTTGGCCCGATATTGTTAGGTCTGAACGCACCGATCAATACACTTTCAAGAGAGTGTTCTGCATCGGAAGTATATCATATGTCGATCTTGACGGCAGCCATGTTAGGCCACAGGGATCATTCTAAGGATTCCTAGAGACTGAGACTGTATTCTTTTTAGAAAAACGTGCATATTAGAATAAAGAACTTGATACGCAACTGAGTGTGTGATAAACTGCAAGATGTGTTTATGATGCACTCAGTTGTTTATTGTAAGGAGACAGAAAAGATATGAGGATCACAGCAAAGGACAGTGTGTGTCTGATCGTGGATTATCAGGAGAAGATCCTTCCTGCGATCGCAGACAGGGAGAGACTGATAGAAAACAGTGTAAAACTTCTACAGGGACTTCGGATCTTAGGGATCCCGATGGTCATGACGGCTCAATACAGCAAGGGACTTGGCGTGAATATCCCACCGATCTGTGATGCGGCAGGGATTGAGGAATTTTCTGATAAAAAAACTTTTTCAAGTGCGGGCTGTCAGGAAGTTTTAGATGCTGTCAAAGACAAAAAGTATGTCATCATCTGTGGAATTGAAGCACATGTATGCGTGTTGCAGACCGTGATCGATCTAAAAGAAATGGGATATCAGCCGGTACTGGTAGAGGATTGCATTTCTTCGAGAAACCTGCATGACAAAGAGATCGCATTGCTGCGGGCAAGAGATGAAGGAGCGCTGCTTACAACCAGCGAGTCCATTTTGTTTGAATTGACCGTAACCGCAGAGCATGAGCAGTTCAAACAGATTTCGAAATTGGTGAAGTAAGATGTTAAAGAGATTTTATCCGGGAGAATATGTGGATTCCACATATGAGATTGATTTTGATGCACTGTACCGCGAGGGATATCGGGGAATTATTTTTGACATAGACAATACACTTGTTCCACATGGAGCACCGGCAGATGAGCGGGCAAAGAAGCTGTTTGCACATCTGAAGGAACTGGGATTTTCCTGTTGTCTGTTGTCAAACAATAAAGAACCGCGTGTTAAAATGTTTAACGATGATGTGCAGGTGCAGTATATTTTTAAGGCAGGAAAACCAAAGTGTTTCGGTTATGAAAAGGCAATGGAGCGGATGGGAACGGACAGGAGTAACACCTTGTTTGTCGGAGATCAGATTTTTACGGATATTTATGGAGCAAACCGTACAGGGATCCGTACGATCATGGTTCACTATATCCATCCAAAAGAAGAGATACAGATCGTATTAAAGCGTAAGTTAGAAAAAATCGTACTGTTTTTTTACAGAAGATATCAGAAACGAACAAAGTAAGAGAGGACGAAGGAAAATGAAAATCGCAATCGGAAATGACCATGCTGCAGTAGAGATGAAGCAGGAGATCCGGACTTATTTAGAAGAAAAAGGATATGAAGTGATCAATTTTGGAACAGATACCCATGAAAGCTGCAATTATCCGGAATATGGTGAAGCAGTCGGACGCGCAGTTGCAGAAGGAAAGGCAGACTGTGGAGTCCTGATCTGTGGAACAGGGGTCGGAATTTCTTTAGCAGCCAATAAAGTGCCGGGAGTCTTAGCAGCAGTCTGCTCAGAGCCAACCACGGCAAGACTCGCAAAGGAGCATAATAACGCAAATATCATCGCATTTGGTGCAAGGATTGTCGGAATGGAGGCAGCAAAAAGTATCGTAGATGCCTATTTAGGAGCAGAATTTTTAGGCGGCCGTCACCAGAAGAGAGTCGATATGATTTATGCGATCGAGAAAAAATAGTAAGAAAAAATGCAATTAATAGTTGAAATATATACCATTTTATTATAAAATGGAAAGAGCGATTATCGTGGTTGATAACGAGAGAGAATGAGGAGGAATACTAGATGGTATCAGCAGGAGATTTCAGAAATGGTATTACAATCGAATTAGAGGGTAATATTTATCAGATTATTGAATTTCAGCATGTAAAACCGGGTAAAGGTGCAGCATTTGTTAGAACAAAATTAAAAAATATCAAAAGTGGTGGAATCGTAGAGAAGACTTTCCGTCCAACAGAAAAATGTCCACAGGCAAGAATTGACAGAGCGGACATGCAGTACTTATATTCTGATGGAGATTTATTCCACTTTATGGATACTACAACATATGAGCAGATCGCTTTAGATGCAGACACGATCGGAGATGCATTAAAGTTTGTAAAAGAGAACGAGATGGTAAAGACCTGTTCTTACAAAGGCAGTGTATATGCCGTTGAGCCACCATTATTTGTAGAACTTGAGATCACAGAGACAGAGCCTGGATTCAAAGGTGATACAGCGCAGGGTGCAACAAAACCTGCAATTGTAGAGACCGGAGCATCTGTAAACGTACCGCTGTTCGTAGAGCAGGGTGACGTGATCAAGATCGATACAAGAACCGGTGAGTATTTATCCAGAATCTAATACGGACAGAAATATGAGAAAAAGAAGCAGTAAGATGCATGAAAATGCGTGTTACTGCTTTTTTAAACGTTCTGGCATTTCTTGACAGAAAGCATGGACTGGGATAAAATAAAAAGCCGTGGAGAGAGTAGATACTGGAGGAAATATTTTGGCAGATTTAAGAGAAGAAATAGAGAAAAGACGCACCTTTGCGATCATTTCCCATCCGGATGCAGGTAAGACAACTTTGACGGAAAAGTTCCTGCTCTATGGAGGGGCGATCAATTTAGCGGGTTCCGTAAAAGGAAAAGCGACAGCAAGACATGCTGTTTCCGATTGGATGGAGATAGAAAAAGAGAGAGGTATTTCCGTAACCTCCTCGGTATTGCAGTTTAACTATGACGGATACTGCATCAATATATTAGACACACCGGGACATCAGGATTTCTCGGAGGACACCTACCGTACACTGATGGCAGCGGATTCCGCGGTAATGGTCATCGATGCATCCAAAGGTGTAGAGGCACAGACAAGAAAATTATTCAAAGTCTGTGTGATGCGTCACATTCCGATCTTTACCTTTATCAATAAAATGGACCGTGATGCGAATGATACGTTTGAATTATTAGATGATATCGAAAAAGAGTTAGGAATAGAGACCTGTCCGATCAACTGGCCGATCGGTTCCGGAAAAGATTTTAAGGGTGTCTATGACCGTAACACCAAAAAAGTCATGACTTTTTCGGATACCTTAAAAGGTACCAAAGAAGGAGAGCAGAAAGAAATTGATATTGATGATCCGGCATTAAAAGAAGAACTTGGGGAAGACTATTGGAGTCAGCTCATGGATGAGATCGAACTGTTAGATGGAGCCAGTGCGGAATTTGATCAGGATATGGTTTCAAAAGGAGAACTGTCACCGGTTTTCTTTGGTTCGGCGCTGACAAACTTTGGTGTGGAGACATTTTTACAGCACTTTTTAAAAATGACCTATTCGCCGCTTCCTAGAAATTCAGATATCGGGCCGATCGATCCGTTTTCCGAAGATTTTTCGGCATTTGTCTTTAAAATACAGGCGAATATGAATAAGGCGCACCGCGACAGGATCGCATTCATGCGCATCTGTTCCGGAAAATTTGAAGCCGGAATGGAAGTCATGCATATCCAGGGCGGTAAAAAAATAAGACTTGCCCAGCCACAGCAGATGATGGCACAGGAGCGTCACATGGTGGAAGAGGCATATGCAGGAGATATTATCGGTGTCTTTGATCCGGGTATTTTTTCTATTGGAGATACCATTGAGACCTCTGCAAAACCGTTCCGTTATGAAGGAATCCCGACTTTTGCACCGGAACATTTTGCAAGAGTCCGTCAGGTAGATACGATGAAAAGAAAACAGTTTGTCAAGGGAATCACCCAGATTGCGCAGGAAGGTGCAATCCAGATTTTTCAGGAGTATCATACCGGTATGGAAGAGATCATTGTTGGCGTAGTCGGTGTTCTGCAGTTTGATGTACTCAAATATCGTTTAGAAAATGAGTATAATGTAGAGATTCATATGGAAAATCTGCCATATGAGCATATCCGCTGGATCAAGAACAAAGAACTGGATTTAGATAAGCTGACAGGAACTTCTGATATGAAAAAAATCCAGGATTTAAAGGGCAATCCATTGCTGTTGTTTGTCAATGCATGGAGTGTCGGTATGGTATTAGACCGCAATGAAGGGTTAGAATTAGAAGAGTTTGGTAGAGATTAGGAGGAATGACACATGGAAGTAACAAAGATTACAAACGACAATTTTGAAGAAGAAGTATTAAAAAGTACGGTTCCGGTTGTCTTGGATTTTTGGGCAGACTGGTGCGGACCGTGTAAAATGCAGTCACCGATCATTGAGGAAGCTGCCGAGGCAATGGGCGATCGTGTAAAATTCGGAAAAGTCAATGTAGATGAAGAAGCAGCATTGGCACTGAAATATCAGATCATGAGTATTCCGACTTTAGTAGTTATGAAGGATGGGATTTTTAAAGGAAAAGCCATCGGACTTCAGAACATGGAGGCAATTAATCAGTTAGTTGCCGATGCCATAAAGGAGTAATACAGCGATATTTAAAAACAATTTCAGAAAAAATAATTTTCAGAAACACAATTTTAAAGACGGCTTCTTGACGCAAACAGGAAAAGACATGTATAATGGAACAGTTGATAAATCTATCAGCTGTTTCTTTTTTTATCTTTTGAAATTATCATAAAATCAGTTGACAATCCCATCAAAGTATAATATGATTAGAACAGAAACGAACATACGTTTGCGAAAAGGAGATAAAATAATGGCAAAGAATGATAAAAATGATAAATTAGACGCATTAGAATCCGCAATTTCCCATATTGAGAAGCAGTATGGAAAAGGTGCGATCATGAAGTTAGGAGATTCCCAGAGGGATATGAATGTGGAGACGATACCGACAGGATCTTTAAGTCTTGACATTGCCTTAGGAGTCGGAGGAATCCCAAGAGGAAGGATCGTAGAGGTCTATGGACCGGAATCCAGTGGTAAGACAACCGTAGCCTTACATATGGTCGCAGAGGTACAGAAAAGAGGCGGAATTGCAGGATTTATTGATGCAGAGCATGCGTTAGATCCGGTTTATGCAAAGAATATCGGAGTAGATATTGATAATCTGTATATTTCCCAGCCGGACAGTGGAGAGCAGGCATTAGAGATTACCGAGACCATGGTACGTTCCGGTGCCGTGGACATTATTATCGTAGACTCGGTTGCCGCATTAGTACCGAAGGCAGAGATCGAAGGTGAGATGGGAGACTCCCATGTGGGCTTACAGGCACGTCTGATGTCACAGGCGCTTCGGAAACTGACATCTATTATCAGTAAATCCAACTGTATTGTAATCTTTATCAACCAGCTCCGTGAAAAAGTCGGTGTCATGTTTGGAAGTCCGGAGACGACAACCGGAGGACGCGCATTGAAGTTTTATTCTTCGATCCGTTTAGATGTCCGCAGAATGGAATCTTTAAAACAGGGCGGAGAGATTATCGGTAACCATACAAGAATTAAGGTTGTAAAGAATAAGGTGGCACCGCCATTTAAAGAAGCAGAATTTGATATCATGTTTGGAAAAGGAATCTCAAAAGAGGGAGATATCTTAGACTTAGCAGCACAGATCAATGTAGTAAATAAGTCCGGTGCATGGTATGCCTATAATGGAGAGAAGATCGGTCAGGGCCGTGAGAATTCTAAGAATTATCTCAAAGAGAATCCGGCCATCTGTGATGAGATCGAACAGAAAGTCAGAGACTTCTATCAGTTAGATGGTTCTACAGAAGACGAAGCTGAAGCAGCAGACGAGACAAAGACAGCAGCAAAAGCAGAGAAAAAGGCAGAAAAGAAGCAGGAGTCTGAGGAATAAAGATGTATATTGAACGGATAGAGCAGCTTGAAAAGGGAAGACGAAGGCTTGTGTTTGAAACAGGGGAACGTCTGGTATTATACAAAGGCGAGATACGTTCTTATGATCTGTCTGAGGGACAGGACATTCCGGAGACACTTTATCAGGAACTGCTCTGTGATGTTCTTGGAAAACGGGCGACAAAGCGGGCAATGCATCTGTTAGAAAAGCAGGACCGGACCGAGTACCAGCTTCGTGAAAAACTGCGTCAGAACGAATATCCGAAAGAAGCAGTGGAGCAGGCGATCGCCTATGTCAAGAGTTATCACTATATCGATGATCTGCGTTATGCCTGCAGCTATGTCCGTTATCAGAAAGAGAAGAAGAGCAACCGCAGACTTCAGCAGGATCTACAGAAGAAAGGGGTTGCAAAAGAGTTCATCGAACAGGCACTTTTAGAAGAGGGCAATGAAGATGAGACAGATGCGATCCAAAGATTGTTAGAGAAAAAAGGTTATACGCCGGAAATTCCAAGAGAACAGGCAAATAAGATTTATCAGTTCCTATTACGCAGAGGCTACAAAAGTTCAGATATCTTGTATGTCATGCGTTCAGAATACTTGACATAATACTAAATAAAGTATAAAATTTAACTGTTGTTATTTATGACAGATAAAGTGAAAGACTTTGTTATATGTACAATGAAAATTAAATAAAGGAGGTGCTCCTGTGCTACAAGTAATAATTGCTGTAATTCTTACCTGTATTATTACTGCAATTCTTACAGCTGCGATCACGATATCCTATCGCAAGAAGGTTGCTGAGGCGAAGGTTGGAAGTGCGGAAGAGAAAGCGCGCGAGATTATCGATGAAGCCGTAAAAAATGCGGAGACAAAGAAGCGTGAATCTTCCTTAGAGATTAAAGAAGAATCGATCCGTGCAAAGAACGAACTTGATAAAGAGATCAAGGAACGCAGAGCGGAGATTCAGAGAAATGAACGCCGTATTGAGCAGAAGGAAGCGAATATCGACCGCAAGTTAGAAGCAGTTGAGAAGCGTGAAGCCGGATTTGCAGCGAAAGAAGAAGAGATTAACAGGGAAAAAGAAGAAGTTGCAAGATTACATGAAGAGCGTGTACAGGAACTAGAGAGAATCTCAGGTCTTACCTCCGAACAAGCGAAAGAATATCTTTTAAAAACCATTGAAGACGATGTTAAAATTGATACTGCAAAGTTAATCAAGGAAATGGAAAGCAAGGCAAAGGAAGAAGCCGGTAAGAAAGCGAAAGAATATGTGGTAACTGCCATTCAGAAATGTGCAGCTGACCATGTCGCAGAGACGACGATTTCCGTTGTACAGCTTCCAAACGATGAGATGAAAGGAAGGATCATCGGTAGAGAAGGTCGTAATATCCGTACATTAGAGACGATGACGGGTGTGGACTTGATCATTGATGATACTCCGGAGGCAGTCATTCTCTCAGGATTTGATCCGATCCGTAGAGAGGTGGCGAGAATTGCATTGGAAAAATTAATTGTGGACGGACGTATCCATCCTGCAAGGATTGAGGAGATGGTCGAAAAGGCACAAAAAGAAGTGGAAACAATGATTCGTGAAGAAGGTGAAGCAGCAACCTTAGAGGTTGGTGTTCACGGAATTCATCCGGAACTTGTTCGTTTACTTGGTAAAATGAAATTTAGAACAAGTTATGGTCAGAATGCATTGAAACATTCTATTGAGGTTGCACAATTAGCCGGACTGTTAGCAGCAGAAGTCGGTGTGGATGTCAGAACTGCAAAACGTGCAGGTCTGTTACATGACATCGGTAAATCCGTAGACCATGAGCAGGAAGGTTCACATATCCAGATTGGTGTGGAACTCTGTAGAAAATACAAAGAGTCTCCGATCATTATCAATGCGGTAGAATCACATCATGGTGATGTGGAACCGGAATCTTTGATCGCATGTCTTGTACAGGCAGCAGATACGATCAGTGCTGCACGTCCTGGTGCAAGAAGAGAGACATTAGAGACATATTCCAATCGATTAAAACAGTTAGAAGATATTACAAATGGTTTCAAAGGAGTAGACAAATCTTTTGCTATTCAGGCAGGTAGAGAGATTCGAGTTATGGTAGTTCCTGATCAGGTCAGCGATGCCGATATGGTATTGTTAGCACGCGATATTTCCAAACAGATTGAAGCTGAACTGGAATATCCGGGTCAGATTAAGGTAAATGTAATTCGCGAGTCAAGAGTAACAGATTACGCGAAATAATAAATCTTAGACAGGAATAGGTAATGATGCAGACCGTCGTATACGAGTATACGGCGGTCTTTTAACAATATAAGGAGGATTCGATATGGAGCATGGAATCAAACGCTTAAACCGGGAATTAATGCGTCACGGAGCAATTTTAAATATTTATAAAGATACGATGCAGCTTCCAAATGGTGAGATCGAGGAATGGGACTATATAGAACACCGGATGGGTGCCGCAGCGGTCGTAGCAGTGCCGGAACCGGGAAAGGTTCTGATGGTACACCAGTATCGTCCTGCATTAGAGAGAATGACATTAGAGATCCCGGCGGGGTCAAGAGACAGTGTGACGGAAGATACAAAAGTCTGTGCTGCAAGAGAGTTAGAAGAGGAGACCGGCTATCGTGCAGGAAAGTTGACGAAGCTGTTGTCTTTAAAAACAACGGTTGCCTTTTGTAACGAATTCATAGATGTCTATTTAGCAGAAGAACTGACAAAGACACAGCAGCATTTAGACGCAGGCGAGGAAATCGAGATCGAAGTC
The DNA here is from genome assembly GCA_003507655.1 of Lachnospiraceae bacterium. Taxonomy (GTDB): domain Bacteria; phylum Bacillota; class Clostridia; order Lachnospirales; family Lachnospiraceae; genus Maccoyibacter; species Maccoyibacter intestinihominis. The sequence continues at coordinate 128,480 of DNUZ01000011.1, read as the reverse complement.
TTTTCCATTGAGGAACTGACAAAACGGATCTATGCAGGAGAGATCCAGGACAGTAAGACCGTTGCCGGACTGCTGGCATATCAAAATCTGTATACAAAAAAATAGTGAACGCATATTTTGGACTGGTATCCCATAGATTGTTTTAAGAACAGTCAGGGGGAAGTGCCATGAAAAAAAAGAGAAGAACTTATATTGAACCGAAAAAGCAAAAAGGGAAACAGGGAAGAATTTTAGCAGTCTGTCATTTGGACATGATATTCTTTGTTTCTTTTTTTGTGGGGATCCTTTGGGCAAATTTTATAGGGGACAGCTCTAAGAATCGTTTTTTTATGCTAAATGAATATTATTTACAGCAGCTAAAATATGCAAAGTTAGATTACAACCGGCTCTTTCTCTATATTTTAGAAAACCGGCTGCCATTGTTCGGGATACTTTTACTGTTGAGCTTTACCGTGGTAGGGATTTTAATACAGATACTTTTTATCCTGTATGTTGGAGTGTCCTTTGGATTTTTGTGCGTAATGGCAATTACGAATTTCGGGTGGAAAGGAATTCTGTATATGGGAGGTTTTTTGTTTCCACACTACATATTTTATATTGCCGGCTATCTGCTATTTTTAAAAATATTTTGGAAAAAGAAAGAGGACATGGCGATGACGCAAAAAGAGCTGGTGATGCAGACCGGAATGATAGTATTGTTGTTTGTGATCGGTCTATTGGTGGAAAGTTATGTAAACCCAATATTTTTAAAGAAAATGTTAAAAATATTTTAAACAGATATTACAAGATATGGTACAGGAGAAACGGTATGATTTCGATATGTGGTAGTTCTATGAAATCCCTGAAAATAAGGGGCAAATTATCCGTTGCTTTTCTTGAAATTGTTCATTATAATAGTATCTGAACCGTTTTTTAGGCATTTTTTTGAAAAGAATTACTCAGGATGAGGCAGGATAGATTATGACGAAAGAGATTCAGAATTTCATCACATATATGTGTGAGGTGAAACAGATATCGAAAAATACAGAGCTTTCTTATGAAAGAGATTTGAGAAAAATGAGTGTTTTTCTGCAGGAGCAGGGAGTGGCTTCTGTATCTGATGTTACGTCAACCAATTTAAACGCTTATATCTTATATCTTGAGAAGAAGGGCAGAAAGCCGTCCACCATTTCAAGAAGTATCGCATCGATGAAGGCTTTTTTTGGTTACTTACAAAAAAAGAATTATGTAAATCAAAATCCGGCAGAAGGGTTAAAGGCACCAAAGATTGAGAAAAAAATGCCTGCGATCCTGACAACGGAAGAGACCGTGAAATTATTAGAGCAGCTTTCCGGAAGTTCTCCAAAGGAGCTTCGGGATAAGGCGATGTTAGAGCTTCTCTATGCAACCGGCATCCGTGTTTCAGAGCTGATCGCATTAAAACTGAGTGATATTAATATTTCAATGGAGTATCTGACCTGTCGGGATGCACACAGGGAGCGGATCATTCCATTTGGAGGAATCGCAAGAGAGGCAATTGAGAATTATTTAGACTTAGGAAGACCGAAACTGATTAAGGATGAATCCTGTGACCTTTTATTTACCAATTGTTCCGGTGGGGAAATGAGCCGACAGGGATTTTGGAAGATTATCAAATGCTGTGGAAAAAAAGCAGGGATCACTTCGGAGATCACACCACATACACTGCGTCATTCCTTTGCGGCACATTTAGTCAGCAATGGAGCAGATTTAAAATCTGTACAGGAGATGTTAGGCCATTCGGATATTTCCACTACGCAGATTTATGCACAGGTCAATCAGAACCGGATCCGTGAAGTATATGCGAAAACGCATCCGCGTGGTTAGAATAGTAAAAGAGGCGGGTTTCTCATAGTTGGGAAACCCGCCTCTTTTGATCCGCTCGAATAATAGATGTCCTATATCTGGTTCATTTCTGCAAGGTCATAGATCAGACGTTCCGTGGTTGCCCAGCCGATGCATGGGTCGGTAATGGATTTTCCATAGACATGCTCGTTGACTTTCTGGCATCCGTCCTCTATATAGCTTTCGATCATCAGACCTTTTACCATTTTTTTAATGTCAGAAGAATACTGACGGTTGTTCATAACTTCTTTGGCGATACGAACCTGTTCATTATATTTTTTTCCGGAATTGGAATGGTTGGTATCAATGATAGCGGCAGGATTGACCACATCCATTTTGTCATATTTTTCGATCAGGCGCATGATGTCCTCGTAGTGGTAATTCTGTGTGGAATTGCCATGTTTGCTGACTGCACCTCTTAAAATGACGTGTGCCCATGGATTTCCGGTTGTTTCTACTTCGTGGCCTGCAAAGGAAAAATGATGTGGATGCTGTGCAGCGTAAACGGAGTTCAGCATAACTGCAAGGTCACCACTGGTCGGGTTTTTCATGCCGGAAGCAACATCAAAACCGCTGACCGTAAGACGGTGGTGCTGATCCTCTACGGAGCGGGCACCGATGGCAACATAGGAGAGTAAGTCCTCTACATAACCCCAGTTTTCCGGGTAGAGCATTTCGTCAGCAGCACTCAGTCCGCTTTCTTCCATGGCACGAAGGAACATTTTTCTCGATGAAATAATACCTTCTATCATATCCGGTGCTTTTTCCGGGTCCGGCTGGGATGCAATCCCTTTATAACCCTCACCGGTAGTACGCGGCTTGTTAGTATAAATACGCGGAACGATTAAAATACGGTCTTGGACTTTTTCCTGAACCGGTGCAAGACGGCTGACATAGTCTACGACAGGGTCTTCGTGGTCTGCGGAGCAGGGACCGATGATCAACAAAAGTCGGTCATCTTTTCCGCTGATAATATCTTTGATCTGGTTATCACGATCGGCTTTGATGGCAGCAAGTTTTGCTGAAAGCGGATACTGTTGTTTGATCTCTTCCGGTGTCGGAAGTGCTCTTAAATAAGTGAAACTCATAATGTATCTCCTTTGATTCTAAGAATTAAAATATTTTTTTTTAATGATCTCTACCGGCATATCGGCGCCTGTCCAGCAATGAAAGGAAGCTGCACCCTGATAGAGCAGCATATAGAGCCCGTTACAGGTTGGACATCCGATAGATTCTGCCTCCTGAAGAAGCTTTGTTTTTCTTGGGTTATAAATAATATCGGAAACGACCAGCTCAGGATATAACAGGGATCTGTCGACCGGACTGTTAGAAATATCAGGTGCCATGCCGACGTTTGTTGCGTTTGTTAAGATCGCACTGTCTGATAGTGCCTGTTTTAACTGATATGTATCTGCTATGTCATACAAAAATACCTGACAGTCGGTAGTGCGGGTGACTTTATCGGCAAAATCCTGTGCTGTTTTCCAGGAAGCATTTTTGCGCTTAAACATATAGATGTTTTTTACACCATCTAAGGCTGCCTGTGTGCAGATTGCAGTAGCCGCACCTCCGGCACCTAAAAGTGTCATATTTTTTCCAAGAATATCATAACCTGCGTCCTTAACCGAGTGCATGTAGCCGATTCCATCCGTTGTATGGCCGATTAGTCTGCCGCTTTCATAGGTTACGGTGTTGACTGCCTGCGCCAGCTTTGCAGCGGGGGTCAGCTCGTCCATAAAGGGAAGGATTGCAGTCTTGTGTGGCATGGTCAGGTTATAGCCGCGGACATTCAGCAGTTTTAAAGCATGAACAGCATCCGGTAGATTCTGTGGACTGATGTCAAATGCCGTATAGACATAATCAAGACCGAGAAGTCGAAATGCTTCATTATGCATCTGTGGTGAAATACTATGTGCTACGGGACTTCCCAAAAGACAGGTCAGACGGGTAGTTCCGGTAATCGCGTATCTCATAAATATACCTCCTTAGCGGAATGATATACCGCTCATGCCTATCTTAAAATAATTTGTAAAGGATGTCAATTACTTGCGGGATTTGGTGGGGTGGGATATAATGAGCAGAAGTGAGGGGAGAGTTTGTTTTTTGTTGGGGATCATCTGACAGCGATCACGCTTGTACAAGTGTCCAGAATTAAGAAGTACCAGACATTCTATAAGGGATACCGGGGACGGACGAAACCGGGGCAGATTCGCCATCCTGGCTCAGCAGCCCCTTTTTCGGACATCCGTGTCCTCAAATTTCTGATAGCAGTCAGAATGTCAGGAACTTCTAAATCCCAGACATAGTTACAAGCATGATTGCTGTCAGATGAACGACGAACGAAAAACCTAATATCCACGGTGGCAGCAGGAATAAACTCTTAGCAAAACAGATCACGCAATAAATATTTATGCATTATTTATATGCTTCATATACATATATATTATATACAACATACAGAGATATGAATATGTGAAGCACTGTAGGATAGTTACGTCACATAAAATCACATAAAAATAGCAGGAATGGGAAACAAAGTAGATGCAGCCGGCACAGATCAGATATGGAAGGTTTCTTTTTGTGCAATGGAGATGAAACTCAGAAATCGTGAAGCTCATTAGCGCACACGATTTCCGGTTTCAGAGGTTCATCGGAATGGTCTGCACAAGGAAAACTGGAATATCTGATCTGTGCCGGCTGCCCCATAGCGTATAACCATAACATATAACCATAACGAATAACTGAATATAACTAAAAATCAATAGGAAAATAGGAAGAGGAAACATCATGGCAGGAATCATTGAAAAAAAAGGAAAGATCCTCGGAACCGGCACCCCGCTCATCTGTGTTCCGGTAACAGAGGAGACAAAAGAAAAAATCGTGGAAGAGATCCGCATATTAACAGAACAAAAGGTAGATATGATCGAGTGGAGGATGGACTGGTTTTCAGAGGTAACGGATAAAAAGGCAGTGAAGAGTGTTCTCGAAGAAATCCGCCCTTATGTGGAAAATACGCTGTTCTTACTGACTTTCCGTTCTAAGATGCAGGGTGGGCAGCTACAGATGAAACCGGCAGAGGTCTTAGAACTGAACGAAGCGGCTGCAAAGACTGGAGTTGCAGATTTTGTAGATATTGAATATTTTGAATATGAAAAACCGAAAAAAGCCATCCAAAGAATGAAGGACTGTGGTGTGACGGTCATCTGCTCCCATCATGATTTTGAAAAGACACCGGAGAGAGGTGTATTGCAGATGATCTTAGAAAAAATGTACCATGGCGGTGCCGATATCGTGAAACTTGCAGTGATGCCGCAAAACCGGCTGGATGTTTTAAATCTGTTAAGTGCCACGGAGAGTTTTGTGGAAGAGCATCACGATACACCGGCGATCACGATGTCCATGGGAAAAGACGGAGTGATCAGCAGACTTTGCGGTGAGGTGTTTGGCTCCTGTGTGACCTTCGGTTCACATGAGAAAGCGTCCGCACCGGGACAGATGCAGATGGATGATCTAAAGACCGTATTAGAAAAAATACATAAGAGTATCAGTTAGAAGAGGAAGAAAGATGAAAAAACAGGGAAATATTTATTTGATCGGCTTTATGGGCGTGGGAAAGACAACCGTCTCAAAATATTTGAGGGAACTGACCGGATGGAAGGAAGTCGATACCGATAAGGTCATTGTCCGGAAAAAAAATATGGGGATTCCGGAAATTTTTGAAAAATATGGGGAAAACTATTTTAGAAATTTAGAAAGTCATATATTAGAGGACTATGCAAAAAAGGGGCAGCGGATCGTATCCTGTGGCGGTGGAATTATTTTACGGGAAAACAACCGGAGGCTGATGAAAAAAAGCGGCACCGTGATTTTGTTGAGTGCGACCCCGCAGACCATTTATGAAAACGTAAAAGACGGAAAAGATCGTCCGCTTTTAAATGGAAACATGAATCCTGACTATATTGGACAGATGATGCAGGAAAGACAGCCGTATTATGAAAAAGCAAAAGATATCGAAATTGTTACGGATGAAAAAGCACCAAAGGATGTCGCATTCGAGATCATAGAGCGGCTGCAGATACCAATGGCAGGAAAAGAGGAAGAGGAATGATACAGGATATCGGAGTGGAGCAGTTAAAAAATGAATATCATCCAAAGCCTCCGAAAGACGAGAGCAGGATCATGATATTTGACGCAGGAAAACTGCTTTGTAGGATCAACGAAGAGATGCAGATCGCATATCCTAAATACGGTGAGTGGAGAAAAAATAAGGCAGATGAGGAAACGCTCATCTACCTTTTTTCCATTGGAGAGGAGACTTATTATCTGTTGTATTCGCCGCAAAAGACAGAGATCGAGGGGTATGTCTATGAAAAGATGTTCCGTTTACGTCGAACATTTCCTGAGCGTGAGCGGTTTGCGGGAGTCAGTGCCTATCATTTGTATACCTGGTATGAAAACAACCATTTTTGCGGAAAATGTGGTAAGGAACTCTTAAGAAATGAAAACGAAAGAAAGCTGCAATGTCCGGAATGCGGGAATGAAGTGTTTCCAAGGATCAATCCGGCAGTCATTGTGGCAGTCAGCCACGGCGATGAACTGATCCTGACAAAATATGCAGGCAGGGAATATAAAAAATATGCATTAATTGCCGGTTTTGCAGAATTTGGTGAAACGATAGAGCAGACGGTACAAAGGGAAGTCATGGAAGAAGTCGGGATACGGGTAAAGAATCTGCGGTATTATAAGAGCCAGCCATGGGGATTTTCCGGGAGTCTGCTGTTTGGCTTTTTTGCAGAGGCAGAAGGAGACCTTACGATCTACAGGCAGGAAGACGAATTAGCGGAGGCAATGTGGGTGCCAGCAGAAGAGATCGTCTTAGATATAGAGGAGATCAGCCTGACAAGAGAAATGATGCAGGTGTTTCAAAAAGAGCATTGCAAAAAAGAGTGAAGAAACTGTGAACGAATCTTGACATTGAGATAGAACATGCTAAAATAATACTTCACATAGTTAATTAATAACTAGGTTAAATAATAGAGGTGATACACATGGAAGAGTATATAGCGGACCTTCAGGAACAATTGATCACGGCACAGCATAGATTTATGAAGATGCACCGGGATCTTTGCTTTACAGGTCTTCGCAAAAGTGAGTTTGTCATGCTGGAGATCATTGAAAGAGAGAACGGAAACCGTGAGCAGGGTGTGCTGGCATCCGATATTGCCAAGCGCCTGAGGATCACGGCTCCGGCAGTCTCAAAAATGTTAAGAAGCATGGAAGAAAAGGGGTATGTAGAACGAAGAGTGGATGAAAAAGACAGACGGAATACGCGGGTGAGCATTACGCCTGACGGAAAAGAAGCAGAACAGCAGGTACGCAGGCAGATGCAGGAATTTATCACAGGAGTTATAGAACGTCTGGGGGAGGAGCGTACCAAAGAGCTGATTCATTTAATGAACCGATACACGGAGATCATGCAGGAAGAGAATCAGAACAGAAAAAGAAAAAAGCAGGAGGAAAAACATGAAGCAGATCTTTAAATACTTAGCAGAGCACAAAGGAGCAGTGGTCATGATCATACTGCTTTTAGTTGTTCAGGCATATTGTGATCTGTCTCTTCCTTCCTACACATCGGATATTGTCGATGTCGGAATCGAACAGGGAGGAATTGAGCATGAAGCAATGGAGGAGATGCGAAAGGAGAGTTTCGATACACTTTGCTTCTTTGTAGAGGATAAGGATGAAAAAACACTCCGCGATGCATATAAGCTCGATGAGAATACTGAGCGATATGTCAGAAAGAGCGATAAAAAAGAAGATATTGAAAAACTCGACGATATCTTAGCAAAGCCTATGGCAATGGTCAATGGCATGAAAAGCAGCAAAGAGATGGATTTTGACCAGTTTTTGCAGGGCGTGAAGGCAGGAGCCATTACCAAGGATATGATCCTGCAGCAGGAAGAAGAGGCATTGGAAAAATACGATACCATGAGTGATTCCATTGTTTCGCAGATGGCAATCCTATATGTACAGGACGAATACAAAGCCATGGATTATGATACCGATCAGATACAGACACATTATCTGTGGGTAACCGGGGCAAAGATGTTAGGACTGTCCATTTTAATGGTAGCGGCAGCAATCTGTGCAGGCTATTTTTCCTCTAAGACCGGAGCCAAGATCGGTATGGACTTACGAACCAGGATCTTTGGAAAAGTATTAAGTTTTTCTAACCGTGAGATGGACCAGTTTTCCACGGCATCCCTGATCACAAGAAGTACGAATGATATCCAGCAGATACAGATGGTTTCTACGATATTGCTAAGAATGGTACTGTATGCACCGATCATCGGTATCGGAGGAATCTTAAAAGTAGTCAATACAAAGACCGGAATGGGCTGGATCATCGTTGTTGCGGTAATTGCAATTTTTGTTCTGGTAGGAATCTTAGTAGTAGTGGCAATGCCGAAGTTCAAACAGATGCAGACCCTTGTGGACCGCATGAATCTGGTTTCAAGAGAGATATTGACCGGTATTCCGGTTATCCGTGCATTCAGCCGTGAAAAATTTGAGGAAAAACGGTTTGAGAAAGCAAATCGTGATCTGATGCAGACACAGTTGTTTACGAACCGTGTTATGACCTTTATGATGCCGATGATGATGCTGATCATGAATGCCATTACGATAGCGATTGTGTGGTTTGGGGCAAAAGGAGTAGACCTTGGAAACCTTCAGGTTGGTGATATGATCGCATTTATTACCTATACGATGCAGATCGTCATGGCATTTTTAATGTTGACGATGGTATCCATTATGCTGCCAAGAGCAGGCGTGGCAGCAACCCGTATAGAAGAAGTATTAGATACGGAACCAAGCATCCATGATGCAGAGCAGACAAAGGGTGATGAAGAAGACTTTAGTGGTGTATTAGAGTTTCACGATGTAGGGTTTGCCTATGATGGAGCAAAAGAAGAGGCACTGAGTGATGTTTCCTTTACGGCAAGACCGGGGGAAACAACAGCCATTATCGGAAGTACCGGATGTGGAAAGACCACGTTATTAAATCTGATCCCGCGTTTTTATGATGTGACCTCCGGAAGCATTACCATAGATGGAATTGATGTCCGGGAAATGTCACAGGAGAAATTAAGAAGTCTGATCGGATATGTGCCGCAAAAAGGAGTGCTTTTTTCCGGAACGATCGCATCTAACCTGAAATTCGCAGGAGATCAGGTCAGTGATGAGATGATGAAAGAGGCGGCAGACATTGCACAGGCAGTAGATTTTATTGAAGAAAAAGAAGAAAAATACAACAGTCCGATCGCACAGGGCGGAACGAATGTCTCCGGTGGACAGAAGCAGAGACTGTCCATTGCAAGAGCGATTGCAAAGAATCCGAAAATCTTCTTATTTGATGACAGTTTTTCCGCATTGGATTATAAGACCGATGTGGCACTTAGAAAGAAGCTGAATGAAAGAGTAAAAGATGCAACCGTTTTGATCGTGGCACAGAGGATCAGTACGATCTTACATGCAGATAAGATCATTGTATTAGAAGAAGGCAGAATTGCCGGTATCGGAACACATGAGGAGCTGTTAGCAGGATGCGAGACCTATCAGGAGATTGCAAGCTCCCAGCTTTCTGAAGCAGAACTGAAAGGAGGTGTCCGTTAATGGCAGAGCAGAATACAAGAAGACATGGACCAAGAGGACCGCATGGTGGAATGGCACCGGGTGAAAAAGCAAAAGATTTTAAGGGAACGATGAAAAAGCTGATGACTTACATCGGAAAGTATAAGTTTGCTGTAGCAACGGTCATTGTATTTGCAATTGGCAGTACGATCTTTAGTATCATCGGACCGAAAATCTTAAGTAAGGCGACAACAGAACTGTTTAACGGTTTAGTGGCAAAGATCAAAGGCACCGGAGGCATTGATTTTGACAAGATCGGAAAAATCCTGTTGATCCTGCTGACGATGTATTTAGTCAGTGCAGTCTTTTCCTTTATCCAGGGATGGATCATGACCGGAGTGACACAAAAGCTCTGTTTCCGTTTCCGAAAAGAGATATCGGAAAAGATCGACCGGATGCCGATGAAGTATTTTGAATCACGGACAGTAGGAGAAGTGTTATCGCGTATTACCAATGATGTCGATACGTTAGGACAGAGTCTGAATCAGAGTGTGACGATATTGATCACATCCGTGACGACTATTATCGGTGTGTTGATCATGATGCTTACGATCAGTCCTCTAATGACATTGATCGCATTTGTGATCCTTCCGATCTCCGCACTTTTGATCAGTCTGGTCATCAAACACTCACAGAAGTATTTCTTTACCCAGCAGGAATACCTTGGAAAGATCAACGGACAGGTCGAAGAAGTGTTCAGCGGACAGAATGTTATCAAAGTATTTAACCGTGAAGAGGTAGTAAAAAAGACCTTTGAAGAAGATAATGACGTGCTCTATCAGTCAGCCTGGAAATCACAGTTTTTCTCAGGTATGATGCAGCCAATCATGATGTTTGTCGGAAATCTCGGTTATGTTGCAGTAGCAATCAGCGGAAGTATGTTAGCGATCAAAGGAACGATCGAGGTCGGAGATATTCAGGCATTTATCCAGTATGTCAGAAGTTTTACCCAGCCGATCACACAGGTGGCACAGGTATCGAATATGCTTCAGTCCATGGCAGCGGCAACAGAGCGTGTATTTGAATTCTTAGAAGAGGAAGAGGAAGACCAGTTTGCCGAGAATCCGGTGCATGATGAGAATCTTCAGGGAAGTGTAACGTTTGAGCATGTAAAATTCGGTTACGATGAAGATAAGATCATCATCCATGATTTTAACAGTCAGATCTCTCCGGGACAGACGGTAGCGATCGTAGGGCCGACCGGTGCAGGTAAGACGACGATGGTCAAACTGTTGATGCGTTTTTATGATGTCAACGAAGGTGCGATCAAAGTTGATGGCTATGATATCAGGGATTTCAACCGCAGTGAGCTTCGCGAGAACTTTGGAATGGTCTTACAGGACACCTGGCTGTTCAAAGGAACGATCATGGAAAATATCCGTTACGGAAGACTGGATGCAACCGATGAAGAGGTCATCGAGGCAGCGAAAGCAGCACATGCCCACCACTTTATCTCCACACTGCCGGGCGGCTATCAGATGGAATTGAACGAGGAAGCGAGCAATGTTTCACAGGGACAGAAGCAGCTTTTGACGATCGCGAGAGCCATTTTAGCAGATAACAGGATACTGATCCTTGATGAAGCAACAAGTTCCGTCGATACGAGAACTGAGGCAAGAATACAGAAAGCAATGAACAATCTGATGAAAGGAAGAACCAGCTTTGTCATTGCGCACAGACTTTCTACGATCAAAGATGCAGATTTAATTTTAGTCATGAAAGACGGAGATATTATTGAGCAGGGAACCCATAAAGAACTCCTAGAACAACAGGGATTCTATGCGGATTTATACAATTCCCAGTTTGAGGAAGCGTTAGCCTAGAAGTATAAAAAAAGTGTGAAAAAATTGTTTTTCACACTTTTTTTCTTTGATTTTTTCCTATGAGTATGATATGATAAGTTCTGCTATGTAAAGTTTGCATCTATAGTCTAATGGATAGAACGCTGGACTCCGATTCCAGTAATGTGGGTTCGACTCCCGCTAGATGCATTTTTTACTCTATAGGAGATTGTTTGTTTTCGCAATGTCCTACAGAGTAAAGAATAACTGAGGACAAGCAGCAGTATAGGAGGTTTTTATGAGTACTGAGGATGGAAGTAACAAAAATAACATAGATGGGAATGGCACAGATAAAAATAGCATAGATAAAGAAAAAACACAGGAATTTTTGCATAAAAACGGACGATATCTGATCATGGCAGGCATGTTAGTCGTGATCTTGATCGGTATCGTTATGTTAGTCAATAACAAAGGTACATCATCTGCTGATCCGAAAGCCAGAGCAGAAAAAGTGCTGAAAGAGGATTATCAGGTAGATGAAAATGAAGCCGTTACCAAACTGATGAAGAATTATTACAAATACTATGCAGAAGGTAATGTAGATAAGATGAAAGAGATTGCAACTCCAATCTCGAAATTAGAGCAGAGTTATATCAAGATGTTCAGCGAACGCGTAGAGAAATATAAGAACATCAAGTGCTATACAAAAGAGGGATTAGATAAAGATTCCTATATCGTATCCGTAACAATGGATATGAAGTTCCCGAAGATCAAGACAATGATCCCGTCTTTGGAGACTTTTTATGTAAGAACGGATGACAAGGGAAATCTGTATATTGACAATCTCTACAGTACATTCAATTATATCGCAACGAATGAAAAAGACGTTGATTCGAGCGTTTCAGAATTTATTGACAAGTATGAAGAGCAGGATGACTTTGTAAAGTTAGCAAACGATATCGAGAAAAAAAGCAGCAAAGCGATCAAATCGGATAAAGACTTAGAAAAATACGTTAATAAGCTGAATGATAAGGTAATTCCAAAGTGGCTGAACAATTATAAGAAGGCACAGGAGGAAGAACAGAAGAAGAAAGAAGAAGAGCAAAAGAAGAAGGACGAAGAAAAGAAGAAACAGGAAGAAGAACAAAAGAAGAAAGACGAAGAGAAGAAGAAAAAAGAGGAAGAACAAAAGAAGAAGGACGATAAGAAAGACAGCAAAAAGAAATCCGAAGAAAAGAAAAAATCTGAGGATAAAAAAGACAGTAAAAAGAAATCCGACAAGAAAGACAATCAGAAAAAAGAGGATAACAAGCAGGAAGAGCAACAACAGGCAGAGCAGCCGGCAGCCGAGACTGTATATGTAACCACAAAGGTCAATATCCGTGATGCTGCAAGTACCGATGGAAATGTCGTAGAGATGTTAGAGTTCGGAACAGAGTTGAAGCGGACCGGAACAGAAGGCGACTGGAGTGCCGTAGAGCATAATGGTGTAACCGGTTATGTCAAGAGCGAGTATCTGTCTACAGAAGTTCCACAGCAGGATACATCAGCACCTTCCCTGTCAGAGGGTTCTACCGTTACCTTAAATGGCACGATCAATATCCGTGAGTCCATGAGCGAGACTTCCACGAAGGTAGCAGTAGGATATGCCGGTGACAAGGTTACGGTTGTTATGAGTTATGCGGAAGGATGGACGAAGGTAAATTATAAAGATACCATCGGTTACATAAAGACAGAATTATTACAGTAGGAAGAAATGCGGAGGCTTAGGTCTCCGCATTTTTGAAAGGATAGGAATGGAAACGGAATTTATCAGGATCAATAAGTTTTTAAGTGAAGCAGGAGTGTGTTCAAGAAGAGGAGCAGACCGTCTTGTGGAAGAAGGAAGAGTGACTATTGACGGAAAGGTAGCAGTACTTGGTGATCAGATCCTTCCGGGACAGAAGGTTCTTGTGGACGGCAGGGAAATACAGAGAGAGGATGAGAAGATTTTACTGGCTTTTCATAAACCAAAAGGAATTGTATGTACGGCAGAGAAGAGAGAAAAGAACAATATTATTGATTATATTCATTACCCGAAACGTATCTATCCGGTAGGAAGATTAGACAAAGATTCCGAGGGATTGATCCTTCTTACCAATGATGGAGAGCTTGGAAACGAGATTCTAAGAGCAAGAAATTTTCATGAGAAAGAATATATCGTAACGGTAAACCGCCCGGTTACGGATGAGTTTTTACGCGGAATGGCAGGAGGTGTACCAATCCTCGATACGATCACGAGAAAGTGTAAGGTAGAAAAGTTAGATAAGCGGAAAATCCGTATTGTGCTGACGCAGGGACTGAACCGGCAGATCCGCAGAATGTGTGAATATTTTGGCTATCGGGTGGTCAAACTGGTCCGTGTCAGGATCATGAATATTAAATTAGGAGATCTTCCGGTGGGAAAATACCGTGATCTTACACATCAGGAATGGGAAGGATTATTGGCACTGCTATCAGAGAGTGGGAAAGAGGAATAGAATGGAAATTCAGGAAAAAATAGAAGCGTTACGCAAGGAAATTGAGTATCATATCGAACGCTATTATAATCAGGATGATCCGGAGATTACCGATTACGAATACGATCAGAAAATGAACGAGTTAAAACGTTTAGAAAAAGAACACCCGGAATATGTCACTCCGGATTCCCCGACACAAAAGGTCGGAGGAAGTGCAAAACGTGAGGCGGGTGTCTTAGTAGAGCATAACGTACCGATGTTGAGCCTTCAGGATGTTTTTGACAGGGGAGAGGTAGAGAATTTTGTTGCAGAAATGAAAAAGCAGTTAGATGATCCTGAATTTGTGGTTGAATACAAGATAGACGGACTGTCTCTTTCTTTGCGTTACGAATACGGCGAGTTGAAGTTAGCAGAGACCAGAGGAGACGGCATCCAATATGGGGAAGATGTTACGGCAAATGCAAAAGTGATCCGTGATGTCAAAAAGAAGTTAAAAGATAAGCCGGAATATCTCGAAATCCGTGGCGAAGTCTATATGACAGAGGCTGATTTTGAGAAGGTCAACGAAAAACAGGAACTGCTCGGCAAAAAGCTGTTTGCAAATCCAAGAAACTGTGCAGCAGGCACACTGCGTCAGTTAGATACCGCAGTGACAAAGGAACGCGGACTGTCCATGTTTATTTTTAATATTCAGGATGCAAGAGGAATCTCATTTGAAACGCATACAGAAGGCTATGAATATTTAAAAAAACAGGGCATTCGGGTCATTGAAGAATATACGGTCTGCAAGACAGCAGATGAAGTCTGGGCAGCGATCGAAAAAATCGGCGAGAACCGCGGAAAACTGCCATATGATATTGATGGCGCGGTGGTAAAGATCAACCGTTTTTCCGACCGGGAAAAATTAGGGGCAACTTCTAAAGTTCCGCGGTGGGCAGTGGCATATAAATATCCGCCGGAAGAAAAAGAGACAAAACTGTTAGATATTGAGTTGTCAGTTGGCAGAACCGGAAGAATCACGCCGACAGCCGTTTTTGAACCGGTGCGGTTGTGTGGAACGAGTGTATCAAGAGCAACCCTGCATAATCAGGATTTTATTGATGAATTAGATATCGGGATCGGTGATACGATCGTGGTATACAAATCCGGTGAGATCATACCGAAGGTACGAAGAGTCATTCACGAGAAGAGACCGGCGGGTGTCAAAAAATTCGTGATACCGAATGTCTGTCCGGTCTGTGGTGCAAAGACGGAACGCGAAAAGGATACCGCAGATATCAAGTGTACCTCACCAAACTGTCCGGCACAGTTAGAACGCCATATGATTAATTTTGTCGGCAGGGATGCTATGGACATCAAAGGATTTGGTGCCACTTACATTATGGAACTGGTACATCTTGGATATCTCAAAGACATTGCAGATATTTATGACTTAAAACAGCACCGGGAAGAACTGATCGAACAGGGAATTATCGGAAAAGAAAAAAATACGGATAAATTACTGGATGCAATTGAAAAATCCAAGCAAAATGAGGCATTCCAGTTATTGACCGGGTTTGGTATCCCAAATGTCGGCAAAGCAGCGGCAAAAACCATTCTGAAACATTTTGGCAGTATTGAAGCACTGATGCAGGCAGATATGGAGAGTCTGCAACAGGTTGCAGATGTCGGAGAGGTTACGGCACTTTGTATCCGTAATTATTTTCAGGATGAAAATAACTGCAAGATCATAGAACGTCTGAAAGAAGCAGGGGTCAATATGGAAATGGCAGAGTCAGGAAGCGAGGACGGACGTTTTGACGGATTGACCTTTGTCATTACCGGAACACTTCCAACGATGGATCGAAAAGCAGCTGCAGCCCTGATCGAAGCGCATGGCGGCAAGGTATCCGGTTCTGTTTCTAAAAAGACCAATTATCTGCTTGCCGGAGAAAATGCGGGCAGTAAGCTGACAAAAGCCAATGATCTGGGTGTTTCCGTGATATCGGAAGAGGAATTGCAGGAAATGTTAAAATAGATATTGATAAACAGATCACAGACAGAAAAGAGGGAAAAATATGCCGATCAAGACACAGGGAGATTTACCGGCAAAGGAAATATTAGAAAATGAAAATATATTTGTGATGGATGAGAGTCGTGCTATCCATCAGGACATTCGTCCGCTTCAGGTGTGCATTTTAAACCTGATGCCGTTAAAAGAAGATACGGAGCTGCAATTGCTGCGTGCACTATCGAATACACCATTACAGGTGGATATTACGTTTTTAACAGTAAAAAGCCACGAATCGCAGAATGTATCTGCGAATCATCTGAACAAATTTTATACAACCTTTGAATACATCAAAGATCAAAAATTTGATGGCATGATCATTACGGGAGCACCGATCGAGCATCTGGATTATGAAACAGTAGATTACTGGGAGGAACTTTGTCAGATCATGGACTGGACAAAGACAAACGTGACCAGTACGATGCATATCTGCTGGGGTGCTCAGGCAGGACTTTACTATCATTTTGGTATTAACAAGGTGCTGCTTCCGAAAAAATTATTTGGAGTTTACCCATTCCAGGTATTGAACAGAAAAGTGCCGTTAGTCCGTGGTTTTGACGATGTGTTCTATGCACCAAACAGCCGCCATACGGCAATCTTAACCGAAGACATTGAGAACTGCCCGGATCTGAAGGTTCTTGCAAAATCCGAAGAGGCAGGCGTATTCCTGTGCCTTTCGAATGAAGGAAAACAGATATTTGTCATGGGTCATCCGGAATACGACAGGATCACACTGGACAAAGAATATCATAGAGATTTAGAGAAAGGCCTGCCGATCGATCTGCCGTATAATTATTATCCGAATGATGATGCCACAAAGCGTCCGCTGCTGCAGTGGAGAGCGAACAGCAACAATTTATTTAGTAACTGGCTTAACTACTATGTATATCAAGTCACTCCGTATGAGCTGTAGGGAAACCGCTGAAAACAAGCAGATTCTTGGGAAATCACAAAGAAATAAAATCACTTTAAAATTACATATTTTCATGTATTTTCACATATTTTAATGGACAAATGGTGTCAAAAACAGAGCCTTTATATAATACGAAGATGTCATTGTTTGACACAAAAAGATGTGATAAAGTGATAGCGATTAAAAGGGTAGATGGTTAAAAGCCATCTGCTCTTTTTCCGTTTGTGCACTATAGATGTGCTCTAATCTGTGAAAATCCCTTACATGCCCGGATAGAGGGAAGTTTGTAGTAGCAGAGTAAGTTGGCTTTATGTTATATTTATAAAAGATTAGTGATAAAAACAATGTTTCTAAGGAAGGGGAGAGCAGAGAATGGATAATCCATTTGAATTTCATGAAGAGGATGCAATTATCGCATGTGTAGGTGAAAATGGTGGAACGACAGATGAAGATATAAGAAATGGATTTAAACGTACAGTTGAACTTCTGACGGAGTCATTAAAAGATGGTCAGGAGGTTGAAGATCTATTAGTATATCCGATTGTTTATAATGCAAGGCATAGTATTGAGTTATCTTTAAAAATTGTTATTAAAATGTTGTGGGAAATAGAGGGAAAGAAGGGAATAAAATATTCCGATGAGATCATAGCAGAGAGAAAAAAGAAAATCCATACACATAATATTGAAGAACTATATAAAATGGCGTGTGAAAACAAAAATATTGATAGAAGGATTCCGGCATATTTTGAAAACATAGAGGATATGATTCGTTTTTATTATTTTGATGAAGAAGGCGATGCTTTTAAATACGAATTAAATAAAGAGAACCAACCGCACATGATAAAAAATAAAATTTCTCATATAAGCATTGTATTATTGGAAACAGAATTTAAAGAAGTAATGGAAAAATTTGATGAATTGATTTATTTTTTAAGAAATTGTATGGATGAATATTCGTTGGGAACATTTACAAAGAATTTATCAAAAACTGATATATGGGATATTTCAAAAAGGCTTCCAGATTATGAAGAGTGGAGAACAGAGAAATTCAGAGAAATCAAAGAAGAAATTAAGCAGGAATATCATCTCGGAAGTAAAGAATTTTCAGAAGCTGTAAATTTGATTAAGAAAAATAGATTTTTTTCGGAAAATATTGGATGTGAAAAAATATTTGGAACGATTACACAAGAGGAATTAAAAGAATATGCTTCATTGGTTAAATATTATTTCGAAAAGAACAAATTTAAAGAAGGAAATGTTACAGAGTGGTATAAATTAGATGGGGTACAACAGAATGCAGAGATTTTGAAAAAGTATTTATCTAATAGTTCAATGGAAACATTAAATACTTTGTTATGTTTTTATGATATGAGTAATAGTAGTTTAGCAGTGGAAAAGCTGGAAGATGTTTATGAGTATATAGTTGGCAGTTCGTTTGATGAAATGTACATTATACGAAAATTAAAGCAGAAAAATGCATGTTTAAGAATTATCAATGGAATGAAAAAGTGCGGTCAGGTGACATACGCAAAACAGTTGCAGGATGCGCTGAAAGAAGAGGGAGTAGATTTTTGATACAAGAAAATTCCAGACCTTCATAGATTCGGCGAGGATAAATATATTGCTGCTTTGCAAAATGTTCCGTCAATGAAATTTCGCCGTCTTTTACATATGCAAAATTCCCATTATTCAAGATGATTTCACATCGACCTGTCATGCAATAGTTCAGTAGCAGCGGACCGGTTTCTGTGGAACCCTTTTCACGAAAATCCGGAGCTATCTAAGTAGGCAGGTTTGTAGTGCCGGAATTACGGTATATGTCATTACCCATGATTTGGAATTGATCTTAGATTGCTGTACGGATATCATTCATTTTGAGGATGGTTCTATGATTGACCAATACAGGATGGATGAAGAAGGTTTTAGAAAAGTCAGAGAATACTTCATAGAGGGAGTAGCTATAAAATGAAAGTATTTCCTACTGTATCACTTGACAATACAACATATAAGTTGTATTGTGTAAGTGAAAAAAGAAAAAGCGAGGATTCCAGATGATATTACACCCATATTATTCTAGCTCAGGAAGGAATCTGATATATGACTATATTGATTCTTTACCGGTAAAGGAGCAGGTAGACGGATATACCGTATTACAACATATGGAAAAAGGGGAATTTGATAAAATTTTCTTTAAGCCATGGGAGAAGAAAATATATGAAGTATATTTTCAGAAGCACAACCGCATATTTTATATTATGAAGGATAAAGAAAATATATATTTACTTCATGCCTGTAGAAAACAGAAAAATAAAACGGAAAAGAAAGACGCTCATATTGTGCGAAAACGTGCAAAAGAACTTAATAAAATGCTTGGAAAGAAATTTATATGATCATATGAGAGGAGTAATGGATATGCCATTTATTCAAACCAACATAGAAAAAGAAATTGAATTAAAAAGAAAAAACAATCCGGAATTTAAAAAGGAATGGGATGAATCGCGTGCAGAATATAAACTGATTGAGAAAATGATTTCTTTACGGAAACAAGAAAATATAACACAAAAAGAATTAGCAGCATTAACAGGAAATAAACAACAGGTAATTTCACGGATTGAAAGAAAAGAGAGCATTCCAACAATAAAAGCTTTTAGTCATATGTTAGATGCATTAGGATATGAGTTGCAGATTGTAAAAAAGAAATCTATATAATACAGGAATGGGCAGAA
>DNUZ01000011.1:47830-108753 GCA_003507655.1 Lachnospiraceae bacterium | reverse complement strand
TTCTGCCCATTCCTGTATTATATCGTTTTTTTGCCGTTCATACGTTTTCTGACCGGTGGCATAAAAACATCAATTTGCACAGGTGTCTGGTTTGCTGCAAATTTTAAATCTGTAATTAAAGAAGGCTCCGGAATGATTTCATGATCCTGTTCCATGCCCCAGAGATGAAGTCCAAGAGCCTCTTTTGCATTTTTAAGGGCTTCGTCGGTATTGTCTTTATCGGCGTATGGATAGCAGCCCGGTAAATCTGGAAATTTGATGGATATTCCATCCTCTTCATAAGTGAATAGTGCAATATAAGAATATTTGTCTTTTGACATTGCTGTGCCCTCCAAGTCTTTTTTAGTTATCCCAGTTAATATCTTTTGCGTTGATATATTCGCCATTTTCGGCAGCTTTCAGTTTTTCTTGTTCGGTTGGTGTCAGTTTCGTATAATCCGGATCCCATGCAAGAACAAGGCGTTTTACAAATGCAAGGGCGAGATTTTGCTCTTTGTCAGGGAGCATTTCTAATAAAGAAATTGTCTGTTCAATTGTTTTTGTCATATTTTACGACTCCTTTACAGTTGGGAATGATATAAATATGTTTTTTTGATTTTTAATATTTAACATCAAAATATTTAACGATATTTTAACATAATTTAAATAAGTACAAAAGCATATCAGGACCATTTTTTGGAAAGTTAAAAAAACATGCAGATATTATGAAAAATCCCCTTGACAAATCCCTCCAAATCCAATATGATAATTAAAACGCTATATTCCTAGTTAAAAAGTAGGAATTAAGAAAGGAGAACACATATGGAAAAAATCAGAACTTACAAAACAAAGAAAAGAAGGATGGAGTGTATGTGTTGTTGCAGTAGAAGCGAAAGATAGAGAGAAATAGATCATATTTGTAAACATGGAGGAAAAAATTATGTCAGAGATTAAAAAAAGTGCAGCAGAGTTAATTGGAGAAACACCTATTTTAGAGATCAGTCGTTACAGCCAGTCCGCAGGCGTTAAAGACGTAACCATTCTTGCAAAATTAGAGTATTTAAACCCGGCAGGCTCCGTGAAAGACAGAATTGCATTAGCCATGATCGAGGATGCAGAAAAATCCGGTGCATTAAAACCGGGAGCAACGATTATTGAGCCAACTTCAGGAAATACGGGAATCGGTCTTGCAGCCGTAGCAGCAGCAAAAGGTTATAAAGCGATTTTAACACTTCCGGATACGATGAGCGTAGAAAGAAGAAATCTGTTAAAGGCATATGGAGCTGAACTTGTTTTAACAGAAGGTGCCAAGGGAATGAAAGGTGCCATCGCAAAAGCAGATGAGTTAAAAGAGAGCATTCCGGGAGCCGTTATCTTAGGTCAGTTTGTGAACCCTGCAAACCCGGCAGCACATAAGAAAACAACCGGCCCTGAGATTTACAGACAGACCGATGGAAAAGTAGATATTTTTGTAGCAGGAGTCGGTACCGGCGGAACCATTACCGGAGTCGGAGAATATTTAAAAGAGCAGAATCCGGATGTAAAGATCGTAGCAGTAGAGCCGGCAAGCAGTCCTGTCCTTTCCGAAGGAGTATCCGGTCCGCATAAGATCCAGGGAATCGGCGCAGGCTTTGTACCGGATACATTAGATACCAGGGTTTATGATGAAGTGCTTAAGATTGAAAATGATGATGCATTTGTAGAGGGCAAACGCTTTGCAGTAAGCGAAGGAATTTTAGTGGGAATTTCTTCCGGTGCGGCATTAAAAGCAGCCACTATTTTAGCAGAACGTCCGGAAAATAAAGGCAAAAACATTGTTGTACTTTTACCGGATTCCGGTGACAGATACCTGTCCACACCATTATTTGCAGACTAAGATTGTATGAGAAGATCACCCTGTATAGCAGAGCAGTAGTTTTGTGAAAGAAGACTACCCTGTTATACAGGGACTTTTTTTGCTCTATAGGAAATACAGCACCGCTCGCGCGCGGAACAAAACTTGTGCTATGGAAGAAGCTGGAGCGTGAAAGTGTGCGAAGCACACTTTTGTTTTTTTGACTAAACAGAAAAACAAAATTTTGCATAAAATCAGTAACATTGGAGATTTTAAAAGAGTAGGCAATGTATTTTGGAAAGGAGAAACTCATATGGATCAGATTTCAGAAAAAGAGTTAGCAGCTTTAAATGAATTATTGTCAGAAGAAGAGTTACTGATCAAGAAATTCAAAATGCTTTCAGAACACACAGAGGATGCAGAAGTAAAAGCAAAATTTACGGAAATCTCAAATAAGCATCAGGAGCATTTCCAGTCCCTGTACGCACAGTTAAAATAGGAGGAGAGAACATGCAGCAGCCATATTCAGAAAAAGAAGTCTTAGCAGATGCTTTAACAGCAGAAAAAACAGCAACGGATCATTACAACACATTTGCAAATGAATGTGTGCATGAGAATGTCAGAAATGCAATCTTAGATTGCTTAGACAAAGAGCATGCAATCCAGCAGGATGTCTTTAACATCATGCATGGAAAAGGATATTATCCGACTCCGGCAGCAGAAATGCAGAAGGTAGACGAGGCAAAACAGAAATACAGCCAGTGTATGAAAACCTTTTAAACAGTACGGATAAATCAGCAAAAAGCGGTCACTTCGGTGGCGGCTTTTTGTTTATTGCATTCAATAAAAAAGTCAGCTATAATGTAGCAATGGAGGAATTTTATGGTAAGAAAAAGAATGATCAGGATTGCTGCATGGCTGTTGATCGGTATCTTATGTGCAGGCAGTATCCCAATGACAACGAAGGCGGAAGAACCCTTACATATATTGGCGTTAGGAGACAGTATTGCCCTAGGATATGGTCTCGAAGATAAAGAGCAGGAAGCCTATGGTGCAGTTTTAGCAAAAAAAGCGGGAGCAAAGTTTACGAATGAAGGGATCAACGGACTGCGGAGCGAGGACTTAATAGAACGTTTAGAAGCCGGAGAATATAATGAACAGATCAAAGACGCGGATATCATCCTATTGTCGATCGGTTCGAATGATGTATTAAAAAACTGTGTGATACAGGCAGCAGGAGCTGTTGGGATCCATACGGAGTATAAACAGATTTATCCGGAGTTGAAAGCGAGATATTTAGAGCATCCGGCAGAGATGACGGAAATGTTAGCAGATCTGCGAAAAGTCAAACAGGAGCTTCGGGAGAATCAGGAAGTATTAGATATATGCGATCAGTTTGAAGGAAAATTTGAACAGATCATCCGTATGATAAAAGAAAAAAATCCCTATGTAGTGATTTATGCAGATAATGTATACAATCCCTATGTTGCAGTCAACTACACCTATGGACCGATCGAGGTACTGAATTTATCGGAATTGACGGAAACCTATATCCGTAGGATCAATGAAGCGTTTCACAGTTCCTCAAAAGAGTATACCGTCATCAATGCCTATTCTATTTTTCAAAAAGACGGATATACAAATGTAAAAGCAGGGACACTTGAAAATTTAGAGAAGTTTAATTTAGATCCGCATCCGAATCGGGAAGGACATATTCAGATTGCAGAAAAGATCTATGAAAAGTTAGATTTAACGCCGCCCAAGGCAAAAGCCGTGCGGGAGGATGCAAAAATCGAGATCACGGCAGATGAGAAGGTACGGTTTGTAGAGGGAAAACACCTGTATCTGAAGTCGGAAGAAAAAAGTTATTCCTATGAGCTGACCGGAAAAGAAGAATTTAAAGAGAAAAAGAGCGGCAGATTTGTCTGTCGGATACCGATCCGGAAGTTTACGGATGGCGAAGAGTTAGGATATCTGAAAACATATCGGATCATCTTAGATGAAGATGCGATGAAGGATATGGGAAATAACAGCTGCCGGGAACAGGAACTGGGAAGTTTTAAAACAGGATTTCCGGTTATCTGGTGTACTGTAGCAGGAATTGTAATAGTAGGAGTGCTTGGAATTGTGATATTCCGAAAAAGGCGTTCCTAAGAGAAGAATACGAAAAAGAAAAGACGAAAGGGAAAACACAAGGGAGAGAAAGGCGAGGAAGAGTATATGAGACGGGAAGGCATGAGTGAAGCACAGGAAAAGTGGAATATGGCAGCGGTCATTGTATTGATGGTCGTCTATCTGATCGTAACACTATATAATTCAGAGCGGCTGGCAGCTCAGGCAGAAAAAATGTCGAGCCATCCATTCGAGATGGTGGTTGCAGGCGGAGAGTTAAAGATGTGTATTGCAAAAATGCAGGTACGGGTAGAACGTCTCTATAAACATAACACGACGGATGATGTCGTATATATCCGGGGAATTTTAGATGAGTTATATGAAGAAACGGATCAGGTATTGAAGCGTTTAAAGTATGCTTATCAGGGCAGCGATAAAGAGTGGGATAATCTAGAGGATAATTTGGATGAGATCAAAAAACAGCAGAACGGTTTCTTGCTCTATGTTTCAGCAGATGAAGATTTTCCACAGGATCAAGTCATTGCCTATGAAGAGGAAAAGATAGAGCCGCTTTATCAGGAAACCACAGCTATGATCGATGAGATGTTAGAGGATGCGGAAGAAGGAGGACTGCAGTATGTGCAGAACGTAGAGCAGTTAAGGGTCCGTGTGCTGGTACTGTCTATTATTCTGATGGTTGCCATGTTAGCAGTGTTTATTTTTTCACAATATATCATGTGGAGACAGCGAAAAGAGCTGCAGAACCGGAGTACATTGTTTGACAGTCTTTCAAAGAGTATCGACGATGCATTTGTGATCCGTGATGCAAAAAGTGGAGAGATTGTCTATCGGTCTTTGAACATGGAGCGTGTACTCGGAATATCTCCGACCGATGAGACGCTGTATCAGGGATTGAAGTCAGAAGATGTGGATGAGATCTATCGTTATATCGGAGATTTCGAATTAGCGGCTTCTTATAAAAAATTAGTGGAATACACAAGACCGGATGGAGAAAAACGCTGGGTGCTGTTGCGTTTATACCGTGTCAATAATTTAGATACACCGCAGGTAATTTCCTTCTATTCCGATAGGACAAATGAGGAAAAACAGCGTATCTTCTTAGATGCGGCAATGGAGAATGCAGATAAGGCAAATCAGGCAAAGGGCGATTTCTTAGCACGCATGAGCCATGAGATCCGTACACCGCTTAATGCGATCATCGGGCTGGTGACTCTGGCAATCGCATCAATAGAGGATTCCGCAAAAGTTCAGGATTGTCTGACAAAGATTAATTTTTCATCGAAACATCTGCTGATGCTGATTGATGACATTCTGGATATGTCACAGATTGAAAGTAATAAGATGAAACTTCAGAATGAAGAATTTGATATTTATCAATTTATCAACAGCTTTGTGGTGACCATTTATTCACAGGCAAAAGCAAAAAATCTGGAGTTTAAGGAGTCGATTACCGGTTTTTCAGAGGGAAGTGAGTATTACGGAGATTCGCTGCGAATGGGGCAGATTTTGTTAAATCTTGTGTCGAATGCTATCAAATTTACACCGGAGGGTGGAAGCGTTTTTTTGAAGGTGGAAAAATTAGTGACCAAGAAAAACTTGGACATTGTACGGTTTGAAGTGACAGACACAGGAATCGGTATGAGCGAGGAGGTGCAGGAACGCATCTTTGCACCATTTGAACAGGCGGATTCCTCCATTGCTGCAAAGTTCGGCGGAACCGGTCTGGGCATGAGTATTACAAAGAATCTGGTTATGCTGATGGATGGTAAGATTTATGTCAATAGCAAGGAAAACGAGGGAACTACCTTTACCGTGGATATTCCTTTATTAAAAAAGGAAAGTGAGACAAAAATACCGGACTTTGAGAATATGGGCTTAAATGCCTTAGTGGTAGATGATGAGGAAGAGGAGTGCCGCCATGCAGTCAGAGTTCTTCAGGAGATTAAGATTCAGGCGGAATGGGTGATGCACGGTGCACAGGCAATCGAGCGTGTCATCAGTCATCATCGGGGGAACCGTGACTATGACATCTGTCTGATTGACTGGAAGATGCATGACAT
This sequence comes from Lachnospiraceae bacterium, assembly GCA_003507655.1. Classification (GTDB taxonomy): domain Bacteria; phylum Bacillota; class Clostridia; order Lachnospirales; family Lachnospiraceae; genus Maccoyibacter; species Maccoyibacter intestinihominis. The sequence continues at coordinate 102,747 of DNUZ01000011.1, read as the reverse complement.
TGATGGTATAGAGGTCACCCGGCGGATTCGTGCAGAAGTAGGTTATGATGTACCGATTGTCATGATTTCTGCTTATGATTATATGGAAATAGAGGAAGAAGCAAGAGCAGCAGGTGTCGATGGATTTCTTCCAAAGCCGTTGTATCGTACGGCAGTTTATGAGGAAATTTCCAGAGAACTGAAAGAGAGGGAAGGCAGACAGATACAGGGAAAGGCAAAGCAGAAACTGTTGAGCGGAAAGAAAATTCTCTTAGCGGAAGATAATGACATCAACAGAGATATCGCAAAAGAGTTGTTAGAGCTTCAGGGTGCAACGGTGATTGCCTGTGAGGATGGAAAGCAGGCACTACAGGCATTCCAAAATTCAGGTATCAGAGAATATGATGCAATTCTTTTAGATATCCGTATGCCGGTGCTAGACGGATATGAGACAGCAGGAAGAATTCGTGCCTTGAATCGAAAGGATGCAGTCATTATTCCGATGATTGCCGTTACGGCACATGCTTTCAGCGGAGATGTTACCGCGGCATTAAGAGCCGGTATGAATGCACATGTCAGTAAACCATTGGATATTGCAGAACTTTGTGATAAACTGATAAAGGAAATGGAACGTGCTGAGTCAGAATACATACGGTCAGGAGTAGCAAAGAATGACAGATAAAGCATATTATGAGAAAGGCTTTGATATTGTATCGGCAAGAGAACGCTTTTTTGGAAAGCGGGAAATGTGCGAGCGATATGTGATCCGTTTTTTAGAGGATCCAAACTACGAAGAAATGATAAAAGCAATACGGGAAAAAGACACAGAGCAGGCATTTCATTATGCACATACGCTCAAAGGAGTCTGTGCGAACCTGTCACTCTGGCGGATGCAGGATGCAGTTTCCGGGGTAGTTGAGGGACTGCGGATGGGAAAACTGCCACGCGAGGAAGAAATCTCTGATTTAGAAAAATGCTATCAAAAGACCGTAGTATGGGTAAACTTAGTAAAAGAGCAGGGGATTACAGATTTTTAGTTTTGGAAAAACAAAATAAGAGATAAGAAGGGATAGCAATGACAGGAATAGTAGATGTAGGCGGTGGACTTCGCGGAATATACGGAGCAGGGATCTTTGATTACTGTATGGAACAGGGAATCCATTTTGATTACTGTATCGGCGTATCAGCAGGAAGTGCGAATGTCTGCTCCTATATTGCAGGTCAGAAAGGGAGAAATTATCAGTTTTATACAGATTATTCATTCCGCAAAGAATACATGAGTGTGAAGAATCTTTTTCAAAAAGGCTCTTATATCAATATGGATTACATTTATGGGGAACTTTCAAATACAGGTGGAGAGAATCCGTTAGATTATAAAAAAATAGAAGAATCTGACGTAGAGCTGCGTGTGGTTGCAACGAATGCAGTAACCGGAAAACCGGTATACTTTGATAAAACCGATATGTGTCAGGATAATTACAGTATCATGAAAGCATCCTGCTGTATCCCGCTTGTCTGCAAGCCGTATCGGATCAAAGGCGTGCCATATTATGACGGCGGGCTTTCCGACCCGATTCCGGTACAAAAGGCATTGGATGACGGATGCGACAAGGTGGTGGTCATTCTGACAAAGCCGATCGATACGATCCGTGTTGCGAAAAAAGATGCGTTTCCTGCAAGGGTATTAAAGCGAAAATATCCGAAATCAGGAGAAGATTTAGCACGTCGCTATAAGACGTACAATGATCAGGTACGACTGGCAAAGAAATACCAGAAGCAGGGGAAAGTGCTGATCTTAGCACCGGATGACTGCTGTGGAATGGAAACACTGACCAAAGACAAAAGTGCATTGGACAAGATGTACCATAAAGGCTATCGGGATGCAAAAAAAATACCGGATTTTGTAAAATAATTATTTAAACTGGTTAATTGGTTCCTGATAGTGATAATCAATTCCTGCAAGACGCTCACATAGTTCTTTGCAGGAAATTTCATATCTTTCACAAAAAACAGTGAGGTTTGGGCATTCATCGCGAAGTTTCATATTGGTAAAACTTAAAAGCATGACAGGGTCTTTTGGTAATGTAGACATGGGAGGTCTCCTTTCTGTAATATAAATTATTTTCATAGATTTCTAATGTGTCTTTCTGTTAATATACTCCGTTTTATATTTCGAATAAATGATCTTCTGGCTTAAATACAGACCGTAATAGCCGGAGAGCATATAGCTTAATGCAGTGGAAAGCAGGAAAAACGGCATTCCTGCATAACCAAACAGTTCAAAACTGATCAGTAATGAGGTGATCGGGCAGTTCGTGACACCGCAGAATACCGAAAGCATCCCGACCGCCGTGCATAACGAAGGCGAAAAACCGATCAGATTGCCAAAGGTGTATCCAAACGTTGCACCGATAAAAAATGATGGCACAATTTCACCGCCTTTATAGCCGGCACCAAGAGTTGCCGCGGTAAAGATGATTTTTAATAAAAAAGCCCAGGGCACGACAGCTTCTCCATTCATGCAGTGTTCAATGATTGCCACGCCGGAACCGTTGTAATCCCTGTTGCCACAGAGCAGTGTCAGTGCGATGACAATACAGCCGCCGGTCACGATCCGCACATACCGGTTCGGAAAGAATTTCTTATATAAATGGTCGGTCTGGTGCAGCACAATACAAAACAGGATGCTGACTAAGGCTCCAAGGATTGCAAGCAGAGCCGTCAACACGGCATTTTTTAAAGAAAAGGCAGGCAGATGCTCTAAAAGAAAAGTCTCAGCTTCAATGCCAAAATAAGAAGCCGTTCCCTTTGCTACCAAAGCAGAGATAACACATGGGACCAGAGCAGAGTAGTGCATAATGCCGACACTGACCACTTCAATAGAAAAAACAGCCGCAGCCATTGGTGTTCCAAACAGAGCGGTAAAAGCCGCAGACATGCCGCACATGATCATAATGTGTTTATCCTTTTCATTAAAACGGAAAAGTCTCCCAAGCGCACCGCCGATACTGCCTCCGATCTGTAAAGCAGCTCCTTCACGTCCTGCAGAACCTCCGAATAAATGGGTGATCACTGTGGAAATAAAGATCAAAGGTGCCATGCGAAGCGGAATCTCTTCATTCGAGTGGATAGCAGAGAGGACCAGATTAGTTCCGGTATCATTCTCATCTTTTAACAGCCGGTACAGACCGACAATGACAATTCCGCCAAGTGGCAGAAGATAGAGCAGCCACAGATGTTCCATACGCAATTCCGTGACCATTTTGATACAGCCGTAAAAAGCAGAGCCGATACCGCCGATGACAAGACCCGATAAGATCGAAAAGACAATCCATTTCATGGAAGTAATAAAGCGCTGCGTATTGTGTTTTATCTTATGTTTGATAACGTCGTTCATAATTTTTAACCTCGGTATAAATTTTAACATTTTAGATAGAATAAAACAAGAGAAGAAAAAATGGTATGGTATTTGTGCAAAACGCATAAAAGAGCAAGGGAAAATATATCCATTTTAGCAAAAATGCAAAAAACATATTGCATAATCAAAAAAAAGAGTCTATACTTTAACCATCACATGAAAACGTTACCGAAAATGTTGTCGGAAACGTTTCGGAGGTTATTTTTATTATAATAGGAGGATGTAAAATGAAGAAAAAAGTGGTGTCATTGATGTTAGTTCTTTCCATGGCAGCAGCAATGTTCGCCGGATGTGGAAGTTCTGGCAAGGATTCATCGAAAGATGAAGCAAAGAAAGACGATTCCAAGGGTTCTGTTTATTACTTAAACTTCAAACCGGAAGTAGATAAACAGTGGCAGAAGATCGCAAAGGCTTACACAAAAAAGACCGGGGTGGAAGTAAAAGTTGTAACAGCAGCAAGTAACCAGTATGAGACAACATTGAAATCCGAGATTGCAGGAAGCAATGCTCCTACCTTATTCCAGATCAACGGACCGATTGGTTATGAATCCTGGAAAGACTATTGTCTGGATCTGACCGATACAGATTTATACAAGAATCTGACAGACCAGTCATTAGCAGTAAAGGGTGAGGACGGAAAAGCATATGGTATCCCTTACACAGTAGAGACCTATGGTATCATTTACAACAATGCGATCATGGAAAAATATTTTGCACTGGACGGCGCTGTTGTAAAGAGCATGGATGAAATTAACAGCTATGACAAATTAAAAGAAGTAGTAGAAGATATGACCGCTAAGAAGAAAGATTTAGGAATCGATGGCGTATTTGCTTCTACCTCTTTAAAACCGGGTGAGGACTGGAGATGGCAGACACATCTTGCAAACCTTCCGATTTACTATGAATACAAAGATAACAAAGTATCCGATATGGATAAGATCGAGTTCAAATATGCAGAGAACTACAAGAACATTTTAGATCTGTACATGGACAATTCCGTATCTGAAAAAGGTCTGTTAGGTTCTGTTGACGTTGCTACTTCTATGGCAGAGTTTGCATTAGGACAGTGTGCAATGGTACAGAATGGTAACTGGGCATGGAGCCAGATCTCAGAAGTTGATGGAAATACCGTAAAAGCAGAAGACATCAAATTTATGCCGATCTACTTTGGTGTAGATGATGAAAACGAAGGCTTATGTACAGGTACAGAGAACTTCTGGTGCATCAACAGCCAGGCATCCAAAGAAGACATTCAGGCAACAAAAGACTTCTTAACATGGCTGACAACAGATTCTGAAGGAAAAGCATATATGTACAAATCCACAGATGACGGCGGACTTGGAAATGCAGCTCCATTTACAACTTTTGGCGAAGACGAGAGATCCTCTGACCCGCTTGCAGCTGAAATGTACAAATGGATGGAAAGCGGAAAGACCAGCGTATCCTGGAACTTCACAACCTTCCCAAGCCAGACATTCAAAGATGACTTTGGTGCAGCATTGTTAGAGTATGCAAATGGAAACATGAGTTTTGATAAAGTGGAAAAACAGGTCGTAGATGAGTGGGCATCCGAGAAAGGCGCTAACTAATCATCCGTGACAGGAACAGGTTTCATTAATTGCTTCGCAGCCCTGGCTGCGGAGCAATTTTAAAAAAGGAGTATATTATGCAAAAGACGTTAAAAAGATATTTTCCAATCTTTGTGGTTCCGACGCTGATAGCATTTGCTTTTGCATTTATTATCCCGTTTATCGAAGGGGTATATCTTTCTTTCTGTAAGTTTACCACAGTGGGAAACGCACACTGGGTAGGCTTAGAGAACTATAAGGCAGCATTGACCTCACAGGATTTTACTTATTCATTTTGGGTAACGGCAGCGTTTACCGTAATCTCCGTAATTACCGTGAATGTATTTGCATTTTGCATTGCATTGTTATTAACTAGAAAATTAAGAGGTACCAACTTTTTCAGGACGGTGTTCTTCCTTCCGAACTTAATTGGTGGTATCGTTCTTGGATATACATGGCAGCAGATGATCAATGCCGTATTGTTTAAATACGGAACAACGATCGTATCACAGTTTAAATATGGATTTGTCGGATTGATCATTTTGATGAACTGGCAGCTGATCGGCTATATGATGATCATTTATATTGCAGGACTTCAGAATATCCCGACAGAGCTGATCGAGGCGGCAGAGATTGATGGAGCAACTCATATGCAGACGCTCTTTAAGGTTAAGATACCGATGGTCATGCCATCGATCACGATCTGTATTTTCCTGACGCTGTCAAACAGTTTCAAATTATTTGACCAGAACTTATCGTTAACGGCAGGTGCTCCACTTCATAAGACAGAGATGCTTGCGTTAAATATTTATCAGACTTTCTATGGTAAGGTCGGTCAGGAAGGTGTCGGTCAGGCGAAGGCAGTACTGTTCTTTATCATCGTAACGGCAATTTCCGTGATCCAGTTATATGCAACCAGAAAGAAGGAGGTAGAGCAGTAATGGGAAAGAAAAAAGCGAACATTTTCATCTATGTGATCTTATGTATACTGACCGTTGTTGTCCTATATCCGCTGTACTTTATTGTACTGAATTCTTTTAAAGGAAAATTTTACATCAGCAAACAGCCGTTTGAACTGCCAAAGGGCGAATTGTTTGCAGGACTGACGAACTATACCAACGGTTTAGAGCAGACAGGACTGATCGAAGCAGCAGGATGGTCCTTTTTCATAACGATCGTTTCCGTGGTACTGATCATCTTTTTTACATCGATGACAGCTTACTATGTGACAAGAGTAAAAGGTAAGACCACATCCGTGCTCTATTATCTGTTTGTATTCTCCATGGTGGTTCCATTCCAGATGGTAATGTTTACGATGGTAGACTTAGCAGATAAATTCCACTTGAGAAATCCGCTTGGAATGTGTATCCTATATTTGGGATTTGGAGCAGGACTATCCGTATTTATGTTTTCGGGATTTGTAAAAAGCATTCCGCTTGAAATCGAAGAGGCGGCAATGATCGATGGATGCAATCCGCTGCAGACATATTTCAGGGTGGTATTTCCGATTTTAAAACCTACGGCGATCACCGTTGCAATCTTAAATGTAATGTGGATCTGGAATGACTTTCTGCTCCCTTATCTGGTCATCGGGATCAGTACCAGATATAAGACGATTCCGGTTGTAATACAGATGCTTGTGGGAACCAATGGTAATAAAGACCTTGGAGCATTAATGGCAATGCTGGTACTTTCCATTGTTCCGATTGTCATATTCTATATGGCATGCCAGAAATATATCATTGAAGGTGTAGTAGCAGGTGCTGTAAAAGGATAAAAGAGATTGGTGGGAAGAAATTGACCATAAAAGATATTGCAAAAGAATCGGGCTATTCCGTAAGTACGGTATCGAGAGTACTCAATAACAGAAGGGATGTCAGTCCGGAAGCGAAAAAAAGGATCAGTGAGATCGTAGCGGCTTATAATTTTATACCGAACAATAACGCAAAGCATTTGAAGCAGAGTACGAGTAAAAATATTGCGGTATTGGTAAAAGGTACGTCGAATATGCTTTTTGCCAATATCGTGGAAGAAGTACAAAAAATGTTAGAAGAGACTAAGTACTCTGCAGAGGTCTGTTACATGGACGAGGATAAAAATGAGGTAGAGCAGGCACTGATCTTATGCAGAGAACGAAAACCGATGGGAATCCTGTTTTTAGGGGGAAATCCGTCGAACTTTAAAGAAAAATATGAACAGATCGAAGTGCCGGGAGTCCTGATCACAAACTGTGGAAAAGAACTTCCGTTTGAGAATCTTTCGAGTGTATCGGTAGATGATATCGCAGCAGCGAAGCAGGCAATGGATTACCTGTTAGAGAATAAGCATAAAAACATCGGGATTCTTGGCGGTGATATCACGCTTTCCCATACGAGCCAGCAACGGTATTTAGGCTGTCTTGAAAGTTTTAAGAAACATGGGCTGGAGTTTGACAAAGAGAAGTATTATGAGAATTGCCGGTTTTCTTTTGACAGTGCATATCGTGCCATGGTGCGGTTGTTAGAAAAAGCGCCGGATATTACGGCAATCTTTGCAATGGCGGATGTGACTGCGATCGGAGCAATCCGGGCATTAAAGGATAAAGGGTTCAATGTACCGGAGGATATTTCGGTCATCGGATTTGATGGGATTGAGTTAGCAGATTACTACAATCCGAAGCTGACAACGATCAAACAGCCGGCAAGAGAGTTAGCAATCCGGGGAGTTGAGATATTGTTCAACTTTATTGATTTCCAGGCGGGCAGTATCCACGAGACCGTCAATGTGGATCTGATCACAGGTGAAAGTGTTAAAAAACTAACGAGCGGAGGAGAAGGATGAGAAGTAGTGGTGTATTAATGCATATGTCCTCCCTTCCATCCCCATATGGGATTGGAACAATGGGAAAGCAGGCAAAGCAGTTTGTGGATTTTTTAGAAAAGGCGGGACAGACTTATTGGCAGATGCTTCCAATCTGTCCGACCAGTTATGGAGATTCTCCATACCAGTCACCTTCCGGATTTGCCGGAAACCCTTACTTTATCGATTTAGATATTCTGTGTACTAAGAAGCTCTTAAAAAAGAGTGAGTGCAGATCCTATCAGTGGAATGTAAAAGACGATACCGTGGACTATGCGCTTCTTTATGAAAACCGTTATGACTTATTGAGAAAAGCAAAGGTGCGTTTTTTTGAAAATGTGCCACAGGAGTATTGGCAGTTCTGTGAAAAAGAAGCAGACTGGTTAGATGATTTTGCACTGTTTATGGCATTGAAGGAAGCGCATAACGGAGCACAGTGGTCTGAATGGGAACGCCCGCTGAAATTTCGGGAGGCAGAAGCGATTGCTAAGGCGAAGGATACTTATGCAGATGAGATTGATTTTTGGAAAATGTTACAGTATCTTTTCTTTGAGCAGTGGTGTGAGTTGAAAAATTATGCGAATGAGCGGGGAATCCGTATTATTGGAGATGTTCCGATCTATGTAGCAGGTGACAGTGTGGATGTCTGGACGAATCCGTCACAATTTTATTTAGATGAGAATTTAGAGCCGATCGATGTGGCAGGCTGCCCACCGGATGCATTTTCAGCAGACGGACAGTTGTGGGGAAATCCGCTGTTTCGCTGGGATGTGATGCGGGAGGACGGTTACAGCTGGTGGACGATGCGTCTTCGTAAGATGTCCACGCTTTATGATGTGATAAGAATTGACCATTTCCGCGGATTTGACTCCTATTATGCAATTCCGGGCAAAGATACCACGGCAAGAAACGGTGTGTGGAGAAACGGTCCGGGAATGGAACTGTTCCGTGCGGTGGAAGAAAAATTGGGAAAACCGGATATTATCGTTGAGGATTTGGGATTTTTGACTCCTTCGGTATTACAGCTTGTGGCAGATTCCGGTTATCCGGGCATGAAAGTCGTACAGTTTGCCTTTGATTCAAGGGATGACAGCGATTATATGCCGCACAATTATGACAAGCATTGTGTAGTGTATACAGGAACGCATGATAATGATACGATCTTAGGCTGGATGAAGCAGGCACCAAAGAACAGTGTAAAAAAAGCAAAAGAATACTTGCGGATGACAAAAGAAGAGGGTTATAATTGGGGTATGATGTGTGGAGCATGGATGAGTTCGGCAAATCTTGCTGTGGTCACGATGCAGGATCTGATAGGTCTTGGAAGCAGTGCCAGAATGAATGTACCGTCTACGTTAGGGGGCAACTGGACGTGGAGAGCACTTCCGGGACAGATCAATGCTCCGCTCGCAAATAAATTACATCATAAGACGGAGTTATATGGACGTCTTAGAAGATAAGGAAGACAAATATAATGTATTATTTTATTGTAAATCTGACCTCCCGTACGGGGAAAGCAGCCAAGACATGGCATCAGCTGAAATTGGAGTTAGATCAAAGGGAGGTTGCCTATAAGGCATATGTTTCAGAATACCCGGGACATGCAACCAGACTGGCAAAAATGATATGTAATAAGGCGGATAAAGATATCCGTCTTATTGTCGTTGGAGGGGATGGCACGGCAAATGAAGTCATCAACGGTATGGAGCATTTTGAAAAAGTCACGTTTGGCTATATCCCATCCGGTTCCGGAAATGACTTAGGAAGAGGACTTGGGATCAGTGCAAAAGATCCGTTAGAGGCGTTGCAGAGAATCTTAGAAGCAGAACAGGCACGGTATATGGATTTAGGAAGAGTGTCATGGGCGGATGACAGAGGCATACGGCAGAGCCGTCTGTATGCGATCAGTGCAGGGATCGGTTTTGATGCCTTAGTCTGTGAGCTGGCACTTCATGCAAAGTTAAAGACGTTTTTAAACCGTATCGGACTTGGAAAATTAGTCTATCTGATATTGACCGTAAAGAGTATGCGGGCTTTGCAGGTACAGGATGCTTACATAGAATTTGAAGGCGGAGAAAGCTACGAGTTAAAGGATATGGTCTTTGCAGCTGCTATGAACCAGCCTTATGAAGGTGGTGGTGTTCCGATGGCACCGGATGCAAAAAATGATGACGGGTTGTTATCGGTCATATTTGTAGAGGACATACCGAAGAAAAAAATGCCGCGGATGTTGCTCAGACTTCTATTGAAAAAACATAAAAAAATTCAGGGGCTGCGGTTAAAGGATACAAAGAGTGTCCGTATCCATTCCGATACACCGTTAGTCGTGCATTCCGATGGGGAATTCTGTGGTTATCGCACGGATATCCGGTTTGAGGCGGAAAAGGGAAAACTGCGGATTTTGTGCTAAGTACCTGACACATTTTAAAAGAACCTCCAATATACTATGATACAGAAGTGTATATTGGAGGTTTTCTTATGCAGGAAAATGAAAATATTCTGCCGGATACATGTAACTTTCGGGATGTGCAGCCGATCATGATGAATCTTCCCTATCCGCCGATCCAGGTCAGGAAGAAAAATAAAGACTATGCGAATATATTAAGTTTTGACTATTGCGGTTCCGTATCGGAGATGTCAGCGATCACACAGTATATCAATAACGAAAATCGTCTCTCCTGCGGAAATTGCGACATGGCAAAGACCATCCTTGGGATAGCCATGGCAGAGATGATACATTTGCAAAAATTAGGACAGTTGATCTTTCTGCTTGGCGGAACCATCGATTTTTCTGTCAGACACCGGAATGGAAAAGAGCAGCTATGGACACCGGAGTATATCGATATACCGGAACATGCGAAAAAGATGCTGTTAGCGGATATAGAATCGGAAAAAGGGGCAATCTATCAGTACCGCATGCATATGCGGATGATAAAAGACAATTATATCAATGCCGTATTAGCAAGGATCATCAAAGATGAAGAATACCATATTATGATGTTACAGATGTTAGTAAAAGAAATGTAGGCAGAAAATCTATCATAAACGAAAACTCCTCCACATATAAATGCAATAGCACATACAGGAGGAGTTTTTTCATGGACAATTTTAACACATCATCCTTTGACATCTACAAAGACATCAGCGCCCGCACCAAAGGCGAAATCTATCTTGGTGTGATCGGCGCAGTCCGGACAGGAAAATCAACGTTTATCAAGCGTTTTATGGAACAGATGGTACTTCCTTATATGAATGACGAGCATGACAGGGAGAGGACCATTGATGAGATGCCGCAGTCAGCTGCAGGAAAGACGATCATGACCACAGAGCCGAAGTTTATCCCCAAAGAGGCGGCAAAGATCCGCTTAGAGGATGAAACCGAGGTAAAAGTACGCCTGATAGACTGTGTCGGCTATATGGTTGAAGGTGCCAGCGGACATATGGAAAATGATGCGGAGCGGATGGTAAAGACACCATGGTTTGACTATGAAGTGCCATTCACACAGGCGGCAGAGATCGGTACGAAAAAAGTCATCAATGAACATTCCACAATAGGGATCGTAATCGCGGCAGACGGAACTTTTACGGATATTCCGAGAGAGAATTATGCGGCACCGGAAGAAAAGACCGTCAATGAATTAAAAAAACTCGGAAAGCCGTTTATCGTACTTTTAAATTCTACGAAGCCGTACAGCGATGAGACAAAAGAACTTGCGCAGCAGATGCAGGAAAAATATCAGGTGGCGGTATTGCCGGTAAACTGTGAGCAGTTAAAAAAAGAAGATATTTCTAAGATTTTACAGGCAATCCTCTATGAGTTCCCGGTGGTACGCATGAATTTCTATATGCCAAAATGGGTGGAAATGTTAGAACTGGGTGCTCCGATGAAGCAGAGTATGGTACAGAATGCCAGGAAATTTTTAAAAGACATTACATATATTAAAGACCTGATGAACTATCCGTTTGAAACAGAAGGGGATTATATTGAACAGGTCAAATTAGAAAAAATGGATTTAGCGGCAGGCAGCGTGAACTTAAGAATGGACGTAGAGGACAAATACTACTATGAAAATATGAGTGAGCTGACCGGAGTAGAGATCCATGGAGAATACCAGCTGATATCCATGGTCAAAGAGTTAGCAGAGATGAAAAAAGAATACGAAAAAGTGGAGGATGCCATGAACTCGGTCAAAATGAAAGGATATGGTGTCGTCAATCCGGGACTCTCCGATATTACCTTAGAAGAGCCGGTGCTCATTAAGCACGGAAATAAGTACGGTGTTAAAATGAAAGCCGTTTCTCCAAGCATCCATATGATAAAAGCAAATATTGAAACGGAAGTGGCACCGATCGTTGGCAGTGAAGAGCAGGCAAATGATCTGATCGCATATATCAAGGACAGCCAGAATACGGAAGAGGGAGTATGGAATACCAATATTTTTGGAAAATCCATTGGCGAACTCATGGAGGATGGCATCCGGAGCAAAATCTCCATGATGGATGATGAAAGCCAGTTAAAACTCCAGGATACGATGCAAAAGATCGTCAATGATTCCAACGGTGGACTGGTATGTATTATTATCTGATAAAAGATTGAAAAAAAGGAACAAATGAGCTATACTACCTCATGCAGGCATCAGCTTTATAAAAAATGATGCTTACTAAGATAAGAATGTCAGGAGGAAAAAAGTATGGCAGAAAATAGAGAGTGCAGCAGTGCATCCGGCTGTTCTAAGGAAAGCTGTGAAGGATGTTCCGGCAGTGAACAGAAAACAAGTTTTGCGGCAGATATGAACCGGTATTCATCCGTAAAAAAAGTGATCGGAGTTGTCAGCGGAAAAGGTGGAGTTGGAAAATCCTTTGTGACAGCATCCTTAGCAGCACAGATGCGTAGAAAAGGTTATTCCGTAGGAATTTTAGATGCAGATATCACAGGACCTTCGATTCCTAAGATGTTTGGGGTACATGGTCCGGCAGTTGGAAATGACATGGGAATGTATCCGATCGAGGCAGAGGACGGAACAAAGATCATGTCCATCAATCTTTTAATGGATGACGAAGAGGCTCCGGTGGTATGGAGAGGACCGGTCATTGCAGGAACCGTAAAACAGTTCTGGAGTGATGTTGTCTGGGGCGATTTAGACTATTTATTTGTTGATATGCCTCCGGGAACCGGTGATGTACCGTTGACCGTATTCCAGTCACTTCCGGTAGATGGGATTGTCATTGTAACATCTCCGCAGGAACTGGTACAGATGATCGTAAAAAAAGCATACAATATGGCAGGAATGATGCATATTCCGGTACTTGGAGTAGTAGAGAACTACAGCTATTTCGAGTGTCCTGATTGCGGTAAGAGAATTTCGCTGTTTGGAGAAAGCCACATTGATGAAGTTGCCAAAGAACTTGGCATTGATGTATTGGGCAAACTTCCGCTTGACCCGAAATATGCACAGGCAGCAGATGAGGGAAGATTTTTTGAGTTAGAAAATCCGAACTTAGAGGCAGGCGTTGAAAAGATAGGAAATATCTAATGGAGTGGCTGTTTCATCTGGATGCCTCCCTGTTGCTTTGGATACAGGAAAATCTGAGAGTGTCATGGCTGACACCGTTTTTTAAGCAGATTACAAAACTTGGAAATGTAGGATGGTTCTGGATCTTTCTGACAGTAATACTTTTGCTGATCCCAAAGCAGAGGAGAACCGGAGCCATGTGTGCGGCATCCTTAGTCGGTTCAGTAGTGGTCAACAATCTGTTTTTAAAAAATGTCGTGGCAAGAACAAGACCATATGAAGTGGTGGAGGGCTTGACCAGACTCATAGAAAAGCAGAGTGATTATTCGTTTCCATCCGGTCATACGGCGGCTTCTTTTGCAGCCGCTGTGATACTGTTTTTGCAGCTTCCGAAAAAATACGGGATACCGGCACTCATATTAGCGGTGCTGATCAGTTTTTCGAGATTATATTTAGGAGTACATTATCCGACCGATGTGTTAGCCGGAGCAGTGTCGGGAACCTTGATCGCGTTAGCGGTGCATTGGATATTTGAAAAGAAAAAAGAAAAGCACAGTGAGAATTGTGAATAGTAAAAAAGACCCGTTTCAGAGAAATCTGAAACGAGTCTTTTTTGAATGCTGTGTTACTATATATCACAGAAATTAATCATTTGGATTCATATCAATTCCACGATGTCTGTCTGCTTTCGGGTCCTCACCGAAAGAGTAGTCATTACCAGGAAGGATCGCATTTAAGATGACACCTGCTAAGGCTGCAATGGCAAGGCTGGTCAAAGTAATGGAAGTTCCACCGACTGTAAAGGTCAGACCGTTAGAAAAACCAAGACCGGATACTAAGATGACTGCTGCAATGATCAGGTTTCTGGATTTTGTAAAATCCACATGGTTCTCTACGATATTACGAACACCGATTGCGGAGATCATACCGTAAAGGATGAAGCTGACACCACCGATAATGGAAGCCGGCATAGAACCGATGATAGAGGAAACCTTTGGGATAAAACTTAAGACAACTGCATAGACAGCAGCTAAGCGGATTACTCTAGGGTCATGTACGCGGCTTAATTCCAGAACGCCGGTATTTTCACCATAAGTTGTATTTGCAGGACCACCGACCAAAGCAGAAAGGGAGGTAGCAAGACCGTCACCGATCAGAGTTCTGTGAAGTCCCGGATCTTCAATAAAGTTCTCATCTACCGTTGCGGAAATAGCGGAAATGTCTCCGATATGCTCCATCATGGTAGCAATGGCAATCGGTGCCATAACAAGAATTGCGGTAATGTCAAATTTGCAGATCTGGAAAGGTGGAAGTCCAATCCATTTTGCACTTGCGACAGAAGCAAAATCTAAAATAGCAGAACCGTCAGGGTTTGTCATACCACAGAGGTTGAAAATGACTGCGGCAACATAGGAAATTACAACACCCATCAGGATCGGGATGATCTTAAACATGCCTTTTCCCCAGATGTTGAAGATAATGATAACGGCAAGAGCGATCAATGCTAAGATCCAGTTTGTAGAAGCATTTGAAATCGCACTTGGTGCAAGGCTTAAACCGATACAGATGATGATCGGGCCGGTTACAACAGGCGGTAAGAAACGCATAACACGTTTTACACCGGCTAATTTGATGATCAGTGCCAAGACTAAGTAAAGAAGTCCTGCAACTACGATTCCACCGCAGGCATATGGTAATTTTTCACCATAAGACATATCAGCGAAAATACCGCTGTCAAGTTCTGCAACGGTAGCGAATCCTCCAAGAAAAGCAAAAGAGGAACCTAAAAACGCAGGTACTTTCATCTTGGTGCAGAAATGGAAAAATAAAGTTCCGATTCCGGCACAGATTAAAGTAACCTGGATTGAAAGTCCCTCTCCGTGGAAATAACTGTTGACTAAAATTGGTACTAAGATGGTGGCTCCAAACATTGCAAACATATGCTGAAGACCTAAGATTAACATTTTGGGTGTGCCAAGTGATCTGGCATCTTTGATAACACCATTTTCGGTATTCATAAAAAACTCCTTTCTCCTGTGTGACTATTTTTTCTCCTATAGCATTATATAGGGTTTCTAATCGTACTGCAAGAAAAAAGTAAATCTGTAAAAGTATAAAAAAAATGATATAATAGGAAAAAGAACAAAAATTAGCCCGAAAATCTATAGAAAGAAGAGAGGATAAGCCTATGAATCCTATTTATGAAAAATTAGAAAAATGTTATCAGTGTGTCAGGGAAAAGACCGATTTTGTACCGGAGGTTGCCATTATTTTAGGCTCCGGCTTCGGACAGTTTGCCGATGAATTTGAAGAAGTGAAAAAGATCAGCTACCATGAGATCGAAGGATTTCCGGTTTCGACCGTTCAGGGACACGCGGGAGAATTTATTTTTGGTTATATGCAGGATGTGCCGGTGGTATTGATGAACGGAAGAGTACATTATTATGAAGGTTATGCCATGTCCGATGTCGTGCTGCCAACCCGATTGATGAAAATGTTAGGAGCAAAGATTTTATTTTTAACAAATGCAGCAGGCGGACTTGGGGATGGTTTTGCGGCAGGCGACATTATGATGATCACCGATCAGCTTACAATGTTTGTGGATTCTCCGCTGATCGGAGAAAATGTAGAAGAATTAGGAGTCCGTTTCCCGGATATGTCTGAGATCTATGATAAAAAACTGCAGGAGATTTTAAGACAGACGGCAAAAGAAATCGGTTTAGACTTAAAAGAGGGGATTTACTGCCAGTTCAAAGGTCCGAACTATGAATCGCCGGCAGAAGTGCGTGCGGCAAAAATATTAGGAGCATCGGCAGTCGGCATGAGCACCGGATGCGAAGCGATCGCGGCCAATCATATGGGAATGCAGATCTGCGGAATTTCCTGTGTCACCAATATGGCAGCGGGAATGTCGGAAAATCCGTTATCCCATCAGGAAGTGCAGGAGAACGCGGCAAAAGCGGCACCATATATCCGTCGTCTGTTACATGAGTCTGTGTTAAAAATGCATAAGGAGCTGAATAAATAGATGAATATCAGGTTTTACAATGCGAGAATACTGACAGAAACCATGGATATCACAGAGGGAGAACTCTGGGTACGCGGAAATACGATCTGCTATATCGGAGATGGAGAGGATGTTTCCTCGGTCTGTAAAGAGCCGGGGGATGTGATCTTATGGGACCGTGAGATCGATGTGAAGAGAAATCTGCTGATGCCGGGATTTAAAAATGCGCATACACACTCCGCAATGACATTTTTACGCTCTATGGCAGATGACCTTCCATTGCAGGAATGGCTGAATGAGCAGGTATTTCCAAATGAAGCAAAGCTAAAAGGCGAGGAAGCATACATCTTTGCAAAAATAGCCATTATGGAATATTTAACAAGCGGAATTACCTCTGCATTTGATATGTACATTTATCCGAAAGAAGTGATACAGGCATGTGTGGATTGCGGTTTTCGGATCGTACAGGTCAGTGGACTGAATAATTTTACAAGTTCTTTAGAAGAATTAGAAGAGCAGTATGTAACCTATAATGATTATCATGAACTTTGCAGTTATAAATTAGGTTTTCATGCAGAGTATACAACGGATAAAAAGCTGTTAGAGGGTTTGGCAGGATTAAGTGAAAAATACCATGCACCGGTATACACCCATAATTCCGAGACAAAAAGAGAAGTAGAGGAGTGCAGACAGCGTTATGGCAAATCTCCGACACAGTTATTTGAAGAAATGGGACTCTATCGTTACGGCGGTGGCGGATATCACTGCATCTGGTTTGACGATGAGGATATAGATATTTTTGCAAAACGGAACTTATCGGTTGTCACAAATCCGGCATCTAATCTGAAATTAGCAAGTGGGATCGCTCCTTTGAAAAAAATGCAGGAGGCAGGGATCAATCTGGCGATCGGCACGGACGGTCCGGCAAGTAACAACTGTTTGGATATGTTCCGGGAGATGTTTTTAGTAACCGGTCTTGCAAAGTTAAGAGAACACGATGCAGCAGTCATGGATGCAAACGATGTGCTGTACATGGCAACGACAGGTGGTGCAAAGGCAATGGGATTGTCAGACTGCGACTGTCTGGCAGTTGGGAAAAAAGCGGATCTGTTCTTAATGGACCTGATGCAGCCGAATATGCAGCCGGAGCATAATCTTACAAAAAATCTGGTTTACAGCGGCAGCAAGCAGAATGTAAAATTAACAATGGTCAATGGAAAGATCCTCTATGAGGATGGGCAGTTCTTTATCAGTGAAGAACCGCAGGAGATTTATAAAAAAGCAAATGAGATTGTGAGCAGAATGAAATGAGGATCATCTATATAATGCACAGTTGTTTTGCAGTGGAGATCGAGGATACCCTGCTGCTATTCGACTACTTTGATAAGTCAAGAACTCCGGAAGTGGACTTTCAAGGGGAGCTTCCTGATTTTTCTAACTATAAAAAACACTATATTTTTTCAAGCCACGGACATCGTGACCACTTCTGGTTAGAGTCTTTAAAATGGGGAATGGAATACCCGGACATGGTATTTTTCTTAGGAAACGATATGCGTTTTAACAGGAAATATTTAGAGCGTAACGGCATTGACTTTTCCGTAAAAGAGCGGATGATTACTGCAAGACGGGGCGAAACCTATGATATGGGAGAGTTAAAGGTGCAGGCACTCGGTTCGAATGATGCAGGAGTCTCTTTTTTGGTACACTATGGTGGAAAGACGATCTTTCATGCAGGAGATTTAAACGACTGGAGCTGGTATGTGCGAAAGGGCGAGACGCACGATGAGGCATACCGCCGGAGAATGAGAGAAGAATTCCGAAAGGAGTTAGAACCGCTTTTAGGAGTCCATATGGATGTTGCATTTGTAGTGATGGATATGCGGCTAGAGGAGCGGTATAAGAATGGAATCGACTATTTTTTGCATACTATGGATGCAGATGCTGTATTCCCAATGCATTTGTGGGGAAGATACGATCTGATCCCGCAATATAAAAAGGAACTGATTTTGGCGGGAGAACCGGAATTAGCAAAAAAGGTTATGGATATCCGGGAGGAGAACCAGATATTTGAATTATAGATATTATTGATAAGGAGAACAAAAATGGAAGTCACAATGTATACAGATGGGGCAGCCAGAGGAAATCCCGACGGGCCGGGAGGATATGGCGTGGTGCTGCACTATATAGATAAAAGCGGGACACTGCATGAAAAGGAATTGTCAGCAGGGTATAAAAAGACGACAAATAACCGCATGGAGCTGTTAGCGGTCATCCGAGGCTTAGAGGCATTGAACAGACCGTGTCAGGTTACAGTCTATTCAGATTCGAAATATGTAGTCGATGCCTTTAACCAGAACTGGATCGGTGGCTGGGTAAAACGCGGTTGGAAAAAGTCGGACAAGAAGCCTGTTAAGAACGTGGATATGTGGAAACGGCTGTTAGAAGTAATGCAGCCGCACGAAGTTCGGTTTGTATGGGTAAGAGGGCATGACGGACATCCGCAGAACGAACGCTGTGACACGTTGGCAACCACGGCAGCCGATGGAAGCGGACTTTTAGATGACGTGGAATTGGAAAGTGGAAAAAATGAGCAATTAGGTCTGGGTGACATCTTGAAATAAGATTTTGCCTATGATATGATAAAACATAGTGTTTTATAGAAGATGGAGGAAGTAATATGGCATTTTTAGCAAGTTTTCTGCAGTATTTTATTAAATTCGTTGTATTTGTAATTCTTGCAGTCGCCGGTGTGTTTGCCGGAAAAAAATGGAGAATGAGCAAGGATGCAAAATCAGAAGCAAACGAGAAATAGATTTTGGAGGAACAGATCGTGAAGAAGTATGGTGTAAATGAGCTCCGAAGAATGTATCTGGAGTTTTTTGAGAGTAAGGGACATTTAGTAATGAACAGCTTTTCGCTGGTTCCGCATAATGATAACAGTTTACTGTTGATCAATGCGGGAATGGCACCGTTAAAGCCTTATTTTACAGGACAGGAGATTCCACCGAGAAGAAGAGTGACAACCTGCCAGAAATGTGTCCGTACAGGAGATATTGAAAATGTTGGTAAGACAGCAAGACATCTGACCTTTTTTGAGATGCTTGGTAACTTTTCCTTTGGTGATTATTTCAAACATGAGGCAATCGCATGGAGCTGGGAATTTTTAACAGAAGTCATCGGTATGGAGCCGGAGAGACTCTATCCTTCTATTTATGGAGAAGATGATGAGGCATTCGACATCTGGACAAAAGAGATCGGTGTTCCAGCAGAGAAGATCACACGTTTTTACCGTGATGAAAACGGAGAATGTGACAACTTCTGGGAGCATGGTGCAGGTCCTTGCGGTCCGTGTTCTGAAATTTATTATGACCGTGGAGAAAAATACGGCTGTGGCAGTCCGGACTGTAAAGTGGGCTGTGAGTGCGACCGTTTTATGGAAGTATGGAATAACGTGTTTACCCAATTCAACGGTGACGGACATGGCAACTATGAAGAACTTGAGAACAAGAACATTGATACCGGTATGGGATTAGAGCGTCTTGCAGTCGTAGTACAGGATGTGGATTCCGTATTTGATATTGATACGATGAAGGCAATCCGTGATAGAATTTGCGAGATTTCCCATAAGACCTATCAGACCGATGCTTTAGACGACGTATCGATCCGTCTGATCACCGATCATATCCGTTCCGCAACCTTTATGATCTCCGATGGAATTATGCCATCAAACGAGGGAAGAGGATATGTACTGCGCAGGATCATCCGCCGTGCAGCAAGACATGGCAGACTGCTGGGTATCGAAGGACAGTTCTTGGCAGAGCTGAGTAAGACCGTCATTGCAGAGAGTAAAGACGGATATCCGGAATTAGAGGAAAAGAAAGACTTTATCTTAAAGGTATTAAGTCAGGAAGAAGAAAAATTCAATAAGACGATCGATCAGGGACTTGGTATTTTAGAGGACATGCAAAAAGAAATGGAAGCAGCAGGTACGAAGGTGCTTTCCGGCGAGCATGCATTTAAATTATATGATACCTATGGATTCCCGATGGATCTGACACAGGAGATTTTAGAGGAAAAGGGCTTTACCATTGATGAAGAGGGATTCAAAAAATGCATGGAAAAGCAGAGAGAAAAAGCCCGCAGTTCCAGAAAAGAGACCACCTATATTGGAGTAGATGCAACTGTATATGATGAGATTGACACCTCCATTACCAGTGAGTTTGTCGGCTATGACAGATTAGTACATGAGTCAAAGATCACGGTTCTTACCACAGAAAGAGAGATCGTAGAAGCACTTTCCGATGGTGATATGGGAACTGTGATCGTAGAGCAGACGCCATTTTATGCAACTATGGGTGGACAGTGTGCAGACCACGGATTTATCACAACAAAGGATGGAAAATTCCAGGTAGAAGATGTGATCAAGCTGCGTGGTGGAAGGATCGGTCATGTCGGAAAAATGGTCAGCGGTATGTTAAAGACCGGTGATGTGGCTACATTAGAAGTTGAGGAGAAGAGACGCTCCCTGACAAGAAGAAACCACAGTGCGACCCATTTATTACAAAGAGCGCTGCGTGAAGTCTTGGGTACCCATGTAGAACAGCATGGTTCCTATGTAGATGATAAGAGACTTCGTTTTGACTTCTCACATTTTGCAGCAATGACTCCGGAAGAAATCGCAAAGACAGAAGCTCTGGTAAATGAAAAGATTGCCGAGGCACTTCCTGTTGAAACGAAGATCATGTCCTTAGACGAAGCGAAAAAGACCGGTGCAATGGCACTCTTTGGAGAAAAATACGGTGAGAGTGTACGCGTGGTCAGCATGGGAGATTTTTCCACAGAGCTTTGTGCAGGAACACATGTCGACAATACAAGCAATATCAGTGCATTTAAGATTGTATCGGAATCTGGTGTTGCAGCCGGTGTACGCCGTATTGAGGCACTGACTTCCGAGGGAGTATTCCATTACTATGACACCTTAGAGGACACTTTAGAGCAGGCTTCTAAATTAGTAAAGACAAACCCACAGAGTCTGGTAGAAAAATTAGAGCACTTGATGGCAGAGATGAAAGCCCTTCAGAGTGAGAATGAATCCTTAAAGAGCAAGGCAGCAAAAGAAGCACTTGGCGATGTGATGGATCAGGTAGAAGAAGTGAAGGGCACTAAGCTTTTAGCAGTCCGTGCAGACGGTGTGGATATGAACGGCTTAAGAGATCTAGGCGACCAGTTAAAGGAAAAGCTGGGTGAAGGTGTTATTGTATTAGCATCCGAATGTGACGGAAGAGTCAACCTTGTTGCCATGGCAACCGATGCAGCAATGAAGTCCGGTGCTCATGCAGGTAATCTGATCAAAGCCATTGCAAAAACCGTTGGCGGCGGTGGCGGCGGTCGTCCGAATATGGCACAGGCAGGCGGAAAAAATCCGGCCGGAATCGCAGATGCATTAGCACAGGCAAAGAGTGCATTAGAAGAGCAGTTAAAATAAAATGTCAAAAGTTTAGGGAGAAACTATGAAGAGAAGTTCAAAAAGTGTTTGGAGCAGATTTGTCATGACATTTGCAGCAGCATTTTTATTAATGCTTGTGACAACCGTTCCGGTAAAGGCAGATAGCAGTGTTCCGTTAGTAGCAGATATGAAACAGACAGATGCTTCTACGACTTCAGCAGGTATCAGCTGGTCCTGCCCGGGAAGTGAGGTTCGTTTTAAAGTTGAAATGTCGGAACAGATGTCCAGTGGTTACTGGACATATAAGGAAAGCCAGTCTTCTGCGTCTATCACTCTGACAAAATTAGGTGCAGGAAAAGTTTATTATGTTCGTATCACTCCTTTTAAATATAATATTGAAGGATTGAATAAATATACAAAAGTTAAGGGAACCACATCCCGGCCATTGCGGGTTGTGACCGCACCGGATAGCACACCGGCAAGTCTGACACATGTAAAATCATCAACAGATACGATCAAGGTCAAATGGTCAGCAGTACCGGGAGCAGATGTGTATCAGGTTGTTTACAGCCAGTCCGGTACAGCCAATGAATTTACAAAAGAGACAACAGGAACCAGTGTTACTTTAAAAAAACTTTCCAAAGATGCGAGATATACGATCAAGGTGCGTGCCGGAAAGAAATATACGGATGGCACGGGAAGAGCATGGGGCAACTATCATACCAAATACGATGTTCCGGTAAAATCCACAAAAGTGGAAGGCATCAAAGTAAGCGGATATTATCAGAACCTGTCAAAGATCAGTATTACAAACAAAGCAAAAGCATGTGCGGATGGATACCAGTATCAGCTTTACACTGCATACAAAGGTCAGGATAAAGAGACAAAGGTTAAGAGTATTACCGTAAACCAGAACAATCCGGGTTCTTCGAATCAGGTGTCAGCAAGCATGAAGATATCTGCTTTGAAAAACCATAATTTTTACAAAGTCAGAGTGCGTGCTTATTCCTTAAACAGCAAGAATGAGAAGATTTATGGCGTATGGTCTTCCTGGAAATATGTAAGCCCACAGCCGGATGTGACAAGTAAGAAACATACCCAAAAAGGAATTAAGATCAACTGGGATAAGATCAATGGTGCAGACCGTTATGTAGTATATGTTTCTACAAAAAAGGATTCCGGTTATAAGAAGTTCCAGACAACTGGAAAGAACAGCACGACCATCACAAAATATGGTAAAAACAAGCTGAAATCAGGAAAAACATATTACTTCTATGTAGTGGCACAGAAGAAGGTAGACAATAAGTATCAGTCAGGTACAGCAGGAAATGCCACAAAACGTTGGTCAATGACCTACTAAAAACAGAAAATATCAGAAAAACAGGAATAACGTGTAAAAGATATATTGTCTTTTACATGTTATTTTGTTAAAATAAAAAAGCATTAATTAAAACAAATAAAAACTAAGGAGGAGACTATGGGAAAGAGTTTCAAAAATGTGGGAAACAGATTGATCCTGACATTAGTAGCAGCCTTTGCATTAGTTCTGATCACTGCATTTCCAGTAAAAGCAGCAAGTAAACCATCACCTATTACAGGGTTAAAGCAGATTGAAGGTTCGTCTACATCTGTAGAGGTAAGCTGGTCCTGTTTAGGAGGCAGTGATACAAGATATAAGGTGGAGATTTCGGAACAGCCGTCTACAGGTTATATTGTGGTGGATGAAAATGAGTATTCATCACCAACATGGATAAGTAATCTGGAAGCAGGAAAGACATATTATGTGCGGATAACACCATTTGTTAATGATAGTAAAACATATGAGAAAATATGGGGAGATACTTCCGCACCGGTTGCAGTAGTTACTAAACCGGATAAGGCACCGGCTACACTTACACATACAAAATCTACAACGAATTCCATTACTGTGAATTGGTCCGCAGTACCGGGAGCAGACGTTTATGAAGTGGAATATTATACAACAAGTACAGCAAAGATGCAGTGTATAACGACCGGAACAAGTGTGACACTGAAAAATCTTACAAAAAATGCATCATATACAATTCGCGTTACCGGAGGAAGAAAATATGCCGATGGAATGACTATTGCATGGTCAGGTGATTATATATCTAGAGGGAATGTTTCGGTAAAACCTTCTAAAGTGAGTGGTGTAGAGGTAAATTACTATTGGCAGAATTTATCGGAAATTTCTGTAAGAAATTCTACAATAGAGTGTGCAGACGGATATCAGTATCAGCTTTACACCGCATATAAGGATAAGGATTCTAAGATTAAAACGGTAACCACAAGTTCAACATATCCTCAGACTTATATCAAGACGTCTGCATTAAAGAAGCATAATTTCTATAAGGTCAGAGTTCGTGCATATGCTTTAAATAGTAAGAATGAGAAAATGTATGGCGGCTGGTCTTCCTGGAAATATGTAAGCCCACAGCCGGATGTTACAAAAGCAAAGAATAATAAGAGCAAAAAAGGAATTCAGATCAGTTGGGATAAGATTAAAGGTGCAAACCGTTATGTAGTATATGTTTCTAATAAGAAGGATTCCGGGTATAAGAAATTCCAGACAACTACAAAGACTGGAACCGTCATCACAAAATGCGGTAAAAGTAAGCTGAAATCAGGAAAAACTTATTATTTCTATATTGCACCACAAAAAAAGGTCGGCAATAAGTATGTTTCCGGGTTAGCAGGTAATGCAAATTATTGCTGGAAGCTCAAATACAAGAAATAAGAACGGTAGTAACGTGTAAAAGGCATTTGTCTTTTACACGTTATTTTACTGAAATTGGGAGAAAGAATAGGAAAAATTGATAAACAGGAGTCGGGTATGGAAGAATTATTAGAAAAAAAGGAAGAACCGGATAAGAAAAAAGACAGAGTGCTTGTTGTGATCATCATTGTTTTAGCAGCAGCATTGGCAGTTATAAAAATTGTGGAGTTTATAGCTGATGGAGAGTTTCAGCAGACAGATGCCACGAATGAGAATGTCATAATTCAGTGGAGAGGGAAGACGGTCGAAGAGCCTTATATCATTGAAGTGTCAAAAAATAAACAGGATGGATACCGGAAAGTTGGCCACATTTATGTGGACACAAGGAATCATAATATATGTAGTACCTATATACATGATTTGAAACCGGGAAGCAGTTATTATGTCAGAATATATTCCGTGGATTCCTCCGGAAAGAAAAAATATTCAGAACCGTTAGAAGTGGTCACAGAACCGGAAGGGAAAATAGAGAATCTGAAATATGAGTGGAAAAAATCCAATTCGGTAAAACTCAGTTGGGATAAAGTATCCGGAGCTAATGTCTATAAGGTGCGTTACTATAAAGATAACGATGAATATATCAAATATACCACAAAGAATAGTCTGACACTGAAAAATTTGAAGAAAGGTGAAGGGTATTCTACAAGGGTAGAGCCTATGAGACAGTCAGAGAGTGGTTTTCATGTTGAAAGTAATAATGCAGGCGAAGGCAAGATATATATTGAATAAAAATCCGAAAATAAAAACACCGTAAGTTATTGACTTACAGGGATTATCTGTTATAATAATTAATAGTGCAAATATTACCCAAACAGTTGGAGCACAATTTACAACTGGAGGGAGGTTAGGTGTGAGACTATGTCAAATGTAATCGTAAAAGAGAACGAGACTTTAGATTCCGCTTTACGTAGATTCAAGAGAAACTGTGCAAAAGCAGGTATCCAGCAGGAGATTCGTAAGAGAGAACATTACGAAAAACCAAGCGTAAGACGTAAAAAGAAATCAGAAGCTGCAAGAAAACGTAAATATAACTAAGACAGCGAAATGGAGAGACTATCGTAAGATGGTCTCTTTTTACGTTATAGGATCAGGGTGTCAAAAGGCGGTTTCAAGTTTTTGGATTGGCAAACTGCACAAAGCCGGGGCTATTTGGTTCCGTTGTACGAAAAAACAGAAAAATTCCAGACAAACAGATACAAAAGGAAGAGATTGTGCATCGGCAATGATCCCGTTAAATCTGAATAATGCCTCCTATAAGAGCGGAACGAAGTTAACAAATGTTATGAACAATGCAATGCTTGACAAATATGATCCTGTAACAGGAGATTATAAGGGCAGTGTTGATCTTAAGAAATTAGGCAAATACAATTATTTTAAATTCGTGATCTATGATATTGATGCAAAAGGCGGATATGATACACCGGCTATCTATTATTTCAGATTGTAAGGATAAGAACAATAGAAGGAAATAAATATAAAAAATAAATATGTAAATATAAAAAAGACATGAATGTAGAGAGTACTGTCGTAGAGAAATCGTGGCAGTACTCTTTTTATGCATAAATCCAAAAGCCCCTCATATAAATGTTTTAAGGACAAACCAAAAGACAGGAGGGAGCATCTATGCAGGAAGAACTGCTTCATATCTTTCCGCTGCATCTGCGGGAAACACTGCAAAAAGTTACGATGAAAGAAAATACCTTAGAGGAAATCCGTATCAGGATCGGACAGCCTGTGATCTTTCATATGGAAAATGAAGAGTGGTATTTAAAAAAAGAAACAGGCAGATTAGAACGAAGCCAGGTAAATGCCTATTGTGCCACGAAAGAGGATATTAAAAGCATGGTAAAGTTCATCAGCAGTTATTCACTCTATGCCTATGAGGATGAGATGAAAAGGGGATTTATCACCATGCAGGGCGGACACCGCATCGGAGTGGCAGGACAAGTAGTGATGGACGGTGGTAAGGTGTTAAGCCTGTCGAATATTTATTTTTTGAATATCCGTGTGGCAAGAGAAAAACGTGGCTGTGCAAAAGACATCATCCCATATCTGATACATAGGAACAGTATTTATAATACCCTGTTCGTTTCGCCTCCCGGAATCGGTAAGACTACTTATTTAAGAGATGCTATCCGGATTCTGTCAAACGGTTCGGACAGGCTGCATGGAATGAAGATCAGTATCATAGATGAGCGCTCCGAAATTGCTGCCTGCCGTCAGGGAATCCCGCAAAACGATATCGGAATCCGAAGTGATGTCTTAGACGGCTGTTTAAAATCCTTTGGAATGCTGTTGATGCTGCGTTCGATGGCACCGCAGATCATTGCGGTAGACGAGATCGGAAGCAGGGAGGACTGTCGGGCAATGGAGCAGGCAATCTATTCGGGCAGCCGTATTATCGGGACCGTACATGCTTACGATATGAAAGAGCTTTCGAGAAAAAAATACCTGAAAGAAATGTTAGAACAGCAGATGTTTGGCAGGATCGTCCTCTTAGAAAAAGCAGAAAATGGCAGGAGAAGGTTCCATATCTATGATGAGAACTTAGAAAAAATATGTTAAAGATTTTAGGAAGTGTTTTGATCCTGACAGCTTCGGTGGGTGGATGTCTGACTTTTTTAGAGAGGTTTCGGGAAGAGGAGCGACAGCTTTTAGCGATAAAAGAAATGCTGATCATCTTTGAAAAGCAGTTAGAATATGTCAGGCTTCCGATTGCAGAGGCAGTCACAGATATGGCAAAGAAAGCGGGAGCACCATTTGAAGATCCACTGATGGAGTTTACGGAAAAAATACTGTATCACCAGACAGAGGAAGTGGAGAGACTTTGGAGAGAGTGTTTTGAGGAACACAGACGGTCATTTTTTTTAAACAGGGAGGAATTTGCAATCCTTTTAGATATGGGCAGACTGTTAGAGCCTGTGGACAGCAAAAGTCAGATCGCTTCTGTGGAAATGTACATCAACCGTGTGGAAGAGAAAATCCAAAAGATATGGGAGGAACGGGGAAATAAGCAGAAGGTATATCAGAGCGTTTGTCTCTTTGGGGGACTGCTTCTGATTATCGTATTACTGTAGAAGGAGAACATATGAGTGTAAATCTGATTTTTAAAATTGCTGCAATCGGGATCATCGTTACCGTGTTAACGCAGATATTAAAGCACAGCGGCAGAGAGGAGCAGGCATTTTTGACAAGTCTTGCAGGACTGCTGTTGGTATTGTTCTGGATCGTACCATATATCTACGAATTGTTTTCAACGATGAAGGATTTGTTTGCATTATAGGGGGAAGTATGGATATTTTAAAAATTGCAATGATCGGCATGGCAGGTGTCTGTCTGGCAATCCCATTGAAATCATATAAGGCAGAGTATGGGATGCTCATCAGTCTTGGAACCTGCGTCTGCATTTTTATTTATCTGGTGACAAAGTTAGAAATTGTTGTGGAGTACATTGGCAGGATTGAGACCGTATTGAACCTGGATGGCGGTTATATCCGCCTGATGTTAAAAATGATGGGAATTACCTATGTGGCACAGTTTGCGGCAGAAATCTGTAAGGATGCGGGCTATGGTGCGGTCGGGAGCCAGATCGAATTGTTTGGCAAGGTGTCCATTCTTTTTGTGAGTATGCCGGTATTGCTGGCATTGCTGCAGATGGTTGGGGATTTTTTATGAGAGTCAGAGATGTTTTAAGAAGTTGTGATTTTGGACGTTACATAGGAAAGTTAAAGGTAAATTTATTTTTTGTTGGAATATTATTGCTTTTATGCATGGTGATATTTCCGTTGCAGGTACAGGCGGAGAAGAAAGAAGCAGATACCGATTTGGACAGAAAAACAGAGGTGGACTTTGACACAGAAAGAGAAGAGATGCTGGGCTATCTGACGAAGGAAAATCTTTTTTCAGATCTGGACGAATTTTCAGGACGGGAAACGGGAATGAGCTTCTCAGAGCTGGTGGGAAGTATCTCAAAGCAGGGAGCGTTGGAAAGCCTTGCAGGGATCGGAGGCTATATCAAAGAGGCACTGGTGGGAGAACTTGAGGAAAATAAGAAAAGCATGATGCAGATCGTGGTACTGGTATTGATCTTCAGTATTTTGCAGAACTTTTTAGGACTGGTTGAAAATTCCTATATTACGGAGCTTTGCTACGTTTTGACCTATCTGGTGCTGATGCTGTTTGTTTTAAAATCCTTTTCCGTGACCTCCGAGATTGTCAGCCATCTGCTTCAAAATGTGACAGGCTTTATGAAAATGCTGCTGCCTTCCTATTTAGCGGTCATGGTCTTTGCCGGAAATGCGATGAGTGCCATGTCCTTTTATGAACTGACTTTTTTTATCCTGTATGGGATCGAAGTGCTGATGATCTATGTACTGCTGCCACTGATCAATTTGTATGTTCTGTTTTATTTAACAAACTGCATGATGAAAGAAGAAGTGTTTTCAAAAACGGCAGAACTGGTACGCGATATTTTCAGTTGGGGTGCCAAACTGGTGCTGACGATCGTGGTTGGTCTAAACGTTGTACAGGGAATGATCGCACCGGCGGTTGACTATGCGAGCAGAACAACCCTGACAAAGTCTTTGAGCCTGATCCCCGGGATTGGCGGTGCGGCAGCGGCGATTGGTGATATTTTCATCGGTTCCGGGATGGTCATTAAAAACAGTGTCGGAGTGGCTGCGATGTTTTTGCTGATATTTTTGTCATTGATCCCGTTTTGTAAGGTATTGATCATTACACTGCTTTATAAGTGTATGGCAGCATTTTTAGAACCGATTGCGGATAAGCGGATCGCGGGAGCAATGAGCGGTGCGGCACATGGAGGCGAGATGTTGATGCGTGTGATCACTACGACCGTATTTATGGTTTTTATTACCGTTGCGATGATGTGTGCAACGACATCTTTTGTGGTTTAGGAGGAATGAGATGAGTGCTGTTTTAGAGTGGCTGAAAACCTTTTTGATGTTGTATTTTTTCCTGACACTGATCCTCTATCTGGTGCCAAAGAAATCCTATCAGAAGTATCTGCAATTTGCAGTAAAAATGATACTTTTAGTGGTGGTGTTCCTGCCACTGTTAAACCGGGTCAGCAGCGGCGTGGATTTTTTTTCACTGGTAGAGGAATTTGAAACTTATAAAGCAGAGAGCGGTCTGACGGATATGGAAGGATTGGAGGGATTGCAGAATGGATACGTCGAAGAAAGGAGCGGATATTATCAGGAACATTATGGGGAATCGGAATAATCTTTTGATCCTCGCACTTTTGGGGGTTCTGGTACTTGTGCTTGCGATACCGACAGAAAAAAAGACAGAATCGAAAATGGATTTTAAGGCGAATGAAGAGGCAGGTGGAGAACAGTTAGAGGAGCGGTTAGAACGCATTTTAAAGCATACGGAAGGGGTCGGAGAGGTCAGGGTGATGATCACGGAGGCAGAGGACACAAAAAGTTTTGCATCGGATAAAGAAAACGAAGGTACGGTGGAAGGGGTTGTAGTGGTAGCGCAGGGAGCAACAGACCCGGCGGTAAAGAAAAAAATACAGGACATCGTAATAGCATTATTTCCCATAGAGGCACATAAAATAGAAATAGTAAAAATGAAAGCGGATTAGGAGGTATCCATGAAAAAAATATTTAAGAAGAATCAGCTCATCATTACAGGATTAGCACTGATGATCGCGGCAGCCGGTTATCTCAGCTACAGCAACACAGGTTTAAAGAACGATACGAAGGAAACGGCAAGCAAAAAAGAAGTAAAAGAAGAATATGAGATTTCGGATGAAGACAGCAAGAGCGAGGAGATTTTTACGGACACAGAGGCATCAGAAGAGGTAGCAGATGCATCACAGGCGACATCAGAGACTTCTGCGGAAGGAATGAGTGAAGAGGAAGCAGAGTCGGCAAATCCGGGCGAAGCAGTCTTAACCAGTACCGGTGCAGAGACCGTTAATTTTGCAGCAGAGGCAAAGCTGTCGAGAGAACAGGTGCGGTCTAAAAACAAAGAATCTTTATTAGAGATCATCAACAACAAAGAATTAGAAGAGGCAAGCCGACAGTCTGCCATTGAGCAGATGGTCAAAATGACCGACACCGCTGAAAAGGAAGAAGCGGCAGAGATGCTTTTAGAGGCAAAGGGATTCAGTAACGTTGTAGTCAGCATTACGGATGATTCCGCCGATGTCGTACTGGATATGGGAAAAGATGCAACCGATGCAAAACGGGCACAGGTGGAAGATATTGTTAAGAGAAAAACCGGTGTATCTGCACAGAATATTATTATCACTCCGGTAGATTCCTCTGCAAAGACACAGACAGAAAAGTAGACGGAAGATTTCGGATCATTTCTTGACCATACTTAGAAAAGAACGTATAATTTTTACATAGAAAAATTCGGAGGAGGCACCAATGAAGCGGGTATTTTTAATCGTATTAGACAGTGTGGGCATGGGAGAAATGCCGGATGCAGCAGAATATGGAGATGCAGGAAGTAACACGATCCTTGCAGTTTCTAAGAGTCCGTATTTTTCCATGCCAAATATGAAAAAATTAGGATATTTTAACATTGACGGAATGGCAGTCAATGACAAAGAGGAACATCCAACGGCAGCGTTTGCAAGAATGACGGAAAGCTCCAAAGGAAAAGACACAACCATCGGACACTGGGAGATTGCGGGAATTATTTCTAAAGCGCCACTTCCGACTTATCCGAACGGCTTTCCAAAAGAAATCCTAGAGGAATTCTCAAAACAGACCGGAAGGGGTGTACTTTGTAACAAACCATATTCCGGTACGGAAGTGATCAAAGATTACGGAGATGAACATCGAAGAACCGGAGATCTGATCGTATATACTTCCGCAGATTCGGTTTTTCAGATCGCAGCCCATGAAGAGGTTGTTCCGGTAGAACAGCTCTATGAGTACTGCAAGATCGCAAGAAAGATACTGACAGGGGAACATGGAGTGGGTCGTGTGATCGCAAGACCGTTTATCGGGGAATCCGGCAATTACACAAGAACATCGAACCGACATGATTTTTCATTAGAACCGCCGGCAGTCACGATGTTGGATCAGATGAA
Organism: Lachnospiraceae bacterium; assembly: GCA_003507655.1. GTDB lineage: Bacteria > Bacillota > Clostridia > Lachnospirales > Lachnospiraceae > Maccoyibacter > Maccoyibacter intestinihominis. Next base: position 71,109 of record DNUZ01000011.1, on the reverse strand, counting down.
AGAAGCAGGGTTAGACGTACTTGCCGTTGGAAAGATCAACGATATTTTTGCAGGAAAGGGTATTACGGAATTCGTACGGACTACCGGAAATGAAGATGGTATCAATAAGACATTGGAGTATATGGAAAGAGATTTTGAGGGTATCTGTTTTGTCAATTTAGTGGACTATGACATGCTCTACGGACACCGGAATGATGTGGACGGTTATGCAAAAGCACTGACTTACTTTGATGAACGTCTGCCGGAGATCTTAGAAAAAATGAGGAATGAGGATATCCTGATGATCACTGCAGATCACGGATGTGACCCTAGTACACCATCTACGGATCACTCCAGAGAGTATACGCCACTCATTCTGTATGGCCAGCCGGTCAAGGCGGGAACGAACTATGGCACACGGGATACATTTGCCGATATTGCGGCAACGATCTTAGACTATTTTTCCATTGTACCAAAATGTGCAGGAAAGAAGTTAGAAGAATCTTAGGCAGAATACGGCTGGAACCATTGCGGCAGTCGGTGAAGTATGTTACAATAAGTGCGATTCGCCGGATGGCGGAATGTGCTGTGTGATACACAGGCACAAAGAAAAAACTGAATAAATAGCAGTCAGGTGTCGAAGCAGTCATTTTGTATTTCAGACAATACTTTTCATGGCTGGCTTCGGTGAAAAGGGAAACAGGTGCAAATCCTGTACGAACTCGTCACCGTAATTAGGGAGCAGAAGTCGAGATATCACTGGGAAACCGGGAAGATGACGGATGCAGAGATCTTTAAGCCGGGAGACCTGCCTGAGTGCTGTACAGAAACATTTGTTTCAAGCCACGAGTAACTGGTTGTACATATTGATGTATGAGAATTTCTGTTTTGGAATTTTGATGCGTTTCTTTTGCGTATAAACCCTTTACCTGTACAGGCAGAGGGTTTTTATTTTGATCTTAATTTTACAGGGGATGACTCTGTAATTTTATAAAAAAACGCTCCGCGAGGATGCAGCCGGTTGCTCTGAAAATTCTAACGAACACCCTAAGGAGGAAACATGAAGAGAAGAGTCGTAGCATTATTGATGGCAACTATGATGGGAGCATTCTGCATTACAGGATGCGGAAGCAGCAAAGAGGCAACAAGTGACAAGGCAGCCAAGACAGAAAAAGAAGCGGATACAGAATCCGATAAAGATGCGGACAAAAAAGCCGCAGATAAGGTTGCAGCACTGATCGATGCCATTTATGTACAGGAAAGAAACGATAAGACAGACGAGCAGTGTGCCGAAGCGAAGGAAGCATGGGATGCACTGACCGATGCCCAGAAAGAATTAGTAGAGGGCGAAAATGCTGATCCGGATTATTTTGGAAGAGATACCGGCGATGCATCTAAAGATGATGCCAGAAATCAGGATGATATTGGCGAAAATGAAATTTTAGCAGTAAGTTTTGGAACATCCTTTAATGACAGCCGTGTTACTGACATCAAAGGAATAGAGGATGCTCTGCAGGAAGCAAATCCGGACTGGTCCGTCAGAAGAGCATTTACCGCACAGATCATCATCAACCATGTACAGGCGCGTGACGGAGAAAAAATTGATAACGTAGATCAGGCATTAGAGCGTGCAGTAGACAACGGTGTAAAGAATCTGGTAGTACAGCCAACACACTTAATGCGTGGTGCAGAATATGATGAATTAGTGGAAGCGGTAGAGAACTATAAGGACAAGTTTGAAACCGTAAAAATTGCAGAACCGCTTCTTGGAGAAGTCGGAGCAGATGCAGACGCTGTAAACAGCGATAAGGAAGCCGTAGCGAAAGCATTGACAGCAGAAGCCGTAAAAGATGCCGGCTATGACAGCCTTGATGCAGCAAAAGAAGACGGAACAGCATTTGTATTTATGGGCCATGGTACTTCCCATACTGCAAAAGTATCTTACAGCCAGATGCAGACACAGATGAAAGACCTTGGCTATGACAATGTATTTATCGGAACCGTAGAGGGGGAGCCGGAAGAGACTTCCTGTGAATCTGTCATTGATGCAGTAGAAAAAGCAGGATATAAAAAAGTAGTTCTTCGTCCGTTAATGGTCGTAGCAGGAGATCATGCAAACAATGATATGGCAGGAGACGATGATGATTCCTGGTTAAGCATGTTCAAAGCGTCCGGAAAATTTGACAGTGTAGATACACAGATCACAGGACTTGGCGAGATCAAGGACATCCAGCAGATCTATGTAGATCATACTGCAGAGGCAATGAAATAGCAGGAGTATACGATGAAGAAAAAAAGTATTACAGTTGCGATATTGACCATCATGCTGGCTGCATCCACAATTCTTAGTGGATGCTCCGGCAGTGGAACAGAGACTCAGAAAAAAACAGAGACATCTGTAGAACAGACAGATCAGAAAGATACAGATCAAAAAGAGAAAGAAGAAAAAGAAGAGCAGAAAAAAGCGGAGCTTGCCGACGGTGTATACAAAGCGGACTTTGTTACGGACAATGGCATGTTTCAGGTCAATGAGGCATATGACGGAAAGGGCACTCTGACCGTAAAAGACGGCGAGATGACGATCCATGTCTCACTGCGCTCTAAAAAAATCGTAAATCTGTATGTAGGACTTGCGAAAAATGCAAAAAATGATGAGAAGAATCTGTTAGAGCCAACCACAGACACGGTAACTTACAGTGATGGTACAACGGAAGAAGTCTATGGATTTGATGTACCGGTAAAGGCATTAGATCAGGAATTTGACCTTGCACTGATCGGAACAAAGGGAAAATGGTATAATCATAAAGTTTATGTGACCAATCCGACACCGGTAGAAGAGGAAGGTCCAAAAACAGAGATCAGTGCACTTGAAGACGGCAATTATACCATGGAGATCACGTTTGAGGGTGGCAGTGGAAAAGCAACGATCCTTTCACCGGTCAAGATTAAGGCAGAAGGCGGAGCAGTTACTGCAACCGTACAGTGGGATAGTCCGAACTATGATTATATGATCGTAGACGGAACAAAGTATCTGCCAAGCAGTACCGAAGGAGGTTCTGTCTTTGAAATCCCTGTTTCGGCATTTGATGAGCCGGTAAGCGTTATCGGTGATACGGTAGCGATGAGCAAACCGCATGAGATCGAGTATACCCTGACATTCCGCTCGGATACGTTACAGTCCGTGGAATAAGAGGATGAGAATATGAAAGGAAGAAAAAAAGTAATTGCAATATGCTGTTTATTTTTAGCAGGACTGTTAGGGCTGTGCGGCTGTAGCAGTCCTTCTTCCGATTCTGCGAAAGATCGGATCAGTGACGAACTGGTATACGAAGGCAGCATGGAGCTAGAATATGCCAAACAGTTTTCCGTAGATTACTACAAAGACGGTTACCGGCTGCTTGCCACTTCCGATGGTACAAAGATCTTAGTCATACCGGAGGGAAAAGAGGCACCGAAAGATTTAGAAAAAGGTATCATTGTGATGCAGCAGCCGGTCCAAAATCTCTATTTGGTATCATCCTCTGTCATGGATATTTTTGACCACCTCGATGCGTTAGACAGCATCCGTTTTTCTTCACAAAAAGAAGAGGACTGGTATATTGAGGGAGCAAAAAAAGCGATGGCAAGAGGGGATATTTCATATGCCGGAAAATACAGCAAACCGGATTATGAACAGATCGTATCACAAAAATGTACACTTGCGATCGAGAATATGATGATCTCCCATACACCGGAGGTCAGAGAAATGTTAGAAGATTTTGGCATTCCGGTCATGATCGAATATTCAAGCTATGAAAAACATCCGTTAGGCAGAGTGGAATGGGTCAGATTTTTCGGGACATTGCTTGGAAAAGAAAAAGAGGCAGAAAAAATCTTTGAAAAACAAAAGGATATTTTAAAGAAAGTAACAGCCGATGAAAAAACGGATAAGACTGTAGCATTTTTCTATATCACTTCAAACGGATTAGTACAGGTGCGTCAGAGCTCGGATTATATTCCAAAGATGATCGAACTTGCAGGAGGAAAATATATCTTTGAAGATCTGGGCGATGAGGAAGTGGCACGTTCGACCGTGAATATGCAGATCGAAGATTTTTATCAGGGTGCGAAAGATGCAGATTATCTGATCTATAACAGCACCATAGACGGTGGAGTATCTTCCATCGAAGAATTGTTGGACAAATGTGAGGTTTTAAAGGATTTTAAGGCGGTAAAGAATGGGGATGTATGGTGTACCACCAATGATATGTATCAGCAGTCCATGTCGATGGGATATCTGATGCAGGATATCCATTCCATGCTTTTAGGAGAAAACGAACAGAAGATGAAATATCTTTTTCAGTTGAAATAGAAAATAGAGGAGTTATATGATGCAGCAGAGTAAAAAAGTCAGATATATCATAGTGCTTTTCCTGTTAGGAGTTAGCGTTGTGGCATTGGTGGGGTGGAATATCTGTGTTGGAACCGTCAGAATCCCGCTAGCAGATATTTTTGCATCCATCCGGGGAGAAAAAATTGAAAATTCCAGGATCCTTTGGGATATCCGAATGCCAAGAACTTTAGCGGCTATGATCTTAGGTGGTGCTTTGGCACTTGCAGGGTATCTGTTGCAGACTTTTTTTCACAATCCGATCGCAGGGCCGTTTGTGTTAGGAATCTCCTCCGGTGCAAAAATGGTGGTGGCACTTGTCATGGTGTTTTTGATGGGACAGGCAGTAAAGATCACTTCCTGGGCATTGATCGCAGCGGCATTTGTCGGAGCAATGATCTCTATGGGATTTGTGCTTTTAATGTCACGCAGAGTCCATAACATGTCTATGCTAGTGGTAAGCGGAGTGATGATCGGATATATCTGCTCTGCCATTACGGAACTGGTGGTAACCTTTGCAAGTGATGCAGAGATCGTCAATCTGCACAACTGGTCGAGGGGAAGTTTTTCGGGAATGACATGGGAAAATGTAGCGGTTATGACCGGTGTGGTGGCTGTGACTTTTTTTCTGGTGTTTTTGATGGCAAAACCATTGAGTGCCTATCAGTTAGGGGAAGTCTATGCAAGAAATTTAGGTGTGGATATCCGGTTGCTTCGCATAGCCATGGTTCTGTTATCGAGCATTCTATCCGCCTGTATCGTAGCTTTTGCAGGACCAATCTCCTTTGTCGGAATTGCAGCACCGCATTTAGTAAAGAGCCTTTTAGGTACGGCAAAACCAATCTGGATGATACCTGCCTGTTTTTTAGGGGGCAGTGTATTCTGTCTGTTTTGTGATCTGTTAGCAAGGACGATGTTTGCACCGACGGAACTGAGTATCAGTACCGTCACGGCAATCTTTGGTGCGCCGGTTGTACTGTGGATCATGGTAAGACGTAACAAGGAGAAGATGGCGTGAAAAAGTATTATTTTAAAGCAGAAAAACTGAGAGTCGGATATGGCAAACAGCCACTGATCGAAAATATAGAGATCTGTTTGGAAAAAGGAGAGATTCTGACACTGATAGGGCCAAACGGGGCAGGAAAATCGACCATCCTAAAGAGTATCACAAAACAGCTTGCATTATTGGGCGGTACGGTTTATTTAGGAGAGCAGGATATCGGGCAGATGTCCGGAAATGAACTATCGCAGAATATGGCAGTCGTTTTAACCGAAAAATTGCGTACCGAGATGATGACCTGTGAGGAAGTGGTGGCGACCGGAAGATATCCCTATACCGGAAAGTTCGGGATTCTTTCTGATACAGACAGACAGGCAGTGGCAGAAGCTATGGAACCGGTTCATGTGACAACTTTAAAAAATAAAGATTTTTCAAAGATCAGCGACGGACAGAGGCAGAGGGTGATGCTTGCCCGTGCTATCTGCCAGGAGCCGGAGATCATTATCTTAGATGAACCAACTTCCTATTTAGATATTAAATATAAATTAGATTTTTTGTCTATCCTGCAGGAAATGCGAAAGAAAAAGGAACTTACAGTGGTGATGTCTTTGCATGAGTTAGAACTGGCGGCAAAAGTCTCAGATAAGATCCTCTGTGTCAATGGAAGCTGTGTGGAACGTTTTGGAACTCCACAGGAGATTTTTAAAGAGGGATATATCGAAAAATTATTTTCTATCGCAACAGGCAGCTTTGATGAGCGGAGCGAAAGTATGGAATTAGAACCGGTCAAAGGAAAACCTGAGGTGTTTGTGATCGCAGGCAACGGAAGTGGGAGGAATACTTATCGCAGACTGCAACGGGAAGGGATTCCTTTTGCAACAGGGATTTTATTTCAAAATGATCTGGACTATCCGGTCGCAAAGGCTTTAGCGGCAAAGGTGATCGGGACGGCAGCATTTGAACCGATTACAGAGGCGGCACTTACAGAGGCAAAACAATGTATCAATGCCTGTGAACGTGTGATCTGCTGTAGAGAACATTTCGGAACATTAGAGCGTGAGAATCAGGAATTATTCGATTATGCGAAAAGCTGTAAAAAGCAGATAGAAACAGGAAGATAGAGCAGAAAGGCAGAAAAAGATGGCAAAAGTAATCATGGTACAGGGAACGATGTCCAATGCGGGAAAGAGTCTGTTAGTAGCAGGCTTGTGCCGGATTTTTCAACAGGACGGTTACCGCGTAGCTCCTTTTAAATCCCAGAACATGGCACTCAATTCCTTTGTGACAAAAGAAGGGTTAGAGATGGGAAGGGCGCAGGTCATGCAGGCAGAGGCGGCAGGCATCTCTCCGATGGTCTGTATGAACCCGATCTTATTAAAACCCACCAACCATATCGGCTCCCAGGTGATCGTAAACGGCGAAGTTTTAGGAAACATGAGTGCAAGAGATTATTTTGCATATAAACGGGAACTGATACCGGATATTAAAAGAGCATTTAATAAATTAGAATCCTTTGCGGATATCATTGTGATAGAAGGTGCAGGAAGTCCGGCGGAGATTAACTTAAAAGAGAATGATATTGTGAATATGGGACTGGCAGAAATGGTGGATGCTCCGGTACTGTTAGTTGGGGATATTGACAGAGGGGGTGTCTTTGCACAGCTGCTAGGGACATTGATGTTATTAACAGACGGCGAGCGGGAACGTGTGAAAGGACTGATCATCAACAAATTCCGCGGGGATGCATCGATCTTAGAACCCGGAATCCGAATGTTAGAGGAACGGGGCAATGTACCGGTGACAGGAGTGGTTCCTTATATGGAATTGTCATTAGAGGATGAGGACAGTCTGAGTGAACGCTTTTTAGAAAAAGAAGTGGGACTCATTGACATTGCGGTGATCCATTATCCGAGAATCTCTAATTTTACGGATTTTCATGTGTTTGAGCAGATACCGGGAGTGTCGGTGCGTTATGTCACTTCGGTCAGAGAATTGCAGCATCCGGATCTGATTTTTTTACCGGGAAGCAAAAATACAATGGGAGATTTAAAATGGATGCGGCAAAACGGTTTAGAGGCAGCAATCAAACAACGGTCAGAGGAAGTTCCGGTCTTTGGGATTTGTGGCGGTTATCAGATGTTAGGGTTTGAAATACGCGATCCTGCCGGAGTGGAAGAGGGAGGAAATATCCGCGGTATGGAGCTGCTGCCGGTTCTGACGGTACTCCAAAAAGAAAAGAAACACTGTCAGACAAAGGGAAACATCAATATGCTACCGGGAATCCTGTATCCGATCTCTGCATGTGCATTTGAAGGATATGAGATTCATATGGGAGAGACTACTTGGATAAAAGAGGGCAAAGAAAAAGAATTGGAATATGAGCCGGAACAGAAAAAATCAGGTCAGACAGCGTGTGAGGTAGTAGTTACCAGAAAGAATCCGAATGTCTATGGTTCCTATATCCACGGACTGTTTGATACCGGAAATATCGCAGATCGGATCGTGCAGGCATTAGCCGAGAAAAAAGGAGTTACCATCAAAGAGGGAATGTCAGAAGATTATCAGGCCTTTAAAGAGCGGCAGTATGATCAGTTGGCAGATACCTTAAAGGAGTATCTGAATATGGAGGAAATCTATGGAATGCTTAGAGAAGCCCATCTGCAATAAGTACACAAAAGAAGAATTAGAGCAGATTTCCATCCCAAAACCGATGGAAGAGGTACGAAAGCAGGTACTTTATAATTGGGATGCGATCGCCAAACCGATAGACGGGCTTGGAAGTTTTGAGACGCTGACTGCTCAGATCGGAGCAATTACCGGAGAGGAAAAGATCGATATTTCTAAAAAAGCCGTGCTGATCCTGTGTGCAGACAATGGCATCGTAGAGGAAAACATCAGCCAGTCCGGGCAGGAGGTTACAGCGGCAGTTGCAAGATCCATAGCAGGCAGACATTCGAGCGTATGTCAAATGGCGGAAGTGGCAGGAGCCGATATCATACCGGTGGATATCGGTATACAGAACCGGGAGGAGATTCACGGTGTCTTAAATAAAAAAATCCGATGTGGCACAAGGAATTTTTTAAAAGAACCGGCAATGACGGAAGAGGAAACTGTTCGTGCCATGGCGGTTGGAATGGAATTGGTGCGTACCTTAAAAGAGGAAGGATACCGGATACTGGCAACCGGAGAGATGGGGATTGGCAATACAACGACCAGCAGTGCTATGGCAGCGGCACTTTTAAAATGTGAAGTTCCGCTTGTCACAGGAAAAGGAGCAGGCCTCAGTGAAAAAGGACTGTTGCATAAGCAGGAGGTCATCGGAGAGGCAATCCGGAAATATGACTTGTATGAAAAAGATGCATTTACCATTTTAGAGACGGTAGGTGGTCTGGATATTGCCGGACTTGTAGGTGTCTGCATTGGAGGAGCGATTTATCGGATACCGATTGTCTTAGACGGTGTCATCAGTCTGGTGGCAGCTTTGACGGCAGAAAAAATCGCACCGGGAACGAAAGAATATTTGCTGACGTCACATCAGGGCAAAGAACCGGCGGCTAAGTTTTTGTTAAAGGCATTAGAAAAAGAGGCAGTTTTGAATGCTCACATGGCATTGGGGGAGGGAACCGGAGCAGTAATGATGTTCCCGCTTTTAGATATGGCATTGCGTGTCTATCATGCAGAAACGACTTTTTTTGATATTCAGGTAGAACAGTATCAGAGGTTTGATAAGTTATGATGGTATTGATCATTGGAGGAAGCGGAAGCGGTAAGTCCGCCTATGCAGAGGAATATATTGGGAGAATTGCCGGTAAGGGCAACAAATACTATCTTGCAACGATGCAGGTTTTTGACGAGGAAGGAAAGAAAAAGGTCGCAAGGCATCAAAGACTTCGAAAAAATAAAGGCTTTTTGACGATCGAACAGCCCATAGAAATCGAAAAGACATTGCCAAAGATTAAGGCAGGGAGCAGTGTTTTATTAGAGTGTATCTCAAATCTGACTGCCAATGAGATGTTTTTGAGTGAAGATACTAAGAAACAAACAAGAAGTTATACGGAAGTTACGGATTCTGTGGTAGAAGGGATCCAGAGCCTGAAACAAAAGGCAGGACATCTGGTGATCGTAACCAATAATGTATTTGAAGACGGGATTGCTTATGAAGAGGGTACGATGGAATACCTTCGGGCGATCGGAAGCATTAATGAAAAGTTAGCGGACATGGCAGATGAAGTGATAGAAGTAGTCGTGGGAATCCCACTTGTGATAAAGGGAGGAAAGTAACATGCATATTTTAAAGTCAATCATCATCGCATTTTCGATGTATTCAAAAATTCCCATGCCACAGTTTGAGTGGAAGGAAGAAGATATGAAGCATGTACTCTGCTTTTTTCCATGGATTGGTATTGTGATAGGGCTCTGTCTCTATTTCTGGCGGCTGCTTTGCGACCGGTTCGGGATCAGAAATCTGTGTTATGTGTTTATCGGCACAGCAATCCCCCTGCTTTTGACTGGTGGATTCCATGTGGATGGTTTTATGGATACAATGGATGCATTTCATTCCTACCAACCGAAAGAGCGGAAATTAGAGATTTTAAAGGATTCCCATATCGGGGCATTTGCCGTGATCATGTTAGCGGTGTATGGATTGATCTATATGGGGGCATTTTCAGAGATTACGGATAAAAATATATTACAGGTTGTATGCGCAGGATTTGTACTGGCGAGGGTGTTAAGTGGGATTGGAGTCGTATCGTTCCCATCCGCGAAAAAAGAGGGAATGCTCTATCTGTTTCAGGACCACGCGGATGCGGTCATTGTAAAAGCAGCACTGTCTGTGCAGGGAGCCTTGTGCATCGGTTTTATGTTGTGGAGGTCACTTTTTGCAGGAAGTGTGGCGGTTATTACAGCTTTTGCAGTCTTTGGCTATTATAAATACCGTACTAAGAAGGAACTTGGGGGGATTACGGGAGATACCGCAGGATATTTCCTGTTGTTATGCGAAGGTGCTATTGTAGTGATGACAAACGTTGCGAATGTACTTCTTAAATCAGGAATTAATATTTAAAATCCGAAAGAGCATACTCAAATATCAGATAAAAACACAGAGAACATGATAACGAAATACGAGGGAATAGAAAGTGAAACTTATTATTGGTGGATATTCACAAGGAAAATTAAATTATACTTTGAGAAAAATTGGAGAGAAAGAATATCGAATTTGTGACGGAACATTATTAGATGATATAAAATCCGATACAGAAGAGGCAGATTCAACAAATACAATAGTCATCATAAATCATCTTCATACGTTCATCAAAACCTCCATGCAGCGGGGAGAGAACCCAAAAGAGAGCATCCTGGATTTTATCACAAAATATCCTGACTGTATTCTGATCAGTGATGAGATTGGAAATGGAATTGTTCCCATGGATGCATTCGAGAGAGAATATCGTGAGCAGACAGGCAGGATCTTAATAGAACTAGCAAAAGAAGCAGAAGAGGTGATACGCGTCATATGTGGGATTGGTCAAAAAATCAAATAGAAATTATATTTTTGCGTCATGGAATGACAATCGAAAATGAGCAGCACCGATATCTTGGGAACACAGATACATCTTTGAGCAGGAATGGGATCTGCAAGCTGCAGGCATTGCAGAAAAACGGAACTTATCCAAAGACGGATATTCTGTTTTGCAGTCCGATGAAGCGCTGCACCGAAACCGCAGAAATCCTCTATCCAAACCATACGCCAATATACATACCGGAGTGGAGAGAAATGGATTTTGGAGAATTTGAAGGAAAGAATTATATTGAATTGCAGAAAAATCCAAATTATCAGGCATGGATCGACAGCAATGGCACCCTGCCATTTCCGGGAGGAGAGAGCAGGGAGGCCTTTATAAAGCGCTGCGAGCAGGGATTTTACCGGATGTTAATCGGAATTAAAGGAAGGCTTCAGAAAATGGACGAAAAACAGCCGGCTTCAAAGATCACAGCAGGAGCGGTAGTGCATGGAGGAACCATTATGGCAATCCTGAGCAGTTTTTACGGAGGAGATTATTTTGATCATCAGGTAAAAAACGGAGGCGGATACCGCTGTCTATTAAGCGGAACCCGGGAACAGCCGAAATTGCAGGGGGTAGAAAACATCATGGGGGAATCAGAACGTGTTATACCATAGTATTGCATTCTTTTTGGGATTTTTGTTAGATCTAATCTTAGGTGACCCTTATTGGCTGCCGCATCCGATCCGTCTGATCGGAAATCTGATCGTAGTGTTGGAAAAGAGATTTTTATCAAAAGAAACAAAAGGCAAGGAGCATAAAGAGCAGGAGAAAAGCGAGCGAAGAAGAGGAACACTGCTGGTTTTTATCGTGTTGTCTGTGACCTTCGCAGTGACAGCATTTTTTGTTATTGGAGCTTATCTGCTGCATCCGTATCTTGGCGTAGCAGTAGAGACGATCATGACCTATCAGATCTTAGCGGTAAAATGCTTAAAGGTAGAGAGCATGAAGGTCTATCAAAGCCTGACAAAAGAAGGAATCGAAGAGGCAAGAAAAGCGGTAGCAATGATCGTTGGAAGAGACACGGCGGTTTTGGATGGAACCGGAGTGGCAAAGGCGGCGATAGAGACAGTAGCAGAGAACACCTCGGACGGTGTCATTGCACCTATGCTGTATACAGCGCTTGGCGGACCTGTTCTTGGATTTTTATATAAGGCAGTCAATACGATGGATTCCATGATCGGATATAAAAATGAAAAATATCTGAATTTTGGAAGGACAGCGGCAAAGTCAGATGATGTATGCAACTATCTTCCATCGAGGATCAGTGCATATCTGATGATAGCAGCGGCATATCTTGGCGGCAGTGATTTTAGTGGAAAAGGAGCTTATCGGATCTATAAAAGAGACCGAAGAAACCATGCCAGTCCAAATTCTGCCCAGACAGAGTCGGTTTGTGCAGGAGCATTGGGAATACGGTTAGCAGGTGATGCCGTATATTTTGGAAAAGTGGTAAAAAAGCCACATATCGGGGATGATACCCGTCCGGTGGAATACGAAGACATCCGGCGGGCAAACCGTCTGATGTATTTAACGGCATGGCTTGGAGAAACAGGGTGTCTGTTTTTTATGGTACTTATTATATTACTTTAGGGAGGTGTAGAGATGCAGACAATTCACGGCGGAGATATCTACAGAAACCGGATACAGATTGATTTTTCAGTGAATATCAATCCTTTGGGGATACCGGAGGAAGTAAAAGACGCATTACATCAGGCAGTGGATGTCTGTATGCAGTATCCGGATATGGAAGCAGAGCAGTTAAAAGAAGCATTAAGCAGGAAATTTTGCCTGCCAAAAACTTATTTTTTGCCGGGAAACGGAGCATCGGAACTTTTTTTAGGAATCCTGCATGCACTCAAGCCGAAAAAAGTCATTCTGCCTGTTCCTTCCTTTTACGGATATGCATATACGGCAAAAGCGGTAGGGAGTGAAGTGGTCTGTGTTCCGCTAAAAAAAGAGGAGGATTTTTTACCGGGGGAAGAATTAGTATTGGCATTACAGGAAGATGCAGAACTGCTTTTTTTAGCAAATCCGAACAACCCGACCGGAAAATTGATGAAACCGGCATATTTAGAGAATGTATTAGAAGTGTGCAAAGAGAAAAAAATCTATGTGGTATTAGACGAATGTTTTATAGAGTTCTGTGAAAAAGAAAATTCCATAGTACAAAGACTCAGCACCTATCGGAATTTACTCATTGTACGGGCTTTTACAAAAATATATGCAATCCCGGGTGTGCGGCTTGGCTACCTGATGTGTAGTGATAAGGAGTTATTACAAAAGATCAGAGGCCAGCTCCCGGAATGGAATCTTTCGGTTTTTGCCGAGGCGGCGGGGATTGCCTGTTTACAGCAGCAGGAATATTTGAAAAAAACCGTAGAATATGTGGCAGCAGAAAGAAAATTCCTCACGGAGAAATTGCAAAATCTCGGATTACAGGTCATTTTAAGTGATGCGAACTTTATTTTATTCTACAGTGAAAAGCCACTCTACGAGAAATTACTGCAAAAAGGAATCCTGATCCGTGACTGCAAAAATTTTCAGGGGCTGTCAGAGGGATATTATCGTGTGGCAGTGAAAAGCCGGAGAGAGAACGAAATTTTAGAGAAAGCGATAGGTGAATGTATTGGATAGACAAAAAAGTATCGAACATTTATTGCCAAATGAAATAGAAAAGAGAAGTTTTGAGATCATTTCAAAAGAATTAAAAGAGCGGGGCATCGAACTTCCAAAAGAAGAGGAAATGATAACAAAACGGGTGATCCATACCAGTGCAGATTTTGAGTATACGAAAACACTGGTATATTCAAAGCATGCCGTTCGGATCGCAAAAGATCTGATCTTAAGAGGTGCAGATATTGTAACCGATACGAATATGGCACTTGCAGGGATCAATAAAAAGACCTTAGCAGGCTTTGGCGGAACCGTACACTGCTTTATGGCAGATGAGACCGTTGCAAAAATCGCAAAAGAGCGTGGGATGACCCGTGCCGCAGTCAGCATGGAGATGGCAACGAAATTAAAGAAACCTTTAATTTTTGCAATTGGAAATGCACCGACAGCTCTGATACAATTATATGAGATGCTAAAGGATCAGAGATTCCGCCCGGAATTTATCATTGGCGTTCCTGTTGGGTTCGTCAATGTAGAGGCTGCAAAGGAGCTGATCTTAGAAACAGAGGTGCCTCATATTATCAACCGCGGAAGAAAGGGCGGCAGTAACGTGGCAGCAGCCATATGTAATGCAATCCTCTATGAACTGAAAAAAGAGCAGAGTGGAGTCTGAGCAGACAGGAGCAGGAACGTATGCGATATGGATTTACAACAGGAAGCTGTGCGGCGGCGGCAGCGAAGGCAGCGGCATATATGCTTCTGTTAGGAAGAAAAAAAACAGAGATCACGATTGAGACACCAAAGGGGATTCCCTATACGGCACAGATTTTAGATATCAGACGAACGGAAGACGTCGTAAGCTGTGCCGTGCAAAAGGACGGGGGAGACGATCCGGATGTAACAACCGGAGCATGGATCTATGCAAAAGTGACTTATTGCGGAAATGACAGAAAAGATTTTCGTTCCCAAGCAGATTTTCAATCCCGAGAAAATCTTCAATCCCTAGAGGACACACCTTATGTACAGATCGATGGGGGCATCGGAGTGGGCAGGGTCACAAAGCCGGGATTAGACCAGCCGGTAGGAAATGCAGCCATTAATCATGTGCCAAGAGAGATGATCACAAAGGAAGTCTTAGAGGTCTGCAGGCTAGTTGATTATAAAGGCGGACTGGCAGTAGAGATTTTTGTACCGGAGGGGGAGCAGCTTGCGGAGCAGACCTTCAACCCAAGACTTGGGATCAAAGGCGGGATCTCGATTCTTGGAAGCAGTGGGATCGTAGAGCCTATGAGCAGTCAGGCAATCTTAGATACGATCCGGGTAGAACTAAGACAGAGAAGGGCAGAAGGGTATGCGTATGTGGCAGTTGCACCCGGCAATTACGGACTGGATTTTATGAAGCAGGCTTATGGCTATGATTTAGATAAAAGTATCAAGTGCAGTAACTTCATTGGCAATACGATTGATATGGCAGTGGAGGAAGGTTTTCAAAAACTGCTCTTAACCGGACATATCGGCAAGCTCATCAAAGTAGCAGGCGGCATTATGAATACACATTCCAAAGAGGGGGATTGCAGGATGGAGCTGATAACGGCATCTGCGATCCGACAGGGAATCAGTGCGCAAACAGCCTGCGAGATCTTAGCCTGTGTTACGACCGAAGAAGCAGTCCGTATTTTAGAAACAACCGGTAAAAGAAAAGTCGTTATGGAGGATGCGATGGAACATATCTGTTATTATCTGAATAAACGTGCAATGGGAAAAATGCAGATAGACTGCATCATGTATGCCAATGAGTTTGGCGAATTAGCAAAAAGTAAGGGGGCAGAACAATGGTTTACTTTGTTGGCGCAGGAACAGGGGCAGCCGATTTAATCACCGTGCGGGGAATGCGGCTGTTAGAGCAGGCAGATGTCATCATCTATGCGGGGTCTTTAGTCAATCCGGAGTTGTTAGCATATGCAAAAAAAGAATGTGAAATATTTAACAGTGCCACGATGACGTTGTCTGAGGTGCTTGCCGTGATGCAGCAGTCACAGGAGGCAGAAAAAATGCTCGTACGTCTGCACACCGGAGACCCAAGCATTTATGGTGCGATCCGGGAACAGATGGATGAATTGGACAGGCTTGGTATACCATATGAAAGCTGTCCGGGTGTCAGTGCCTGCTTTGGAGCGGCAGCATCCTTAAATATAGAGTATACACTGCCGGGAATTTCACAGTCTTTGATCATTACGCGGATGGAAGGCAAAACGAAGGTTCCAACGAAAGAGAGTATCGAAAGTTTTGCGGCGCATCAGGCATCCATGGCAATCTATTTAAGCACCGGCATGTTAGAGGAATTAAGCCAAAGACTGATCGCCGGAGGATATGAAAAACATACGCCGGCGGCACTGGTATATAAGGCAACATGGAAGGACGAAGAAGCGTATCTTTGTACGGTGGAGACACTGGCGGCTACAGCTAAGGAGCATGGCATCACAAAGACGGCATTGGTCTTAGTCGGGGATGTGCTGACGCATCAGCACTATCAAAAATCGCGGCTGTATGCACCGGATTTTTCAACGGAATTCAGGCAGGCAAAGGAAGAATAGATATGAAACTAAGTATCATCAGTTTTACAAACAATGGGTTAGAGCTGTCCAAGAGAGTGTCAGAGAGCCTGACGGAAAATACAGGCATCACAACGGCAGTTTATACAAAATGTTCCCTTGTAAAAACCCATGACACGAAGATAAAGGCAGTCTATGTCGAAAAGAGCATTGCTGACTGGACAAAAGAGCAGATGCAGGAAAAAAATGCCGTACTTTTTATCGGAGCCTGTGGAATTGCAGTCAGAGCCATTGCCCCGAATCTTACCGACAAACTCCACGACAGTCCGGTACTTGTATTAGATGAACAGGGGCAGTATGTGATTCCGCTTTTGGCGGGGCATTATGGCGGTGCAAATGAACTCGCGGTGCAGATTGCAGAAAAGATTAACGCAATCCCGGTGATCACCACAGCAACCGATCTGCAAAACAAATTTGCCGTGGATCTGTTTGCAAAAAGGAACGGACTTCGCATCATAAATAAAGACAGAATTGCAAAGATATCGGCAAAAGTCTTAGCAGGAGAGAAAGTGACCCTGTGTGTAGAAGAGGGACATCTGAAAGAGGGAACGAAAATACCGGAGGAAATACATCTGATTTCCTACTCGTCAACGGCTGTGCTATCAGCAGATTCCGCACCACAAACCGTCGACATTGTGATTGCGGAAAATCCAAAACCGGAGCATCCGACAAACACAGACGCATTGCTCCGATTACAGCCCAAAGAGTATGTCGTTGGAATGGGGTGTAAAAGGGGAATCAAGCCACAGAAGATAGAAGCACTGATTGACGAAACCCTAAAGACAGCAGGAATGAAAAAAGAGCAGATTTTTGCATTGGCTTCTATTGATAAAAAGCAGGACGAGCAGGGATTTTTAATCTGGAGCAGACAGCACAGAGTACCGTTTTTGACCTATACGGCAAAAGAACTGCAAAAAGTGCAGGGAAACTTTCATGCCTCTGCTTTTGTAGAGTCACAGGTTGGGGTGGACAATGTCTGTGAACGGGCGGCACTTTGTGCCTGCGAAGCAGGAGGAACACTGGTGTATGAAAAACATGCCAAAGACGGGATGACGATAGCCGTTGCAAAAAGGGAATGGAGAATTACATTTGATGAAGCATAACATCTATTTAGTCGGAATGGGGCCGGGAAAAGAAGAGATGATGACAGGGGAGGCACTAAAAGCATTAGAAGCGGCAGATGTCATTATCGGTTATACGGTCTATATCAAATTGTTAGGAGAGCGGTTTGCAGATAAGGAAATGCGGACAACTCCAATGAGACAGGAAGAAGAACGCTGCAAATTGTGCTTTGAAGAAGCAAAAAAAGGAAAACAGGTAGCAATGGTCTGCAGTGGTGATGCAGGGATTTACGGAATGGCATCGTTACTGTACGAAATGGGAAAAGCATATCCGGATACAGAGATTTTTGTCATACCGGGGATAACGGCGGCCTGCAGCGGGGCGGCAGTTTTAGGAGCACCGCTGAATCATGATTTTTGCGTGATCAGCCTGAGTGATCTCTTAACGCCGTGGGAAAAGATCGAAAAACGCCTGCTGGCGGCAGCCGGGGGAGATTTTGCAATAGCAATCTATAATCCGTCGAGCCATAAGCGGAAAGATTATCTGAAAAAAGCCTGTGACATCCTGCTTCGTGTGATCGATGAGGAACGGCCATGCGGATATGTGGAGAATATCGGCAGGGAAGGAACAAAGGCAGTGACCTGTACCTTACGGGAATTGAGAGATATACAGGTGAATATGTTTACCACCGTATTCATCGGTAATTCCGATACGGAACTGATACATGGAAAGCTGGTTACAAAGCGAGGTTATCACATTGAAAGAAACACGGATATCAAATGACATAATAATATTTGCAGGAACAACGGAGGGGAGAACCCTGTCTGAATATTTAGCGGCAGCAGGAATTGCACATACCATATGCGTAGCCACGGAATACGGAGAACTTGTATTAAAAGAGCATCCGCTAGTGACCGTTCATCGTGGCAGGATGGATGAAGAGGCAATGCGGGAATATTTAAAGCAAAAAGCATTTGCAGCAGTTGTAGATGTCACGCATCCCTATGCAACAGCCGTTACGGAAAATATCCGGGCAGCAGTCAAAGACCTTACCATCCCATATCTGCGATTAAAAAGAGAGATTTTAGAGGAAGAAGAAACAGGTGTATGCTATTTTGAAAGCAATGAAGCATGTGCAAAAGCCTTAGAGCAGACAAAAGGAAATATTTTATTGACGACCGGAAGTAAAGAACTCAGCGTATATGCTTCATCTGAAAAGATCCAAAACAGACTTTATGTGCGTGTACTGCCGGGGTTAGAGAGCCTGCATATCT
Source organism: Lachnospiraceae bacterium (assembly GCA_003507655.1). GTDB lineage: Bacteria > Bacillota > Clostridia > Lachnospirales > Lachnospiraceae > Maccoyibacter > Maccoyibacter intestinihominis. Next base: position 52,633 of record DNUZ01000011.1, on the reverse strand, counting down.
GCATGGAGCAGGGGATTTCAGGAAAACAGATCATAGCATTGCAGGGGCCGTTTAGCGAAGAGATGAATACCGCCATCCTGCACCAATACCAAATACAGTGCATGGTGACAAAAAAGAGCGGCAGAGCCGGAGGATATGAAGAAAAAATAAAAGCGGCAAAAAAAGCAGGAATTCCGGTCTATGTCATCGGGCAGAAAAAAACAGAGACAGGAGATACCTTTACCGAAGTATGCAAAAAATTAGAAGTGATCTGCGGATGCAAGATCCTGCCTCAGCAGTCCAAAAACAGATTTGAGATCATCTTAGCAGGAGTCGGTATGGGAAGCAGGGAAAGCCTGACAAACGAAGTAGAGCAGGCAATCCGACAGGCAGATATTTTACTTGGGGCAAAACGGATGATCGCATCCTATCAGCCGAAATTAGAAAAAAAGCCTTATTATCGGACAGAGCAGATCATTCCGTATTTAGAAGAGATGCAAAAAGATGTAGAGGTTTCGGAAATCGTAACAGGACAGAAGGTGGTGGTACTGTTTTCCGGTGACAGCGGTTTTTACAGTGGAGCAGCTTCTATGTACCGTGCATTGCAGGAGGAAATATCTGCCGGACGTTTACAGGCATCGGTACGGATATTGTCCGGAATCTCTTCCGTAGCATATTTAGCCGCCTGCATCGGCGAAAGTTATCAGGACGCGGCTGTTTACAGTATGCATGGAAAAGAGTTGTTGAATTTAGCAGAGCGGATACGAAACAGCGAAAAGACCTTTTTATTAATGTCAGGCGTATCGGACGTACAAAGACTTGGAGAAATTTTAGATCGTGCAGGACTTGAATCATGCAGGATTTATGCAGGCTATCAGTTGTCCTATCCGGAGCAGGAGATTTTAGAACTGACACCAAAGGAGTGCCTTGCATTGCAAAAAGAGGGACTGTATACCTGTTTTATAAAAAATCCAAGTGCTGCAGGCAAAAGGCTGACGCATGGAAGGGCAGACACCGAGTTTTTGCGCGACCGGGTACCGATGACAAAAGAAGAGGTGCGAGATGTCAGTATTTGTAAATTAAAACTGCATAAAGGAGCTGTATTTTATGATATTGGCAGTGGAACAGGCTCAATCGCAGTGGAGGCGGCAGGACTTTCTAACGATATCCGTGTTTTTGCCATAGAAAAAAAAGAAGAGGCAGCTGCCCTGATCGGGAAGAACAAAGAACACTTTGGCTTAGAAAACATAGAGATCATAAAAGCAGATGCACCGGACGGCTTAGAAACACTTCTAAAACCGACACATGCATTTATCGGTGGCAGCAGTAGAAGGATGAATGAAATCTTATCGGTGTTATATCAAAAGAATCCTAAGATGCGGATCGTGATCAATGCGATTAGTTTAGAGACAATCTGTGAGATCAAAGAGGTACTCTCCGATTATCCGATCGAAAACGAAGAGTTGATACAGCTACAGGTAAGCAGGGCAAGAGTGGCAGGTTCCTATCATCTGATGCAGGCAGAAAATCAGGTATGGATCTGTGCATTTGATTTTTGTGGATAAAAGGGAGGATATATGACATGAAATTAGACCGTGTGATGATCGCAGCACCCAAAAGCGGAAGCGGCAAGACAACGATTACCTGTGCGATATTACAGACCCTAAAAGATATGGGAAAACAAGTGGTCTCTTATAAGTGTGGCCCGGATTATATCGATCCGATGTTCCATCAAAGAGTCATAGGGATTCCCTCGAAGAATTTAGATACTTTTTTTACCGGAGAGAATGATACCCGAAAACTTCTGTTAAAAAACAGAACAGGAGAGGAAATAGCGGTCATAGAAGGCGTGATGGGGCTGTATGACGGACTTGGTGGCGTGTGTGAGGAAGGCTCGTCCTATCATTTGGCAAAAGTGACCAAAACACCGATCATTTTAGTGGTAGATGCGAAAGGAATGGGGCGTTCCGTGATACCACTCATTGCAGGATTTTTAGCATACGATACAGAGCATCTGATCCGGGGCGTGATATTGAACCGGATGTCAAAGTCCTATTATGAGATCATAAAGCCGTTGATCGAAGCGGAATTGCAGATCCGTGTTTTGGGATATTTGGCAGAGCGGCAGCAGTTGCAGATCCAGAGCAGACATTTAGGCTTACATCTTCCGGGAGAGATTAAAGAGATCCAAAGGCAGTTAGAAGTTGCGGCAGAGGAATTACAAAAGTCTGTTTCCATAGAAACAATCATACAAATTGCAGCAAGTGCGGAAACAATAGAAATAGAAAAAATAACAGAAACAACAGAGAAAATAACATCAACAGAACTAATTACAAAACCTCTCATCGCAGTTGCAAGAGATGAAGCCTTCTGTTTTTACTACGAAGACAATCTGTTATTACTCAAAGAATATGGGGCAGATATTGCCTATTTTTCTCCACTGCATGATAAAGAATTGCCAGAGGGCAGCAGTGGACTGCTTTTAGGAGGCGGTTATCCGGAATTGTATGCAAAAGAGTTAGAGGAAAATACAGCGATGCGAAAAGAAATCAAAGCAGCAGTGGAAAGCGGAATGCCTGTCGTGGCAGAGTGCGGCGGATTTCTCTATCTGCACACGGCGATCCGTGACAGAGACGGTCATCCATATCAGATGGCAGGGGTGCTCCCGGCAGCGTGTCAGGATACGAAAAAGCTGGTGCGTTTCGGGTATATCGAATTAGAAGAAAAAGAGAGCCATTTTTTAGAAGTGGGAACGAGGATCAAAGGACATGAGTTCCACTATTTTGACAGTGAGAAGAATGGAGAGGACTGTATGGCAGTTAAGCCGATCACAGGCAGAACCTATCCGTGTGTGATCGAAAAAGAAAATGTCTGGATGGGCTTTCCGCATCTCTACTATCCGTCAAACCCGTCCTTTGCAGATCATTTTGTAAAAAAAGCAGAGCAATACTTAGGAGGTAAGTATGGAGAATTCCTATCGTTTTTTTGAAAACAAAGAGTGTCAGTATTATCCGTGCCATAAAGGGATTGAGAACATGAACTGTCTGTTTTGTTACTGTCCGTTATACAGCAGGGAGCACTGCCCCGGAAAACCGGAGTTTTTAGAAAAGGACGGTAGGCGGATCAAGGTATGTACAAACTGCACATTTCCGCATCAGCCGCAGAACTATGACAAGGTGATACAGGTGTTGAAACAAACGTTTTTTTCTTGACGGTATTTTCAGATATTCATATAATAGAGTATGTACTGATCCTTTTAGCGGTTGTCTTTATGACCGTTGCCATTGTGTTACTTACATATCATGTAGTATTGCTCTACATCTATGCGATTGCGATTTCTCGAGCATGTGACCGCAGCATCGCAGGAAAATGCAGCCGGGATCAGAGAAATCGAAAAGATGGTACGCCAGATTGATGAACTGGCAAGAACCCTGCAGACAGGACTTGCATCCGAGGAAAAAAGTGAGTAAGATAGATAAAATATGATCAGAAAAGTTACAGAAAAGTTTTTGAAAGAGGCATGATGATGGAAAGATCAAAAGTATATTTTACAAATTTCAGAACACAGGCGTTTGGAGACGGACTTCCGACAAAGTTAAAGAAGATGATCAAAAAAGCCGGTATCGGTGATATTGATATGGATGGCAAATTTGTTGCGATCAAGATGCATTTTGGCGAACTTGGAAATATCAGTTATCTTCGTCCGAACTATGCAAAAGCAGTTGCCGATGTGGTAAAAGAACTCGGTGGAAAACCGTTTTTGACTGATTGTAATACGATGTATCCGGGAAGCAGAAAGAATGCATTAGAGCATTTAGAGTGTGCATGGGAGAACGGATTTACACCATTGACCGTAGGCTGTCCGGTGATCATCGGTGACGGTTTAAAGGGAACCGATGACATAGAAGTGCCGGTCGAGGGCGGTGAATATGTAAAAGCCGCAAAAATCGGACGGGCAGTTATGGATGCAGATGTATTTATCAGCCTGACACACTTCAAAGGACATGAGATGACCGGATTTGGCGGAGCCATTAAAAATATCGGTATGGGATGCGGTTCCCGTGCAGGAAAAACAGAACAGCACAGATCCGGAACCCCACATATTACCGCTGAGGTCTGTCGTGGCTGCAAACGCTGTCAGCGTGAATGTGCCAACGGTGGACTGGTATTTGATGAAGCAGCAAAGAAAATGACGGTAGATACCGAACACTGTGTAGGATGTGGACGCTGTCTTGGAGCCTGCAACTTTGATGCGATCGCATTTAATAATGAAAATGCAAATGAAGTATTGAACTGTAAAATGGCAGAATATACCAAAGCCGTTGTAGATGGCCGTCCATCCTTCCATATTTCACTGATCGTAGATGTTTCACCAAACTGTGACTGTCATGGAGAGAACGATGCTCCGATCTTACCAAACATCGGAATGTTTGCATCCTTTGATCCACTGGCATTAGATCAGGCATGTGTAGATGCCTGTCTTGCAGCAACACCATTGCCAAACAGCCAGCTTGCAGAGAATATGAAAAAAGCAGACTTTGTGGATCATCATGATCATTTCCGCAATTCCACACCGGAATCCGAATGGAGAAGCTGTTTAGACCACGCAGAAAAGATCGGACTTGGCAGCCGCAGCTATGAACTGATCGAAGTATAGAAAAAGCATTTTGGGGACGTTCTTTTCAGAGCGTCCCTTTTTTACTCTATAGGAAACACAGCTCTCATACTTTAACGTAACATGATATTTTCTATAGAGATTAGGTTGTCAAAAAGAGCCTCACAACTTAGTGGCTGGCAATTGCACAAAACCGAGACTGCTTTTGT